>CABSMS010000173.1 GCA_902478885.1 uncultured Collinsella sp. | reverse complement strand
TGGTACCGCGAACCAGACCGGCGTAGTTGACCACGCGCGCCGTGCCCTGGATATCAGAGACGAGCAGCATAACATTAATGAAGAAGAAGATAAGAACTGCCGTGAGCACCATCATGAGCAGGCGCACCGCCCGGCTGGCTTTCTTGGCGACAGAAGTATTCACAAGTTCACTCCCCTAAATGGCAAAAAAGCAAGTAGCACGCAGTGTGCTGAAATTCAAGTGAGGCCAACTCTACCAGATGATTTTTCTAGGACGGGGATTAAAGAATCATCGACACGATAGCTATTTGAGAAGTTGTGCCATGGCGTTGACGAATTTTTGGACTTGGAGGGTGGGCTCGAGCGGGTAGTGCAGAAAGACTGGCACCTCGCGGCCGCACAGGAACGGCACGCCCACAAAGGCAGGGTGCACGCCCGACCATGCGCCGCAGGTGAGCACCGCGTCGCCCTTTTCCTCTGCCTCGTTAAAGAGCGCAAAGTCGAAGCTGTCCACGTCGATCACGTCAACGCCGCCGTCGGCCAGAAGGTCGATGCGCAGGCTGTCCATTGCGTCGTTGCCGTGGCGCAGTATGCGCAGGCGCATGCCCTCCAAGTCAGCAACCGTGATACGCGTCTTGCGCGCAAGCGGGCTCGTGCGCGGCACGTCGATATAAAACGGCACGTTGACGATGCGGAGCCTTTGGCATGCGTCGCCCCAGCGTGGGGTCGAAAAGCTCGACTGCACCACATCGACCTCGCGGCCCAAGCTGCGCATGACGGTCTCGCGCTCGTCATAGAGGTCGCTTACCGGCACGATCTCAAATCGCAGCGACGGTTCCAGATCGTGGATGCCCGACCACATCGACAGCGTTTGGCGCCCCGGGCACATCATCGACACGCCCAGACGCACGGCCCCGCCATCGCCCGCCGCGCGTCGGGCACGGCGTAGCGCGTCCTCGGACTGCCGCATGATCGAACGTGCATCGTCCACCAGCAGAGCACCTGCCGGCGTCACCTTAACACCAGAATGCGAGCGCTCGAACAGCGTGATGCCGAACTCGGCCTCGAAGCCCGACACCTGCTTGACGAGCGCCGGAGTCGACACACGCAATTTTGCCGCCGCACGCGAGAAGCTTCCCAGCTCCGCGGCGGCCGATATGGCCTCGAGTCGTCGATCGTACACGTCAATCTCCCGTTTTCGCGCCTGTGACCGCATGGTGCCACAGGGGGTTATTTTCGCAGGTCACGCGCTTAATTGAGAAAAAACTGCATCGCACGGTGTAAACCTACGGTTAACGCCATTCTAACAAATATGCAATTCACCTGCGCAAATGCAAAGCATACGATAACCAGCGAAAACCACGTGGGTCGGTTAATGGGAGCGACCCACCGGGAGGCACAAGAAGGGAAGTTCCTATGAGCAATTGGCTTAAGCTCGAGGGCGATGTCTGCGCCGTGACTGGCGCGCTCGGCGGTATGGGCGCCGAGATCTGCCGCGAGTTCGCCCGCAATGGCGCCAACGTCGTCATGCTCGACCTGGACGAGGAGAAGGTCAAGGC
>CABSMS010000172.1 GCA_902478885.1 uncultured Collinsella sp. | reverse complement strand
ATGTGTATAAGAGACAGGGAACAGTTTGTCGGTGGTAGCCGTCACGGCGGCGTCCTTGTTCTCGATACCGCTGTCGACGTTGTTCGTGAGCTTCCTGACGGATTTCACCTTGGACTGGAAATCTGAGGGCATGAGGTTCCAGATTTCACCCGAGTTCATTTTCCCGCGGAGCTCTGACTTCTCCCAACCGCCGATAGTCTTGACATCGGGATTCATGCGTGAGGAGATATTCGTTGATGTTGTAAAGAATGTAAGACCTGCCTTGCCGGACCCGTCCGCGAGTTCGTCGTGGTTGATACCGATGATTCGGTAGGTCAGCGTCTTGCCGTCCGTCAGCTTCACCGAGAACTTCGTCCCAGCGTCCATCGCAGCCTTTGCCTTGGCATAGGCGAGAGACGAAGTCCCGTTTTTGGCGAGGTCTTTGGCAACCGCCTCCTGCTCGTCGAGTGTCCAGTCCTTCGCTTCCTTGGCGACGGCCGCCTGGACGGTCGCGGAATCGGCGCCTGTGGAGCCGCCGCCGGACGCGCCTCCCTCGGTGCCGCCGGTCGTCCCATTGTTCACCGTGTTGCCGACCAGGTTGAACTGGTTGCGGATGCCTCCGGCCACGCCTGGTCCCGCCAACACGATGACCAGGCCGATTACCGCGATGATCAGGACATACTCGATGATAGATTGGGCTCGGAGGCGGGCACCTCTAGGAGATACCCCCCCCCGAAGGTTCTGCGCCGCTGCATACATATGCGACACTCCCTTCGTATGGGGATTGATATTGCATGCAGGAGCGTACGTTAGAGCGAACCGATCAGCCCGTAACGTGCCGCTGCGGCAACGGTAGCGGCGGGGGAAAGAGTCAGGCGCTCTGAGAGCAGCCATGACGCCCGCTTCGGGCGTTGCCCGCATTCCTATCGAGTCAACCGCTTCATACCTTTAGACAGACGAATGAAAGCCATAGAAAAGCGGGATCCGGCTATAAGCCGGACCCCGCCCAAGGCCTCGTTGTAGGCCTCGGTGTCCGCCATGTCCTCAGCCTTCTCGAGCGCGGCCCTTCTCACGAACTCGGAAAAGGACATGCCCGCGGCGTCCGCATTATCCCGAATCGAAGCTCTTTCGTCCTCATCGAACTTGACCGCAATCTCGCACATCGCCATGGCCGCTCCCGTCAGCGCCGTCATCTGAGTGAGTCAATTATCCACCCACCGCGTACTTCCCGAACTCGAAACGCCAAGCAGGATGAGGCTCTACACGAGGACGCCGCAGAGGTACTGGCGGAGGAGCGCGGCAGGCGCTCTAAGAGCCACTGTATGACCCATTTTCTCCTCAACCCGATAACTATGCTTCAAGACGACAATCGTTCGCGCGGTTACCAAAAGAAACTAGAAACACCAGGCGGGGCAGACGTAACCATAGCTCGACGCAAAGATGTTGCTCGACGGAGTGCCGTGGTTGTCGACATAGAGGAAGCGCACAGAGTTGTCTGGAAGCACCGAACGCTCCCACGAACCGCCGCCTGTGGCAATGGCAGGGTTGCCCGAGTGGCTATTCATCACCTTGCCCTTGAAGGCCTCGAACTGGGTTCCCTCTTGTCCAATCCATGAATAGTCAGACCAATCGCTATATGGG
>CABSMS010000171.1 GCA_902478885.1 uncultured Collinsella sp. | reverse complement strand
TGAGCGCTAGTCTCGTGGGCTCGGAGATGTGTATAAGAGACAGGAGTAGCGCATGTCCAAGAAGAACCGCGCCAAGTCCAAGGCCAAGCGCTTTGGCGAGGGCTCGGCCAAGCCGATTGTTTCGGCAGCGACCTATGGCGTGGGCGGCAATGCGTTTGCGCAGGCCATCGCCGATCCGGTCTCGACGGTGCACTCCAATAAGCCCGAGCTGCTGGTGGTCGACGGTTACAACGTGATCCACTGCACGCCGCGCTACGAAAAGCTCGTCTACGACCATTCCGACGATCCGTATTCCAGCGACGTCCACGATATGGCGCGCACGGCGCTCATCAACGATGTTGCGGCGTTTGCCCAGGGCCGCTACGAGGCCGTGATCGTGTTTGACGGCGCGGGCAATATCTCCAACGAGCGCCCCAACCTGCCGGCCCGCGGCGTGCGCATCGAGTTTTCGCCGACGGGTGTATCGGCCGATACCGTGGTGCAAAAGCTCTGCATCGAGGCACGCGAGGAAGGCCGCGCGTGCTCCGTGGTATCGAGCGACGGCACGATCCAGGCCGTCGTTATGGGCAAGGGTGTTACGCGCATCTCGAGCCGCATGCTGGTGGACGAGATCAAACAGATCGACAACGACGTTCACGAGGCCGAGGAAGCCCCGCAGATCAAGATGACCCTGGGCAGCCGCCTAAATCCCGATGCGCTGGCCAAGCTCAAGGCGTTGCGCGGGAGGTAGGGGAGTTGGCGGGGCAATGCTGCCTCGCTAACTCCATTCAGCGATGTCGATCATTCTTTCGAGGCGCCACGTTAGCGCCTCTTTTAGATAAGGTAGTCTCGCTGCTAGGGCATCGTTTTTAGACAGAATCTCGATCGCCTCGTCGACAAAGCCCTCGAGTTTGTCGCCGTCAAACCAGCCCATGTCCTCGACGAGCAACATTTGTTTGGCGGGACTTGAATGAAATTGTGCGCTGGTGAAACTGTGCTCTCCCGCCCTAAGCTCCTCTAGTGATACGTTGCACCAGAGTGATGAGCCCGAATCGAAGATGGGGGCTGGTCTGCAGACCAGTGAGTTGACGTTTCGCACGAGGCCAAAGTTGCGCCAATGACGATCATAGTTGGCAATGATGTCATCGCATACAATCATGCGGTCAAGGGCGTCTTTTATATCTGTCGCTCCAAGCTCCTCGCAGTTTGCTACATACCGTTCGTAATCGGTTAGTCGCTCGTCTGCATTTGCATGCTGGTTTACATAGAACGCAGGGACATATTCTTCTTCGTCAGTTAAGAAGACATTGCATGTGCTCAAGGCAGAAGTACCCGCGCCTTCGAGCGAATAGGGTACATAATCGCAAACGTTTAGGATGCGACGGTGAAGTGTAGTCGCCACCAGCTCGTTATAAGGTTCCTGGTTTAGATGTGCACCTGCCTTGTGGAGGATTCGACGGTCACCCTCGCATGTCCAGTACTTTTGAAGATTGCCGTCCGAGGTGTTGTCGGGCTTTGCGGCAGCTGCCTTACCCTCCGGGGCGAAGGGTGCAATGGTTAGCGAGACGTCGTCAAAAGCATTATTGAAGAAATTGATATCTTCCCACGCGAGACCGGAGTCTTGGGGCCTAATCCAATACCTGTCTCTTATACACATCTCCGAGCCCACGAGACTAGCGCTCATC
>CABSMS010000170.1 GCA_902478885.1 uncultured Collinsella sp. | reverse complement strand
GTTGCCACCATGGTCGTGGGCATCATCGGCGCGTTCTTCGGCGTGCTGGCGTAAGGGCCCGGCTGCACAGATTTTCGTTGCAACCTGGAAAGGGGATGGAGCAGGCCTATGCCCTCCATCCCCTTTTTGTATAGAAGGAGTTCGTATGTTCGCGAAGGATCGCGAAGCAATGCGCCTGACGCCGGCAGAGGTCAGGCTGATTCTTATTGAGTCCCTGCAGTGGTGCGCCAACAACGCGGTCTACTTTTTGGGGCTTATCGGTGCGGCCACGTATGATCTGGCCGGCACGGCCTTTTTGGTTGCCGCCATTACGCTCGTGCGCAATCTTATGACGTCGGTGGGCAATATGGTGTCGGGCTCGGTCATCGATCGCTTTGGACCGCGCCGGACGTCGTTTGTGACGTGCGTGATTACGGCAGTGCTATCGCTTGGCGTGGGGTTAGCGCCGTTGTCTGTCCCCGGGCTTGTGTTTGCCGCGTGCGTCTTGGGACTTGCGGGCGGCTTTATCAACACCTGCACGCATGCGTTTCCGGGATACCTGGAGTCGACCACCGAGGGCCGTACCCGCGTGAATGGCCTCATGGTGTTCTACAGCAATATCGCCTATACCGCTGGCCCGCTGCTCGGCGGTGCCATCGTGAGCTGTTTTGCCACGCAATCGGTCTATCTGCTCATGGCGGGCATGATGGGTGTGGCGGCCGTGCTCTCCTTGGGCTGTCACGAGTGTGTTGCTCCCGCAAAAGGGGAGAAGCCGAAGGGCGGTGTTCTGGGCGGCATGGCCGAGGGTGCGCGACTTACGTTTCGCGACCACGACCTGCGCCTCATCTTTATCTCGGGCTTTTTGGGTTTCTTTGCGTTTGGCGCGTTCGATTCGCTGGAGTCGTTGTTCTACCGCGATGTGCTCAACGTGGATATCGTCTGGCTGGGCTGGCTGTCCTCGGTCGTGGGCCTCACTTCCTCGGTGGGTGCGTTCATCCTGACCAAGCTTTCTGCTCGCCATGTCAACCTGCGATTGCTGCTCGGCGCGCTCATGGCCGTGGGCATTGGGTCTATGGTGTACGTGGGCACCGATATGCTGGGGGTTGCGATTATCGGTCAGGCGATTAACGGTCTGGCCTGGGGGTTCCTGGAGCCGCTGCAGATGATCTTGATTCAGGAGCGCGCCGACATCAAATACCTGGGGCGCATTACCGGCTTTGTGCGTTTTGGCCTGATGAGCGCCGGCGTGCTGCCGCTGCTGGCGGCTCCGTTTTTGGCGGAGGCTTTGGGTGTCCAGACGGTACTGTTTGGGGCATCGACCATTATTGCGCTGGTAGGAACGCTGTTCTTTGTCACACAAGGGAGGCGCCAGAGGCGTTAGCTATACATTCAATTCTAATTTAATACCACTCACCAGAGAATTTCGACCGTTCACCGAGGATTGGAGCAGATTGATAAGTGGTATTAAAAATACATTAGGTGTATGTCTATAATTGGTATCGAAAAGAAACGCGATGTATAGAGTTGCGTGCAGGACAGAAAGGAAAAGCCATGAAGGAAACCGAGAAGATCGAGATCATGCACTTTAGCCAGGAGGGCTACGTCGAGGACGGCAAGAACGTCTACGAGACCGGAAAGAAGATGACCGCGCTCGCCGACAAGGTCGCCGACGAGGGCTACGACGCCGTGT
>CABSMS010000169.1 GCA_902478885.1 uncultured Collinsella sp. | reverse complement strand
TTCATCGACGTCTAAATCTGCATCCGTCAAGCTTTTGGCAAGGTTGCCCTTAACCTGACCAATATCTAACCAAACGCTTGCCAAATCACTTGGCGCGCGACGCGCCAAAAATCGCCCCGCGACTTCTCGGACGCTTTTTCGAGCAATATTTCCAATAGCAGATGCACACCGTTAATTGCTTTAAGCAGGCAAACAGCCTAAAGGCTATCAAAACCGATTGAATAACGCCTCAAAGCAATGTGTCCAACCTAGTCATTTAAGTACGTCCCCAATGACTACCTCTAAGACGCCGCAGGTTGAGCATAAATCAGCGAAAACGCCCCTAAGCGAGCAAGGTGACGTGAAAGAGGAGGGAAGCGTACTTCGGTACGCGACCGACGATTGAACGTCAGATTGCCGCTTAGGGGCGTTTGCAGCGTCGAGCCGTTACGGCGTTTGGTAAAACGCCGTAACTTAAACTGCTTGTGCCAGCTTCTCGGCTCGCTCGGCGGCGGCGAGCGCCTCGATGACGGTGCCGAGCTGATCGCCCAGAAGGACGCCGTTGTAGGTGGAGTTGAAACCGATGCGGTGATCGGTCACGCGGTCCTGGGGCTGGTTGTAGGTACGGATCTTCTCGGAACGGTTGCCGTGGCCGATCTGGCTCTGGCGCTCGGCACCGAGCTCGGCCTGCTGCTTCTCGAGTTCCATCTCGTACAGACGGGCGCGCAGCATCTGCATGCAGACCTCGCGGTTCTGGATCTGGGAACGCTGCTCCTGCGACTGCACCACGGTGTTGGTGGGCAGGTGGGTGATGCGCACGGCGGAGTAGGTGGTGTTAACGCACTGACCGCCAGGGCCGGAGGCGCAGTAGGTGTCGATGCGCAGGTCGGACTGGTTGATCTGGACGTCGATCTCCTCGGCCTCGGGAAGTACGGCGACGGTAGCCGTGGAGGTCTGAATGCGGCCCTGGGACTCAGTCTTGGGAACGCGCTGGACGCGGTGCACGCCGGACTCGAACTTCATGACGGAGTAGACGCGGTCGCCCTCGACCTTGAACTCGATGGACTTAAAGCCACCGGCCTCGCTGGGGCTGGAATCGAGCACGGTAGTCTTCCAGCCGCGCGACTCGCAAAAGCGCTGGTACATCTTGTACAGATCGCCGGCGAAGATGGCCGCCTCGTCGCCACCGGCGGCGGAGCGGATCTCGACGATGGTGTTCTTGTCGTCGTTGGGGTCGCTCGGGATGAGCATGTACTTGATGTCTTCCTCGAGCTGGGGAAGCTTGGCCTCGTTTTCGGAGATGTCCATCTGGAGCATCTCCTTCTCATCGGCATCGGTGGTATCGTGCAGCATTTCCTTGGCAGCCTCGATGTCATCGAGCGCGCCGATGTACTCGCGCGAGGCGGCAATGAGGTCGGACTGGTGCGCGTACTCCTTGTTGAGACGCGTGAACTCCTTGATATCGGAGGCGACGGCCGGGTCGGAAAGCTTCTTCTCGAGCTCCTCGTAGGCCTTGATGATCTTTTCGAGCTTGTCGCGCATGACGGACTCCTTTATATGCGTGAAGGCGAAAATCGGCAGAATTGATGGGGCGCGGGGCGCCGCTGCGGGGGTAAGTCCAGCTAGAGCATGTCGATCTTCAGATACATGCGCATCCCTTCGCGTATGGGGTACATAGTTGCGGTCTAACCCATA
>CABSMS010000168.1 GCA_902478885.1 uncultured Collinsella sp. | reverse complement strand
GACGCCCCTCAGTGAAAGGCTGTGCTCGCGCAGCACGCTAAAGACGCTGGCCGCATCGGTCGACGCCACGACCGATCCCAGCAGCAGGCCGCCGATCCAGTCGAAGCCCAGCACAAAGTGGGCGAACACGCCGGTGATGCCTGCGGTGATGACGACGCCGAGCGTGCTCAGCAACACCGCGGGCGCGGCGACGGGCTTGGCGCGGTCGATGTTGGTGTTAAAGCCGCCGTAGAACATGATGAACAGCAGCGCCGTGCTGCAGACGGTTTCGGTGAGCGCATAGTCGCTAAAGTCGATATGCGCCGGGCCGTTGACGCCCAACAGCATGCCGAGCGCGATAAAGATGAGCAGGGTGGGGAAGGGGAGCTTTTTGCCGACGGGTTTGATGGTCAGGCACAGAATAATGACGAGGCCGATAAAGAGAAGAATCTGGTTCATAGGTAGTGTCCGCTCCTGGGTGGTTGGCGTGGCACGGTCAGTTGTCTGCGGTTATTTGTACCCAAAGATGGTGGGTTTATGGGGTTGGATTGCGGGCATGCGCGATATCGTCATAGACGGCTGCCGTCTTTGCCTCTGCACGGAAACCCTTTCCAGCTTTATTGCAACGGAGTACAATGGGTAACGTTTAAGTTCAACTTGAAGTTTTAGTTGCGGCGCCGGGCTTAGGCCGCAATGCAAGGAGAGGCGTACCATGGCGATCTATGTGACATCTGATGCTCACGGGCACGTGCGTGCGCTTGACGAGGCCCTGTCTAAGATCTCGTTGACGTCCGACGACACGCTGTACGTGCTGGGCGACATGATCGATCGCGGGCCCGATCCGGTCGGCGTTATTAAGCTCGTGCGTTCGCTGCCCAACGCCCACGTGCTCAAGGGTAATCACGAGCAGATCATGCTCGATGCCATCATTGGCCAGGATCCGCTCGATGCCGAGACCTGGGATATCAACGGTGGCTGGACGACGCGCGAGCAGCTCAACGACATGGAATTTGAGGCATACGAGGAGCTCGTGCGATGGATGGCCGCGCTGCCGCTCTACGCGGTGGTCGAGACTGCCGAGCGGCCGTACCTGCTGGTGCACGCCGGCATTCAGACCGAGGCGGCGCGTGCGTTTTTGCTTGAGCATGGTGTCGATTGCGGCGACGGCAGGGGAGCGGTCGATGCCGATCGCGAGCTGCTGCAGCAAATGCTCGCCGTACAGTCGTCCGATGACTTGCTCTGGATTCGCCATGGCTATTGGGATGCCCCGACGGGGCTGCTTTCTGCCGAGGGCAAGGGTCCGGTCGTGGTGAGTGGCCACACGCCAACGGTGTCGCTCGGGCGTTATTGCGAGGTCGGTGGTCTTGCGGGGCTCGATGAGGAATCGGGACGAGGGCAGATCGTGCGCTTGGGCGGCGAGGACACTGCCGGCGTGCCCGATCGCATCGATATCGATTGCGCCGCCGCCACCGGCTCCGAGTTCGGTCGCGTGGGCATCCTGCGGCTCGATGATGGGGCGGAGTTCTACGCGAATATCAACCCGGGCGAATAATCGTTGCAAGTGGTAGCTAATTTGGGACGGGGCTTTTTTGACTACTTTTGCCCTTCTGCCCGCTAATTGATTTCTCTCGGACGGGGATTAAATAAGGCTCTGTTAGACCAGGATTGACATGCCGACCTGCCGGCTAACTCGCCGTCTCCC
>CABSMS010000167.1 GCA_902478885.1 uncultured Collinsella sp. | reverse complement strand
TACACAAGGCTATTCGTCGGCAGCGTCAGATGTGTATAAGAGACAGGTACCTGGTCGGGCATGTCGGCAGCAAGGGTACCGGGACGCTTGCTGTAGCGGAACACGTGCATACGCGAAAAGCCGACGCGACGGCACAGCGCCAGCGACTCCTCGAACTCATCGTCCGTCTCGCCGGGGAAGCCGACGATGACATCGCACGAAAGAGACACCTGGGGCAAGTTGGCGCGAATCATGCGCACCGTGTCCTCAAAGGCCTCAGCGCTATAGGGACGGCCCATGCGATGCAGGGTCGCCGTGCAGCCGGACTGCACGGGCAGGTGCAAAAACGGGGCGATACGCTGCGGATAGCGTGCCATAACCATAAGCAGACGCTCAGAGATATCCATGGGCTCGACCGAGGAAATGCGCACATGAGGGATAGACGTGCGCTCCATAATGGCCTCGAGCAGCTCATCGATTTCGACATGCTCGTCGGTCGCGCTCTTGCTATCGTAGGCACCCAGATTCACACCGGTCAGCACCACCTCGGGCACGCCGGCCTCCTGGGCCTCGCGAACTTGCTCGAGCACGGACTCGACGGGCACGGAGCGCTCGGGGCCGCGCGCCTTCCACACAATACAATAGGTGCAGCGATGGTTGCAGCCGTCCTGAATCTTCACGCCCAGGCGAGAGCGACCGAGCGCATCGACCACCTCGCCATCGCTGCAGGCGGGAACGCTATCGGACTCAACGCCCAGCACCTCACAGACACGTTCGGCGACATCGATCTTGGACGGCTCGGCAATCACGCGGTCGGAGAGCTCCAACAGCTCCTCGGGATGCAGGTTGACCACGCAGCCGGTCACAAGTACATAGGGCTCGTTTGGATGGGCCAGCGCATGACGGACGGCCTTACGGGTCTTGGCTTCGGCCTCGCCCGTAACGGCACAGGTGTTAATGACGATCAGATCGGCATCCTGGGGCTCCACAACAGCAAAGCCCAGGCGCATAAGATCGGCAGTGATACGGTCAGACTCAACCCGGTTGACACGGCAGCCGAGGTTGACGACGGAAATATGGGGTGCGAGCACGCGGGCTCCTTAATCGAGGATATCGTCGAGGGCACTCTTGATACGGTCGGTCACCGACTTCTTACCGGAAGCGACGTCATCGCCCATCTCATCGGCAAAAGCACGGAGCAGCTCGCGCTGCTTATTGGAAAGATTGGTGGGAACGACCACGCGCAGTTGCACGATCAGGCGGCCACGCGAACCGCCACCGCCAATGCGCGGCATTCCGTAATTATTGACGCTCACGGTGTCGCCGTACTGAGCGCCGGCGGGAACCGTCACCTTAACGACCTCGTCGGGCATAATGCCCTCGACCTCAATCTCGCAGCCGAGCGCAGCCTGCGCAATCGAGATATCGCTCACCAGGTACAGGTCATCACCGTTGCGCTTAAAGCGCTCATGGTCGGCAACGCGCACGTTGACAATCAGGTCACCCGAGGGCTCGCCGCGAAGGCCGGCCTCGCCAAAGCCGCTCACACGCAGCTGGCGACCGGTCGAAACGCCGGCGGGAATATCGATGTCGATCTTTTCATGCGAAGGCGTGCGGCCCTGGCCGTCGCAGGTCTCGCAGGGATGGTCGATAACCGTGCCCTCGCCATGGCAGTCGGGGCAAGGCGAGGAAGACTGAACCTGGCCCAGGAACGAACGCTGAACCGTCGTGACGTAGCCCGTACCGTGGCAGCGGCCGCACTGCTTTCCTGTGCGCCCTCTGCCCTACCGGTTCCATTGCAG
>CABSMS010000166.1 GCA_902478885.1 uncultured Collinsella sp. | reverse complement strand
TATAAGAGACAGTCGCAGCGATATCCTCGGCGGTCGTCTTGAGCGTGTTGGCGCGCAGTGTGACTGGGCGTGTGGCCGCGGCGCCAAAGCCCTCGATCATGAGCTCGGCATCGATGGGGGCATAGGCGCCGGCGACCGTGTCGACCATAAAGCGCGGCAGGTCGGCAGCGCAGGGAAGGGCGACAAGCTGGTCAGAAAGCTCGGTAGCAGCAAACTGCCTGAGCTTGAGCTCGGGCTTAACCTGCTTTTTTTGCTTACGACGATGCGGCTTGGACATCCGTCTTTCCTTCCCATTCCATTACATGTCGAGTGTTTTAGTACTGGCTCTCGTGCTTGCTAAAGAAGTCGAAGCGCGGGGGCAGCGGCTTCACGCGGTGCTCGCCGGGCTTCTCGCCCAGGCTCTCCACAAACTCGTCCGTGGAGGCAAAGATGTTATCCCAGCTAAAGAAGGCGACCGGGTCGACGTCGAAGTACTCGCAGATGAGCTCGCAGCCGGCCGGCACAATACCGTGCATGAGCACGGTTGCCACGCGCAACTCGGTAAAAGCGTCGACGAGGGCCTGTGTCATTGCGGCGTTTGCCGGCTCACTTTCGAGCTTGTTGGCGGCCTTGGAGGCGTCGCTCCAGCGCTTGTTGGCGGCACGCAGGTAGTCGTCGCACACGGCGAGCGCGCGGTGCGTCTCGAACTTGTACATGGCCTGCTCAAAGGCGAGAGCTGCCTGCTCGGCGGCTTCGACCACGGTGGCGGAGGCGGCACCGGCGGGGATGCAGCCGTTGCGATAGGGGCTCTCGTCGCCCTCTTTGACGGCGACGCCGTAGAAGCAGCTGCGGGCCAGGCGGTTGAACACGCCGGTCAGCAGTGCGCTCTCCTTAAGGGCCGGATCGATGACGCGCTTGTCGTCGCAGGCGCGCACCTCGTTGCCGTCCTTGTCCTTGCCGGTCACGCGGGTGTCGTATGCCTTGGGGCTAAAGCTCACCGGCTTCTCGGACAGGCCGAGCGACAGCCAATGCGCGCGCATCTGCTCGCAGGTGTAGTGGTTGAGCAGGTCGTCTGCCGGCGGGGGAGGCGTTTGTGAGGACGAGCTGGCCTTTTTGCCCATGTAGAGCAGGTGATAGCAGGCGCTGACGGTGCTCTGCGTAAGGTCCCAGCCCAGGGCCTCCCACATGGCGGTCTGCGCGATGCAGTAGAAGTAGATGTTGTCCTGGCCGATGAACTGGTAGATCTGAGCGTCGTCCGAGCACCACCAGTCGCGCCAGTCGAGCGAGCTGTGCTGGTAGGTGGGTGCGGGTACCTGCGTGGAATTGGCGGCGGGCTCGCCCATGAGGGCGGCATCCTGGGCGGCGACGCCCTCGGTCACGCCGGCGGCCTTGGCATCGCGCGCGAGCACGGTACGCGTATAGCTGATGGGCGCCCACAGGCTCTCGGGCCAGCACCAGCAGGTGACGTCGTTCACGCCATCGACCTCGGGCACCGGAACACCCCAGTCGATGTTGCCGGTGATGCGGAAGGGCACGAGCGCCTTGCCGCTGCGGAAGCGCACGCCACCGTTGGCGAGCACTGCGTGGGCATCGTCGCGCTCCTTCCAGCTGGGGAAGGTGACGGTAAAGCTGCTCTTGTTGCCCTCGGGCTCCAGCACGGTGTGCTCAGGAAGCTGATCCTCGACGGCATCGAAGGCCTCGCGGAACTTGTTCTGGATGTATAGCTGGGCCGGCAGCAGCCACTCCTCCATAGTCTTGGAGACCACGGAGCGAACCTGCGGGTTCTGGGCGAGCTTGGCGGTATAGGTCTTCATAAAGTCGAGGTAGGCCGGCAGGTCGAAGTAAAGGTTGTCTACCGGGCGCAGCTCGGGCACCTCGCCGGTGAGCTGGCTCTTGGGCGCGATGAGCTCCTCGGGCTCAAACTGGTGACCCAGGTCGCACTCGTCGGCATAAGCCTTCTCGGACTTGCAGCCCTGGATGGGGCAGCGGCCGATCACCTGGCGGCCGTTGAGGAACGTGCCGGCCTTGGCATCGTAGAACTGCAGCGTGGAGCGCTTGGAGATGGTGCCCTGCTC
>CABSMS010000165.1 GCA_902478885.1 uncultured Collinsella sp. | reverse complement strand
CATCGGCGGCATCGAGCACGCCATCCTGCACCTGCTCTACAGCCGCTTCTTTACCAAGGCACTGCGCGACCTGGGTCTGCTGAGTGTGGACGAGCCCTTCACTAACCTGCTGTGCCAGGGCATGGTCAAGGACGAGAACGGTGACACCATGTCCAAGTCTAAGGGCAACGTCGTGCCTCCGAGCTCGGTCATCGAGCCCTACGGCGCCGACACCATGCGTTTGGCGATTCTGTTTATCGCTCCGCCCGAGAAGGACTTCGACTGGGATCCCAAGGCCGTCGAGGGCGCTAACCGCTTCATCAAGCGCGCCTGGCGTATCGTTTGGCAGCTCGTCCAGTCTGGCGACGCCAACGTGGCCTTTGACAAGTCCGCGCTCGACGAGGTTGCGATGAAGCTCTATCGCGAGCGTCACCGCACCATTGCCAAGTGCACTGAGGACTTCGATCGCGGCCAGTTCAACACCGCGATCTCGGCCGTCATGGAGCTCGTCAACGCGGCGAGCGCCTACCTCAACGCCACCGAGGGTGCCGCCCGCGACAAGGCGCTGTGCTACGGCGTGGCCAAGGACATCGTGAGCGTCCTGGCGCCCATCTGCCCGTTCTGGGCCGATGAGCTGTGGCACGAGGCACTCGGCTGTGAGGGCAACGCCTACACCGCCGCCTGGCCCGAGTTCGACCTGGCCGAGTCCGTTGAGGACACGGTGCAGATCGTGGTCCAGGTGCTCGGTAAGGTCCGCGGTCGTGTCGACGTTGCCCGCGATGCCTCCAATGAGGATATGCAGGCTGCCGCCGAGGCCGCCGTCGCCAAGTGGCTCGAGGGCAAGACGGTCGTCAAGGCCATCTGCGTGCCCGGCAAGCTGGTCAACCTGGTGGTCAAGTAAGCACTGCGCGCTTAACTGACGCATAAAAGACGAGGGGCGATCCGGTTGGGTCGTCCCTCGTTTTGCATGCACCTACCTAGGCGCCTTCGGCCAATTGTCCTATTCTTGTGGAGAAGCTGTGCGCACGCTGACCTGCAGATTCGTACTGTGCTTGCACGTTTCCGCAGCTATTGGTATAGTTTGCTTGCAAATGAAGTTGTAATTGAAAGAAGTGGGGTTTCGGCCCCGCTTCTTTTTTGTATGGATGGAGGTGCCGCAATGGTCAAGACCAAGACCGAGCAGGCGATCATCGACGCGCTCGAGGCCGTCGCCCCCCAGCACGATGTCGACATCGTCGACGTCGAGCTCGTGGGTGCCACCAAGGCCCCCTGCGTGCGCGTGCGTATCGAGGGTGCCGAGGGTCAGAGCCTGTCGCTCAACGACGTCACGGCCAACACCAAGTGGGTCGGCGATGTGATTGAGGAGCTCGACCCCATCTCTTCGAGCTATACGCTCGAGGTGTCGAGCCCGGGCATGGCGCGCCCGCTGCGCCGCCCGAGTGACTTTGCCCGCTTTGTGGGCGAGAACTGCGAGCTCACCTCCACCGCCACCGAGGGCCGTCGCAAGTACGCCGGCAAGATTGCCGCCGCCACCGAGACGAACGTGACCCTCGAGCTCGAGGACGGCGAGTCCGTCACCCTCGATTTCTCTGATGTTAAAAAGTGCAAGTTGAAGCCCACCTATGACTTCAAGCCCGCGAAGGAAGGAAAGTAAGATGGCAGCATCCGACATGATGTCCGCCCTGATGGAGCTTTGCCAGGAGAAGCACATCGACCAGCTCTACCTGATCGACCGCCTGGAGCAGTCGCTCGCCAAGAGCTATGCCGAGATCCTGCATCTTGAGTGGGGCGCCAAGGTGACCATCGACCGCACCACCGGTAAGATCTACGTCTACCGCCTGGAGCCGATCGACGATTCCATGGACGAGGAGGGCAACTTCACCGAGTTCGAGGAGATCGACGTCACTCCCAAGAACACGAGCCGCATCGCCGCCCAGCACGCCAAGGCCGAGATCAACGCCATCGTGCGCAACTCCGCCCGCGAGCAGATCTACGAGGAGTTCTCCGGCCGCATCGGTGACCTCATCAGTGGTACCGTGCTGCAGTCCACGCCCGACTTCACGATCGTCAAGATTCG
>CABSMS010000164.1 GCA_902478885.1 uncultured Collinsella sp. | reverse complement strand
TGGGCTCGGAGATGTGTATAAGAGACAGCCCTGGAAGCCCTTCTCCACGGCAATGCCGATGCCGGCAACCTCGGCGCCCGCAGCCTCGCAGATCTTAATAAGGCCCTCAAGCGCGCAGCCGTTGGCCAGGAAGTCGTCGATGATCAGAACCTTGTCGCCCTCGGACAGGAAGCGCTTGCCAACGATGACCGGGTACTCCTTCTGCTTGGTAAAGGAGTAGATGGTCGTGGCATACTGCTCGCCGTCAAGGTTAATGGACTGGGCCTTCTTGGCAAAGACCACCGGCACGCCGCCAAAATGCTGAGCCGCGATGCAGGCCATACCAATGCCCGAAGCCTCGATGGTCAGGATCTTGTTGATCTCGACACCCTCGAACAGACGGGCCCACTCGGCACCCATGTGGTCGAACAGCTCAACGTCGCACTGGTGGTTGAGGAAGGCATCAACCTTAAGGACGTTACCGGCCTTTACGATGCCGTCATGGCGAATACGATCCTCAAGCTCCTGCATGGCGCAACCCCTTCTCGCGGCAACGATACCGCGCGATTAATAAACGTTGTTCGATAGTCTACCACGGACCGACCCCCGCCCGCCCCACAAGCCGCATCGCACCATAAAGCTGCAAGACCAGTAGATAGGCCCGATTCGTGGCAGACAGCCTCCCAACACGCTAATGCCGGGTGCGCGTCCTCACCAAACGTACCAATGTGAGCGCAAAGCCCACGGTAGCAACGGCCATCAGCACGTAGAATACCAAACGGAAGCCAAAGAGGAACACGTCCGGACGACCCGCCACATAGCTCGTGACCGTCTTGCCCATCGCCGCGCTCGTCTGTCCATACAGGATGCGCGACGCCGCCGTAATACCCAGCGCTATGCCCGCATAGCGCGCCAAGCTGCTCAAGCTGCCCGCAAAGCCAAGCGCCTCACGCGGAGCCGAACCCATATACAGCGAATTATTGGGACTCTGGAAGATCGACGTGCCGCACGACATAAACGCGACGCAGCACACAATCATCAAGATGGAAGAGTGCTCGTCAAGCGTGCTCACCGCAAAGAGACCGCACACGTACACGCCCAGGCCAACGGCCGTGGGCGCTTCACAACCAACACGGTCGGACACCGAGCCCGAAAGCGGGCCCACAAAGGCATTCACGACCGGCATCGCCAAAAACAACAGGCCGGAGATATCGGAGCTAAAGCCGTGGGCATCCTGAAAGTAGAACGGCAGCACAAACTCGGAGGCACCGATACCCACGAACACGATAAGCATGCAAGCCAGGTTAATAGTGAAAGCCGAGCTCGCAAAGCAGCGACGCGCCGCCTCTGTCAACGGCATAGGGCGTTCGCCAGCCTCCGGCTTCACATGCGGCAGCGTATAGAGCCCCACGATAAACGAGATTACGCCAATGGGCAGATTGATAAGGAAGATGCTCTCCCAGGGAAAGCTCGCCACCAGCACGCCGCCGAGCACGGGGCCACACATCATGCCAAGAGCCACAAAGGTCGCCAGAATGCCCATGGCACGGCCGCGCTCACGCGCCGGAAACGACTCGGTGATGATGCCCATATTGTTGGCCATCGCGGCGGCACAGCCAATGCCCTGCACGAAACGCGCCAAGATAAGCACCTCGAGCGAAGCCGAAAGCCCGCAAAGCAACGAGCCACCCGTAAAGACGATTACACCAAGCTGGAACACATTCACCTTGCCGCGTACATCGCCCAAGCGGCCAAACGGCAGCATGGCGACGCACGTCGCGAGCAGATACACCGAGCTCACGAGCTGAATGCGGTCGAGACCCACCCCCAGCTCCTTTTGCATCACTGGGAGCGCCACCGTCACGATGCTCGCATCCAGACACGCCATAAAGGTCATGACGAGCACGGTGAACAGAATCGCCCATTTATTCTTACCGTGGGTATCGCCCTCTAGGGCAATGTGTTCGCGGCGCAGCTGCTCGGCAGTTTTCTCCATGTATATCCTTTCTATCGTGCAACGCAAAAACGGGACCCCAATCGCCTACAAACGGACACGATCGGGGTCCCGCCTACGGAATCGGAACTATGAGGACGTCGTCAGCCGAAAAGCCGTCCCACGCCTCGCACGCACGCTAGCCTAGCACCTGTCTCTTATACACATCTGACGCTGCCGACGAATAGCCT
>CABSMS010000163.1 GCA_902478885.1 uncultured Collinsella sp. | reverse complement strand
TTTGAGATGCCCGAGCTGCCGGTCAACGACACCAGCTGTGACGGTGTCTCCTACAAGCAGATCACCCACAAGCAGCCCAAGAAGGATTCGAAGGCCTTGCTCGAGGGCCGTCCTGTCTACACGGGCGACATGGTGCCCGCCGGCGCGCTCATCGTTAAGCTCAAGCGCAGCCCGTATGCCCGCGCCAAGATCCGCTCCATCGACACGTCGCGCGCCCTGAAGGTGCCTGGCGTGGTGGGCGTCTACACCTACGAGGACGTGCCCAAGCGCCGCTTTACCATCGCTGGCCAGAGCTATCCGCAGCCGAGTCCCTACGACCGCCTGATCCTTGAGAACCTCGTACGCTACCAAAACGAGGAGGTGGCGATCGTCGCCGCCGAGACTGAGGAGGCTGCCGACAAGGCGCTCAAACTCATTAAGGTCGACTATGAGGTGCTTGAGCCGCTGCTCGACTTTACCAAGGCGCTCGATAACGACATCGTGGTCCACCCCGAGGGCGACGTGACCTTTATGTTCCCGCAGGGCGGCGACGTCCCGCGCAACTTGGTATGCAGCGGCACGAGCGACTTTGGCGACTTGGACGAGGCCTTCGCCCAGAGCGACATCGTCTTTACCCGCACCTACACCAGCCAGGCCACGCAGACCGCGCCCATGGAAACCTTCCGCGCCTTCGCGACGACCGACGCGTTCGGGCGCATCTCGGTGACCACCTCTACGCAGGTGCCCTTCCACGTGCGCCGCATGGTCGCGCAGTCGCTCGATATCCCGCAGTCGCAGGTGCAGGTCATTAAGCCGCGCATCGGCGGCGGCTTTGGCTCCAAGCAGACGGGCTGCTGCGAGATCTTTGTTGCGTTTGTGACCCAGCAGACCGGTCGTCCGAGTTACTGCTGCTACACCCGTGAGGAGACCATCACTGCGGGCAACTCGCGCCACCAGATGCAGATGACCGTTAAGCTGGGCGCCATGAACGACGGTACCATCACGGCCATCGATCTGCACACGCTGTCCAACGCCGGCGCGTATGGCGAGCATGCTACCACGACGATCGGTCTTTCGGGCCACAAGAGCTTGCCCATCTACAACCACGTGAAGGCGAGCCGCTTTAGCTGGGACGCCGTCTACACCAATACCAACCGCGGCGGCGCGTATCGCGGCTACGGTGCCACCCAGGGCCAGTTTGCCGTGGAGAGCGCCGTCAACGAGCTCGCCGATATGCTGCACATGGACCCCGCCGACCTGCGCCTTAAGAACATCGTGCGCGAGGGCGAGATCATGCCGCAGTACTACAACGAGAATCTCAACGCCTGCGCGCTCGACCGCTGCCTGCTGCGCGCGATGGACATGATCGGTTGGCGCGACAAGCCGCTAGCCATCGACCTGGGCGATCGCGTGCGTGCTCTGGGCTGCGCGCTCACCATGCAGGGCTCGGGCATTTCCAACGTGGATATCGCCGGCATCGACATGCGCCTGGAAGAGGACGGCTTCATTACCATCGGCACCGGCGCCACCGATAACGGCATGGGCGTCGACACGATCCTGGCGCAGATTGCCGCCGAGGAGCTGGGCGTTGAGAGCTCGCTGATCGTGGTGCGCGGCGTGGACACCGACGTTTCGCCGTTCGATGCCGGCTCGTACGCGAGCTCGGGCACGTACGTGACGGGCCTTGCCGCCAAGAACGCCGCAACCGAGCTGCGTGAGAAGATTTGCGCCAAGGCTGCCCAGATGTGGGACGTGGACGCCGCCGACGTGGTCTTCGATGGCCAGTACGTGCGCCTGTCCGACGAGCGTGCCGCGCGCGAGCAGAACCGCTATCTCACGCTGCGCGACTTTGCCAACCTGTGCGTCAAGAACATCGCGGGCGGCGACGCGCTCACCTCGCATGCCTCTGCCTGCCTGCCCGTTTCGCCTCCGCCTTTTATGGCCGGCATTGCCGAGGTCGAGGTCGACAAGGCTACCGGCAAGGTGACTGTGGTGGACTATGCGGCGGCTGTGGACTGCGGCACTGTGATCAATGAGGCGCTCGCGCGCGTCCAGGCCGAGGGCGGCATTGCCCAGGGTATCGGTCACGCGCTCTACGAGATCGTCGAGCACGACGACCGCGGCCGCCTGCGCACCGGTAACTTTATGAGCTACAAGCTGCCCACGCGCCTGGATATCGGCAGTATTCGCGTGGCCTTTGAGCCGAGCTACGAGCCGACGGGCCCGTTTGGCGCCAAGTCGATCGGCGAGGTCGTCATCAACACGCCTGTCTCTTATACACAT
>CABSMS010000162.1 GCA_902478885.1 uncultured Collinsella sp. | reverse complement strand
TACACAAGGCTATTCGTCGGCAGCGTCAGATGTGTATAAGAGACAGCTTATAGGCGCACTCGTGGTTTTGGCCGCCTATGCCCTCCTCGACGCCTGGGACTACGCCGGCCTTTCCACGTGGCTTTCTGGCGCCGGATTTGCCGGCAACACCACCCTGGCGGACGCATCCATCAAGTTGGTCGTCACAGCGCTCACCCTGGGCGCCGGCTTCCAAGGCGGCGAGGTCACACCCCTGTTTGGTATCGGTGCAGCGCTCGGCGGCTGGATCGGTTGCCTCGTCGGAATCGACCCCAGCTTTCTGGCAGCGCTGGGCATGCTCGGTGTGTTCTGCGCCGGCCTCAACGTGCCCATTACCACCTGCATGATGGCCATCGACCTGTTCCACGGCACGGCCGCCGGGTTCTTTGTCATCGTGGCCTTTATCAGCTATCTCGTCGGCGGACACCGCGGCGTGTACCCTGCCCAGCGCATCATCTCACCCAAGCGCCGTTCGCTTATTGTGGATGAGGGCGGTACGGTAGCGGATGCTATCGAGCGCCACAACGACCTGATAGAGTAGATGTAATAATCGCCGTGCAGCCACAATCGGGGGCAATTCGACCTGAGCGCGACCGCACCGTCATGCCACACGCCGGGAGTCGCCCCATGCACGCAACTGATTTTGGTCGCACGCTCATCATCGCCAACCCCGCCGCCCAGTCGGGTGCGGCGCGCGAAGTTGCCGAGCGCCTGCAACGCTTTTTGGACATGACTGCACGCGCATCCCAGTTTGACCTGGTGCTGACCGAGCGCATGGGACACGCCAAGGAACTGGCCGCCCAGGCAACGGGCTACCGCACCGTTATCGCGCTCGGCGGCGACGGCGTGATTCACGAGGTCGTCAATGGGCTTATGATGCAGGATGAGGCGGTCCGGCCCGCCCTTGCCGTCCTGCCCGTGGGCTCTGGCAACGATTTTGCCCAAACGCTCGGCATCGACGATTTCTCCGGTAAGGATTTTGGCGCGCTGCTCACCTGCGAGCTGCAACGTCAGGACATCGGGCGCATTCGCTCGTGGAGCCCTGCGAGCGGCAGCGGCGAGGCTACCGTTGAGTACTACGACCAGACGCTTTCGGTCGGCATCGATGCCGCCATCGGCCTTGGCACCACCGAGCTGCGCAAAAAGACCGGCTTGACGGGCGCGCCGCTCTACACCCTCTCGGGACTTGAGCAGTTTGGCCTACGTTATCGCAACTACCCCATGACAGTCAGCTTTGACGGGGCACCCACCGAGCGCGTGAGGGCAATCATCATGGCGATTCAGCTGGGTCCTACCTATGGCTCGGGCTATCGCATCTGTCCCGACGCTGACCCCTGTGACGGTATATTCGACGTCTGCTACGCCTGCGGCCCCGTTCCGCGCGCGGTCGCGCTTCCCATGTTCCTTTCGGCCAAAGATGGCCACCACACCAAGCTGCCACCGGTTCGCATGCGCCGCTGTCGCCATGCCGAGCTTACCTTTGAGGAGCCCGACTACCCCATCCAGGCCGACGGCGAGACCATTGTCGCCTCGCGCATCGAGGTCAACATCCTCGCCGGCGCCCTCCACGTCTGGCACCCCACCCGCTAACCCCACCTAAGTTGCGGTGAAATAGGGACTGTTTTGCGGCTTTAGCTGCATAAACAGTCCCTATTTCACCGCAACTTATGAGAAGGCTATTCCTCCCCGCCCGGTTTGCGACGGTTGGCTTTTTTAATGGCGTTGAAGTGCTTGTCATTGAGCCTGCGCTGGCGAGAGCGCTGAGGCACTTTGGTCTTGACGCGACGGCGCGGCGGACGGCCACGACGCTCGAGCTCTGCCCTCAGCTTACGCAGACAGCAGCTGCGATTCTGAAACTGACTACGGCTCTCGCGCGCCGTCACGACAATCCCCGTGGGCCCATGTTTCATGCGCACCGCCGAGTCCGTCGTGTTCACGCCCTGTCCGCCCGGACCCGTCGCGCGAAACACCTGCACCTCGCAATCGCGTGCCAGCTCCTCGACCGACATCTCGGCATAGCGCGCATACTCGCGCCATCCCATCTTGTTCTCATCCATATCAACACCTCGCCTCATACAAAAAATGTGACAAAGGGACGGTCCCTTTGTCACATCGCATACCAATCGCTTGTGTTGCGCGCTTAGGCGAAGGTGATCTCGCCGGTCTCGCAGTCCATATCGGCGATACGGGCCAGGCTCTCAACGCGGAAGCCGCGCTCGCGGAGCTTATCGCCACCGCCCTGGAAGCCCTTCCTGTCTCTTATACACATCTGACGCTGCCGACGAATAG
>CABSMS010000161.1 GCA_902478885.1 uncultured Collinsella sp. | reverse complement strand
ACAGCGGTAACACGCAGGTACTGCGTAACGCGCGGGTTATACATGCTCTTGAGATACTCGTCGGCGGTATCGAACCCGGCTGCCTTCGCGTCCTCCTCGACCGTAGTCTCGTACCAGGCAAGGGGATTCAGGACGGCACCGCGGCGAAGGCTCTTGGTAAGGCCGTTCAGGGCGTCATCAATCTGATCGGCGGTAAGGTCGTACTGCATCGAATACTCGTTGATCCAGTTGTCGAACGACACGCCAAAGGCACCATCGAGCGGGCGACCATACGCGCGGTCATAGATCTTATCGAGCGAGGGAATCATGACGTCGAGCGTAAAGTCCTGACGAATATGGGAGGGCATATGCTCGACGGGAAGAGTCGAAGCCAAATCGCAGGCACCCGTAAGGACAACGTCGTAAGCACCGGAAGCAACCGCCATCACGGCCTGCTCAAGGGCGACATAACCCGTGCAGCAAGCCTCGGAATGATGGACGGAGCCCTTGGCACGAACGCCAAACCAATCGGCAACCTGCATGTTGGGGGTAATGCAATCGCCAACGAGATACGGATTGGCGCTGCCGTGATAGAAAAAGTCGATATCGCGGGGCTCAAGACCGGCATCGGCAATTGCCTCGAGGGCCGCATAGCCAAACGCCTCGCCCTCGCCAATACCCTGGGTCTCGGGATGCTCCTCAAAATCCTTGAACGGGGTGCAGCCCACGCCTACAATCGAGACGCTGCGCATGTTCTTTCCGAGCGTAACCACTGAATATCACATCCTAATCATGTGAAGGTGTACGGAGTGATGGCGCAGTCCGGCCGCGAGCGAAGGTGAGAGAGCGCTCGCGGCTTTTCTGTGCCGTCACACGTTGAACTACTGCAGTGGTTCTTTTGAACGTAGCTTTAGTTTATGAGGGGTTAAACGTGACACGTGAGACAAATAGCAGATAAACGGAATCGTATTATTTGAGCTAATGATCAGAGATATCTAAAACTCGCCCTGAATACAACCGTTTATCCCCAAATATCGACCGCTCACGCGACCGGCCTTTCAAAATCGGGAATACGTGGGTGCCAATGACGCGATGCATCGTCGACAAAGAGTGGTGCGTAGAACATGCGATTGAGGGCGGCAGCAACGGTGCGCGCTTCAAGGTCGGGCCGGGCCTCGAGCCAATACTGAATGAGGTTATGGTGACCCGCAAGCGCAAAGGCTAGATACAGGTCAAGGTCCGTTTCATCGGAAAATGTCGAGCGAAGCCGATTGCGAAAATAGTCATGCATAAAGATCGTTGCCTTGTGAGCAAACACCGGATCGCCGTTATCGCTGTTAAGTGCCAAAACTTTCGAGCGATTAGCCTTGAGGATCTCCATGCGCTTGATCATCGTGGGCGTAGGGTCCAGCTGCGCATCGCCAAAACGAGCCTCCAGCGCAACATCATTGATGTCCTGCATATTCTGGAGCAGCTCATCTTCAAAACGTTTAACCACATCATCGACAGAGCGATAACAGCGATAGAACGTCGATTTGGATGTATGGGCAAGGCGAAGTACCTCGGCCACCTTAATCGACTGCACCGGAGTTGTCGCCATAAGTTCAAAGACGGCATCCTCGATCCGTGAAGCAATATCGTTTTGAGCGTTCAGCGACATGGCGGCCTCCCCTATTGGCGATTGGCTCCTATGCTACCCGAAAGGCATGCTCCTTGACGACGATACGAGGCATAGAGCGTGCCGCACAAGAGATGACGCAGCGACCGTATGTCACCGACGAAGCATTCCATCCGCCGGGCATGCCATCTTTGCGAGGGTCAATCGAAAACCCGACGCCCTCAGCCTTGAGGATGGCCTCGATGCGTGTCCACGTCTGACTCAGGCGAAGATTGCGTTCTTGCAAATTGGGGGCAGCGTTAATCCACGCGCGCTCGTCGTCGCTCACCATACGCTCAACCGCAACGGGAGCAATCTCATCGATCGCCTCGATATCCACGCCAATAGGTCCTCCGACCGACCGAGCAACATCGGATACAGCGAGGACGGCCACGCTTCCGCCATGTGAAATGGAAATAGAGGGGGCCTCCCCATCCGCAAGCTCGATCTTGCCGAAAGCAGAACGCGCAAGCCGGGTGTCGTCGAAGACACCCAGGGCGTCGCGAAGAAGCAGACCCACGCCTGCGGCTTCCCTCCGAGACGCAATGGGGAGATCCTCATTGGAGGCACGTAAGGCATAGCGTCCTGCGATTGGTGCCATATCAACGGTCACGCCGGGATCGATCGCGGAAACATCAACGAGGTGCACGGTTATGTTCAAAACGGTCAACCCCCACTCGATTGAGATGACAAGGCTAAACAGACACTCAGAACCGCTCTTTCATGAATCGAGGTACCTTTTGCCGGCGATTTGGCGACCCATTTGGCGATATAAAACAAAACAGCCCAGAGGACATAGCCTCTGAGCTGCGAACATTTGGTGGGC
>CABSMS010000160.1 GCA_902478885.1 uncultured Collinsella sp. | reverse complement strand
CGTGGGCTCGGAGATGTGTATAAGAGACAGACATGACGCTCGCCCTTGCTATGGGTGCCGATTTTATGATGCTGGGTCGCTACTTCGCCCGCTTCGACGAGAGCCCGACCGAGCGCGTCAACGTCAACGGCCAGTACATGAAGGAGTACTGGGGCGAGGGTTCTGCGCGTGCCCGCAATTGGCAGCGCTACGACCTGGGCGGCGCCGCGAAGCTCAGCTTCGTCGAGGGCGTCGATTCCTACGTTCCTTACGCCGGCTCCCTCAAGGACGGCGTGGGCGGTACGCTCTACAAGGTCAAGTCCACGATGTGCAACTGCGGTGCCCTCTCGATTCCCGAGCTCCAGGAAAAGGCACGCCTAACGCTGGTCAGCTCCACCTCCATCGTCGAAGGCGGCGCCCACGACGTTGTCGTCAAGGATTCCCAGCAGAGCGTCAGCTACCGCTAGGCGGCTTTCCCAAGCACCGCACCTTGCCGTTCAAACCGTCGCTCGCGTACCAAAGTACGCGTCGCTCCTCTTTCACGGCAATCTGCGGCACTTGGAAAACCCGATCATGCTTGGGCGGGTAACAATTAGCGGTTGATTCACAACCACGTTATCTAGATAAAGCGAGATGCCCGCAAGTCGCAGGCATCTCGCTTGTCGTATTTGCTATCATCAGTCAAGTTAACCTTAGGGTCGGTCGGCTTAGCTTTGTTCGCTACAAGTTCCGCACGCAAAGAAGAGCACTTAATGTGCTCTTCGTCTTGCGTAGGACTGTCCGCAGTAGCGAACAAAGCTAAGCCGACCGACCCCAGCTAAGATTAAAGGAGCTGATATGTGCGATTGCACAGATCATAAGGACGAGATTCCTGCCTACGACGCGCAGGCCATTGAGTCCAGGTGGATGAAGGCCTGGGAGGACTCCAACCTCTTTGCCGTCGACACCGACGACAGCAAGCCCAAGAAGTATGTGCTCGAGATGTTCCCGTATCCGTCGGGCGACCTGCACATGGGCCACGCGCGCAACTATACCATCGGCGATGCCATGGCCCGTCAGGCCCGCATGCGCGGCTACGACGTGCTGCATCCCATCGGCTTTGACGCCTTTGGCCTTCCTGCCGAGAACGCCGCTATCAAGCACAACACGCAGGCTGCCGCCTGGACGTATAAGAACATGGACCAGGCACTCGCCACGATGAAGCGCATGGGCTTCTCCTACGATCTGGATCGCATGGTCAAGACCTGCAGCCCCGACTACTACCGCTGGGGCCAGTGGATCTTTGAGAAGATGTGGGAAAAGGGCCTGGTCTACCGCAAGAAGAACCCGGTCAACTGGTGCCCCACCTGCAAGACCGTTCTGGCCAACGAGCAGGTTACCGAGGGCAAGTGCTGGCGCTGCGGCACCGAGCCCGAGAAGCGCGACCTTGAGCAGTGGTACTACAAGATTACCGAGTACTCTCAGGAGCTGCTCGACGACCTGGAGAAGCTCCCCGGCTGGCCCGAGCGCGTCAAGCAGATGCAGGCTAACTGGATCGGTCGCTCCGAGGGCGCCGAGGTCGACTTTACCCTTTGCGACCAGGATGGCGAGCCCATCGAGGGCGACGAGGGCAAGATCACCGTCTTCACCACGCGTGCCGATACGCTCTTCGGTGTATCCTTCTTTGTCCTGGCTCCCGAGTACGCCGGTCTGCACGAGCTCGTCGAGGGCACGGAGTACGAGGAGGCCGTCACCAAGATCGTCGAGGGCTCCAAGCATATCTCTGCCGTCGAGCGTGCCCAGGGCACCCTCGAGAAGCACGGTGCCTTCACGGGCCGCTATGTGGTAAACCCCGTCAACGGCGAGAAGGTCCCCGTGTGGGTTGCCGATTATGTCGTTGCCGACTACGGTACCGGTGCCGTCATGGCCGTTCCCTGTGGCGACCAGCGCGACTTTGAGTTTGCCCGTAAGTACGACCTGCCGATCGTGCCGATCATCCTGGACGATGACGATCGCGCTGCCGTCGAGGCCAGCGGCGAGACCATCGATACCTTCCATGCCGAGACCGTCGACTGGGATTGCGCTCACGCTGCCGAGGGCACGCTCGTCCAGTCCGGCAAGTACACCGGCATGCGCGGTGGTAAGCACTCCGAGGGCGAGGCTGCGATCGTGGCCGATCTCGAGGCCATGGGCTGCGGTCGTCGCAAGGTCGAGTTCCGTCTGCGCGACTGGCTCATCAGCCGCCAGCGCTATTGGGGCAACCCCATCCCGGCCATCCACTGCGAGCACTGCGGCATCGTGCCCGTGCCCGAGGATCAGCTGCCGGTGACGCTGCCCGAGAACCTGGACCTGGGCGCCGGCGAAACCCTCGCCGAGTGCAAGGAGTTCTACGAGACCACCTGCCCGGTCTGCGGCCGCCCGGCCAAGCGCGAGACCGATACCATGGACACCTTCACCTGCTCCAGCTGGTATTACCTGCGCTATACCGACCCGCACAACACCGAGCTGCCCTTCTCCCGCGAGGCCGCCGACCGTTGGATGCCTGTCGATAACTACATCGGCGGCATCGAGCACGCCATTCTGCACCTGCTCTACAGT
>CABSMS010000159.1 GCA_902478885.1 uncultured Collinsella sp. | reverse complement strand
TCGTCGGCAGCGTCAGATGTGTATAAGAGACAGACTACAAGACGTGGAAGAACAAGGAGACGCTTGTCGCGTCTCTCGACGAGCTTGTCGCCTTTCAGGACGAGGTGCTGCCCAACGCGCACGGCTCGGTCTACGTGCCGCCGTCGAATATCCTTTCGGCCCGCGCCCGCAAGATTATTGGCGAGGACGTGCCGCGCATTAAGACCATTGCCAGTACGTACTTTGAGGACGGAACCGACCTGCCCTACGTGCAGGAATTTGGCGTGGCGAGCGATGGCATCGTGGAGCAGCCGCGTATCGTTTCGGGCGGCATGGTCGATGACACCTATATGCGTCTGGCCGCGGTGTCCGAGCTCAACATGCACTACGTGAGTACTCACTTTATGCATCCCGATGACCTGCTGGATCCCGATCGCGGCGCTAAGGAGGGCTGGGAGGTCTACAAGGGCGGCCTGACCGACTACCTGGACTGGCTTACCAAGTCTGCGCCCGACCTGCGCCACCAGACGGGTTCGGAATGCTCGGGTGCCATTCAGCGTTTTTCGTCCGTGACGGTGAGCGTGGATACGAGTGACGATGCCTGGACGCTCAACCTGGGCAACTTCCACGATGAGGCTTGGCTTATGTTCCGCGCCAATAACGGCGAGCCGGGTGCTGTGTCCGGTGGCGAGATTAAACACCTGACGGGCAACCTGTACCTAGTCAAAGCGACGGACAAGACCGTGACGATTGAGCGCAAGGAGGGCGGTTACCGATGAGAATCTGCTTGGTGCTCGAGGGCTGCTATCCCTACGTGCACGGCGGTGTGTCCACCTGGATGCACGGCTACATCGCGGCCATGCCCGAGCATGAGTTTGTGCTGTGGGTGATTGGCGCTCACGCCGAAGACCGCGGCAAGTTTGTCTACGAGCTGCCCGGTAACGTCGTCGAGGTGCACGAGGTGTTTCTGGACGATGCCCTGCGTCTTTCGGGCGAGCAGGAGGAAGTCGACTTCGATGACCGCGAGCGCGAGGCGCTGCGCCGTCTGGTTTCGCTCTCCAATCCGGACTGGGACGTGCTGTTCGACATTTTCCAGCGCCGCCATGTGCATCCGCTCTCATTTTTGCAGAGCCGCACGTTTATGGACATCTTCCGCGACGTGTGCCTGGCCGAGTACCCGTATACGCCCTTTGCCGATGCATTCCACACCATGCGCTCCATGCTACTGCCCGTGCTCTATCTGCTGGGCAGCGAGGTGCCGGTGGCCGATGTATACCACGCCATTTCGACCGGCTACGGCGGCTTGCTCGCGAGCCTGGGCTCGAGCGTTCATAACGCGCCGGCATTGCTGACCGAGCACGGCATTTACACGCGCGAACGCGAGGAAGAGATCATTCGCGCCGACTGGGTGGTGCCGTCTTTCAAGGACCGCTGGATTCGCTTTTTCTACCTGCTTTCGGAGGAGATCTACCGTCGCGCCTTCCGCGTGACGAGCCTGTTTCACAACGCCCGCAAGACGCAGGTCGATATGGGCTGCGATGCGGACAAATGCCTGGTTATTCCCAACGGCATCCAGTTCGACCGCTTTAAGGATATTCCCTTAAAGCCCGATGACGGCTGGGTGGACATTGGCGCGGTGGTGCGCCTGGCGCCCATCAAGGACGTTAAGACCATGATCTATGCCTTCTTTGAGTTGCATGAGCGCTTGCCGCACGTGCGCCTGCATATTATGGGTGGCGTGGACGACGAGGAGTACGGTGCCGAGTGCCACGCGCTGGTCGACACCTTGGGCGTGCACGACCTGATCTTTACTGGTCGCGTCAACGTGGTCGAGTACATGGAAAAGCTGGACTTTACCATTTTGACGAGCATCTCCGAGGGCCAGCCGCTCAGCGTGCTGGAGTCGCTTGCTGCACGTCGCCCTTGCGTGACGACCGAGGTGGGCTGCTGCCGCGAGCTGCTCGAGGGTGCCCCCGGCGACGACTTTGGCGTGGCCGGATTTGTGAGCCCGCCCATGTATCGCAAGGGTCTGGCCGATGCTATGGAGCGCATGTGCGCGAGCCGTGCCCGCCGCCTGGAAATGGGGGAGCGCGGCCAGCGTCGCGTGGCGACCTATTACCTACACGAGCAGATGCTCGCCAACTATCGCGCGCTGTACGACGAGACGGCTCGCGCGTTTGGCCTGTCCAGAGAGGGGGAGTAGCCGGTGGCCGGAATCGGTTTTGAGCTCAAACGCCTGTTTAGGCGCAAGGGTCTGTTTGCCACGATGCGCGCCTATGGCTACGCCGGCATTGTGTGTACGGGCCCCATGCTGCTGGGTGTGCTGCTGCAGGTGGGTATCTTGGTGCTGTGCGGTCTGTGGGGCGTGGGCCGCGCCAACCAGGACCTGCTGGTGTGCATGGTGACCTATACTCTGCTGGCCTCGCTTACGCTCACAAGCTTTTTCTCCATGCCGGTCACGCGCTTTTTGGCGGACATGCTTTTTGCTGAGCGCGAGACAGAGATCCTGCCCTCGTTTTGGGGCTCCAATGCCATCATGCTCGTTGTGGGCTGTCTCTTATACACATCTGACGCTGCCGAC
>CABSMS010000158.1 GCA_902478885.1 uncultured Collinsella sp. | reverse complement strand
AAAAGGCTATTCGTCGGCAGCGTCAGATGTGTATAAGAGACAGCCTGCGCAACGTATGGGATACCGTGCATCAGAAGGTCGCCGGCCCTGTCGCTTGTGTCGTCGCCAGCGTGACTGAGAAGGGCACTCCGGCCCTGCTCGCTGCCGGCTCCGATGACGCCGTCAAGGCCGGTTTCCACGCCGGTAACGTGATCAAGCAGATCGCGGGTCTGGTCGACGGTCGCGGTGGCGGTCGTCCCAACATGGCCCAGGCCGGTGGCAAGAATGCTGCCGGCATCGCCGATGCCCTCGCGGCCGCTAAGACCGCGCTCGGCGCCTAAGAATCTAAGAAGTCGCTGTGGTTGCGCTCGCGCTGGACATAGGGGAGACCAGGATCGGCATCGCCATCTCGAGCCGTGATGGCAAGATGGCGATGCCCGTCAAGGTGCTTCCGGCTGCCGAGGTCACCGGTATGGCCAAGACGTTCCGCTACCTGGTTGAGGACTATGAGCCCGACATCCTGGTAAGCGGACGTCCCCTGACCATGGCCGGTGAGCCCGGCCCTCAGGCCGAGCGCGTTGCCGCTGTGGCGCAAAAGATTGCCGACGAGCTCGATCTTCCGTTGGAGTTTGAGGACGAGCGTCTGTCCTCGCAAGAGGCCAAGCGTATCCTGCGCGAGCAGGGACTCAACGAAAAGCAGATGAGGGGCAAGATCGACATGATTGCCGCCAGCCTGTTTTTGCAGACGTGGCTCGATCGTAAAAACGAGGAGGTTTCGCATGCCTAGTGCTTCCGATCCGCGCCAGCCGAATCGTACACAGCAGCCGGCGTCGCGCCCTGCCCAGCCTGGCCAGCGTCCGGCACAGCCGACGCAGCGCGCAGCTCAGCCTGCCGCGCGCCCGGCGCAGTCCTTCTCTCGTTCGGCCCAACCTGTTCAACGGACGGGTCAGCAGCCTTCTGCTCGTTCGGTTCAGCATTCGGCTTCTCACGCGGCTCAGCAGCCCACTGCTCGTACGGTCCAGCCTGCAGGCGGCACCCGCTTTAAGCAGCAGGCACCTACCCAGCGAACGCAGGCCCCCCAATCGCATTCGCATCACGCTCGTGGTTCGCATGGCGTTGCTCCGGCGACCCGCTCGAGCTACAACACGCATGCTCGTCGCGGTGCTCAAAAGAAAAGCTCCCCGGTGCCTATGATTATCGGTGGCGTTGTTGCCGTGCTTGCGCTTGTCGCGATCGTTTTCTTTGTCGTGCCAGCCGTCAAGGGCTTCTTTGGCGGTGAGGGTGCGAAAGTCGTTGCAGGCCAGCAGGTTACTATCACGATTCCCGATGGTGCCTCGGGTGACAGCATCGCTTCGATTCTCTCCGAGAACCATATCGTAGAAAATCCCAAGGATTACTATGCGGCGGTGAAAAAGCTCAACGCCGATATGTCGCTCAAGCCTGGTGATTATTCGTTCACCACACTCATGGATGCGACCAAGGTTGTTCAGCAGCTCATGGAAGGCCCCAACGCGGGCTCCAATGCGCTGACTATCCCTGAGGGCCTAACGGTCGATCAAGTCGCCGACCGTGTGGCCCAGGCCTACGACAGTATCTCTAAGGAAGACTTCCTCAACCAGGCCAAGGCCTCCAACTACGTTGACGACTATAGCTTCCTTAAGGGCGCCGCCAACGATTCGCTCGAGGGTTTCTTGTTCCCCAAGACCTATTCGCTGGGCGATTCGCCGACGGCCGATGACGTGATTCGCGCCATGCTCGATCAGTTTAAGACCGAGTACAAGTCGCTTGACTTTGCGAGCTGCGAAGCCAAGATCAAGGAACGCTACGGTGTGGAGATGTCCGACTACGACATCGTCAACTTGGCCTCTATCGTTGAGCGCGAGGGCCTCAACGCCGATCAACGTGCGCACGTGGCCTCGGTCTTCTACAACCGCCTTGCCGGCAAGCTCGACGGTCTGCGCTATCTCAACAGCGATGCGACCATGATGTATGTCACCGGTGGCGAGGTTACCGCCGACGACCTGCAGAGCGATAGTCCGTATAACACCTATAAGCACGAGGGCCTACCGCCCACGCCCATCTGCTCTCCGTCGCTCGAGGCACTCAAGGCCACGCTTGAGCCGACCGACTCCGATGACCTGTATTTCTACATTACGCAGGACGAGGAGTACTTCTCGCAAACCTACGAAGAGCATCAACAGTCTTGGAATTAGCATGAGGATTTTTAGCCCCAAACGATACGTTGCCTCGGTCGATCGCATCGACCTCGATACCCTGTGGGCCGACGGCAAACGCGCCATTCTGCTCGATCGCGATAACACCCTGGTGCCGCGCGACACCGAGCAGGTCCCCGCCGCGATTTCCGCTTGGCTCGACGCCGCCCGCGCCAAAGGCTTTAAGCTGTGCATGGTGTCCAATAACTGGCATCGCGACCAGGTCATGGCATCGGCACGCGAGCTGGGACTCGAGGCCATCAGCCACGCCATGAAGCCGGCACCGTTTGCCCTCAAGGCGGGTCTTAAGCGCCTCGGCGCCACGGCTGACGAGGCGGTGCTGATCGGTGATCAGCTCTACACGGACGCTGTCTCTTATACACATCTGACGCTGCCGACGA
>CABSMS010000157.1 GCA_902478885.1 uncultured Collinsella sp. | reverse complement strand
CGCGTTCGTATTGCCCACAGCTGCAAACTCAATAACCCCTGCATGCTTAAGGGCATGCACAACAGCCGCCAGCGTATCGTGGTCGATTCCGTCGATGGTCGCATTAAGCTCGCTCACCTTGGCAGCCAGGATGTTCTTGAGGCTCTGCTCCATATTGTCGAGCGAGACCTCGTCAGTCAGGCCCTCGTTGCGCTGGCTTTCCAAATCCCTCGCCAGCGAAAACTGAAAGCTGCGGAAGCTACCAAAGCCAAGCTTGCGGCAGAAGCGCGAAACGGTCGCCTCGGATGTGGCGGCGGCGCGCGAGAGCTGAGCCGCCGTGAGGCGTGGCGCCTCGGACTGGTGCTCTAATATATAGTCGACAATGCGCTGCTCGGACTCGCTGTAACCCTGATGGGTACTAATGAGGGAAAGTGCGCTCTTGCTACTATCGGTCATGGATGGCTCCTGGTTGGCATGAAAATCTAACTTGATTTGCAATGCCATTGTATACGGGTATTTTCAATTACAAGATACACCTTGCCGTTTCAAGTGTTGATGGTAAACTTTCACCTACCGTTTACGGTTATGAAAGAACCTTTCACCGGAGATTTGCACCTTGTCTCTTCTCACGCGGACGGTAGGTTGGTATCTTTCAGTTGTGGAAAAACGCGCATCGAAGCGCGTGTAGGGGAGCGCCCGCGGGCGCTGTACTCAAGAAGGAGGGACACATGGCTAAGTTTGACATCATCGCCGCGACCGGTTGCCCGACCGGCATTGCGCACACCTTCATGGCGAAGGAGGCGCTGGAGAAGGCAGCTGCCGAGCGCGGTCTGACCATCAAGGTCGAGACTCATGGCCAGGTCGGTGTCGAGAACGAGCTCACCAAGAGTGAGATCGCTGGTGCCAAGGCCGTCGTCGTCGCAGCCGACAAGGATGTCCAGGCTGAGCGTTTCGCCGGCAAGCCCATGGTTTCCGTTGGTGTTTCCAAGGCCCTGTCCGTTGAGGCCGCCGGTAAGCTGATTGACCGCGCGCTCGCCGCCAAGGGCGACGACACGGTTGCAGCTGCTGCCGATATCGAGGATGAGGTCGAGGAGAAGGAGTCCATCGGCCACATCATCTACAAGCACCTCATGAACGGCGTCAGCCACATGCTGGTCTTCGTCGTTGCTGGTGGTGTTCTGACCGCCGTCTCGTTCCTGTGGGGCATTACGTCCTTCGATTCGACTGCGTCTGACTACAACAGCTTTGCTGCGATGCTCAAGATTATCGGCGGCATCGCCATGAACCTCATGGTTCCGGTGCTTTCCGCCTACATCGCCGAATCCATCGGCAAGCGCTCGGCACTCGTCCCCGGTTTTGTTGCCGGTATGATCGCCATCCAGGGCCTGCCTGTTAACGCCGAGACCGGCATGATCGACGCCGGTGGCGCCGGCGTGGGCTTCGGCTTCCTGGGCGGCATCGTCGGCGGCTTCCTCGCCGGCTATGTCATCCTGCTGCTCGAGAAGGTCTTTGCCGGCCTGCCCAAGAACCTGGACGGCCTCAAGGCTATCTTCCTGTACCCGCTGTTCTCGACGGCTATTGTCGGCCTGGTCATGCTCGGCATTTCCGGCCCCATGGCTGCCATCAACACCGCCATGATGGACTTCCTCAAGGGCCTGTCCGCCTCTGGCGCCGTTGTCCTGGGTCTTGCTATCGGCTGCATGTGCGCCTTTGACATGGGCGGCCCGGTCAACAAGGCTGCTTACGTCACCGGTACCGCTATGCTCACCGAGGCCCTGGCCGCCGGTGTTGGCACCGATACCTACAACTTCGGTACCAACTTCATGGCTGCCGTCTCCGCCGCCTGCATCGTTCCGCCGCTGATCACCACCTTTGCCGTCGTTGTCGGCAAGAAGTACTTCAGCCAGGAGGATCACGACGCCGGTGTCGTCAACCTCATCCTTGGTTGCACCCACATCACTGAGGGCGCCATTCCGTTCATGACCAAGAACATCTGGCCCGTCATGCCCATCATGATGCTCGGTTCCTCTATCGCTTCGATTCTGACCATTATGTTCAACGTTCACGATCCGGCGCCTCACGGTGGCTTCCTGGTCCTGCCCGTTGTCGAGAACGGTCCGCTGTGGGTCCTCGCGATTCTCATCGGCGCTGTGGTCGGTGGCATCCTGTTCGTGGCCTTCAAGAAGTACGACTTCGAGAAGAATCAGAAGGCCGCTCCTGTAGCCAAGCCCGTTGAGGCCCCCAAGGCCGCTGCCGTCGAGGCCCCCAAGGCCGAGGCTGCCGACTTCGTGAAGGTCGAGAACGTCTTTGTCGCCGAGGACTTCGCTTCTCGTGACGAGGCTCTGAGCTTCGTTTCCAACCAGGCCGTCAAGGCCGGTATCGCCAGCGACGCCGACGCCGTGATGAACGCCTTCCTGGCCCGCGAGGCCGAGGGCACCACGGGCATGATGGAGGGCTTCGCCATCCCGCATGCCAAGTCCGATGCCATTACCGAGGCTGCCGTCATCGTCGTCAAGGACGAGTCCGGCGTGACCGGTTGGGATACCATGGACGGCGCTCCCGTTAACGTGGCCATCGCTCTGCTCATCCCGGGTGCACAGGCTGGCACCACGCACCTCAAGATCCTGTCCAAGGTCGCCGAGGCGCTCATGGACGAGGACTTCCGTGCCACCGTCAAGGGTTCCACCTGTCTCTTATACACATCTGACGCTGC
>CABSMS010000156.1 GCA_902478885.1 uncultured Collinsella sp. | reverse complement strand
GTGTTTAACCTGCTCGAGTCGCGCGAAGACTGCGACCTGTGCCTCGTGGGCGGTATGTACCGTCGCCGCACCGCCGCTTTTGTGGGACCAACGGCCGAGGATACCCTGCGTGCGTTGGGCATCGACGCGGCGTTTATCGGCGCCAACGGCATTCTGGATGGCGACGTATCTACGTCCAACATGGACGAGGGCCGTATCCAGCAGCTCGCCTTTAGCAAGGCCGACTCACGCTATCTGATCGCCGATTCCAGCAAGATCGGCAAGCGCGACTTCTACACCTTCTGTCGCTTGGACAGCCTGGATGCCGTGGTGTGCGAACCGGGTATCGCCGCCGAGAATCGTGCCGCCATCGAGGAACACACGCAGGTCATCTGCTAGCTAACGCTATGGGATTGCCAACAGGCGATGCGGGAGGACTTTTACCTCCTGTCATTGTGGGGAATCAACGCGTGAGCGCTACGCGATATGACGCGTAAATGAGGACTCCACTATCAAATTGTCTCAACCTGTGACAGGTAGGGGTGAAATCACCAACCAGATGTTACAGATTGGGGGATTGTCCTGTGCATTTGTCTCAATCTGTAACAGCTAGGACCCAAAAACTCGACTAGATGTTACAGATCGAGATTTTGTCTACCCAGCCATCATCTTTGTCTTGATCTGTAACAGTTAGACGGCAAAAAGCGAATCAGATGTTACAGATCTAGACATTTCGAACCGGGTGCCCCTGTTCATCTCAATTTGTAACAATTGGGGCCAAAAATCTCTGCTAGATGTTACAGATCGAGACAAACGGCCTGCTCGGGCCGAGCCAAAACGAAAAGGCCGCATGCGAACCCGTGGAGGGATTCGTATGCGGCCGACAGGGGGTATGTGGCAAAAGTTAGGCCATGAGCAGGCTGGTCTCCGCGACGTTCTTGTACCAGTACGCGCTCGCCTTGGGATAGCGCTTCTGGGTCTCGAAGTCGATGTAGAACAGGCCGTAGCGCTTGTTGTAGCCGTTGGTCCAGGAGAACTGGTCCTGCAGCGACCACACAAAGTAACCGTCGACGTTTACGCCGCCGTCGATTGCCTTGAGGATCCATGCGAGATGCTGGCGCATGTAGTCGATGCGAGGGGCGTCGTCGATAAAGCCGTCCTCGAAGTCGTCCTTATAGCCCATGCCGTTCTCGGTGATGTAGATCTTCTTGTAGTTGGGGTAATCGTTCTTAATGCGGAGCAGCAGGTCGTACAGGCCCTCGGGATAGATGATCCAGTCCCAATCGGTGGTGGGTACGCCTTCGCGCACGCATGACTCGCCCACGCCCTTGAGGAACCAGCGCGAGGAGCCCTTGTCGCCGGTGCCATTGTGGTTGATGTCGTTTTCGCCCTCGGCGGCACGCAGGAACTGGCACTTGTAGGTGTTGACGCCCAGGCAATCGTTGTAGGGGAGCGCGGCGGTCAGCGCGGCGATGTCCTCGTCGCGGACGTCGAGCTCGCCGCCGGCGATATGGGCCAGCTTGGTCGCGGCCTCCATGGTGTCGGCTGCATAGTGGCCGCGGAAGGTGGCGTCGAGTACCCAGCGGTTGTTGATGACGTCGGCCATACGAGCCGCCTCGCAGTCGGCAGCGCTGTTGGGATCGAGGGGATACTTGGGCTCCAGGTTCTGGACAATGCCGATCTCGCCCTCAAAGCCGCCCTCATGGAAGGCGACGACAGCCTTGGCGTGGGCCACCATCATGTTGTGCATGAGCTGGAAGGCCTTGTCCAGGCGGTACTTCTCGCCGTGCGGCCAGTTGCCGACGATAAAGCTGCCCTCGGCGGTTGCGGGAATCTCGTTAAAGGTAAACCAGTGCTTGACCTCAGTGAACTCGGCAAAGCAGAACTTGGCGTACTCGACAAAGGCGTCGATCGTCGTGCGCGTCAGGAAACCCTCGCCGCCGTTCTGGTAAAAGGCCTCGGGCGTATCGAAGTGATCGAGCGTGACATAGGGGATAACGCCAGCTTTGTTGCAGGTGGCGAAAAGCTCGTGATAGAAAGCGACACCCTCGGGGTTAATCTCGCCGGTGCCACTGGGGAAGATACGGCTCCAAGCGATGGAGACGCGAATACCGTTGATGCCAAAACGCTGGCACAAGTCGATATCGACCGGATATTTGTTGTAGAAGTCGCTTGCGGGGTCGGGGGAGAAACGACCTTGGGCTGCCAGGAAATCGTCCCAGGGCACTTTGCCCTTGCCGTGCGTACGGGTCTCGCCCTCAACCTGGTAAGCGGCGGTGGCGCCGCCAAACACAAAGCCGTCGGGGAACTGCATGGGATTGGTCATGAGTCATCCTTTCTGTGGGATACGAATAGGGAGAGGTGCCCGAACTGGGGATCCGGGCACCAACAGAGGGAGGAACTAGTCGAGGTTCTCGCGGAGCCACTTGATGGCGCCAGCGGGGTCGCGAGTAAGGTCGATATATTCCTTACCGCGCGGGGCGAGCAGCTTAATGCCCAGACGATCGGTGTCGGCCTTCATGTCGTTGTAGTAGCTACGAACCTGCGGGGCGAGCACGATGACGTCGTACTGATCCATGATGGCAGTGTGCTGGCCATAGGCGCCTGCGGAGGAAGCGATGTTCTCTCCGGTCTGTGCGGCACCTTCCTTGATGGCGTTGGCGAGCATGGCAGAGGTGCCGGCGCCGGCGCACAGGACGAGGACCTTCAGGCCATCGACCTGTCTCTTATACACATCTGACGCTGCCGACGAATAGCCTTGTGTAGA
>CABSMS010000155.1 GCA_902478885.1 uncultured Collinsella sp. | reverse complement strand
GATATGGCACCGTGGGGACACATGTATGTCAACCCTGGTCTAACAGAGCCTTTTTTAATCCCCGTCCCAGAAAAATCATCGGCGAACGCACTACTTTGCGCTGGTGAGGACGCCGGTGGTGTCGAACGCTGGGGTAAAGCTCTCGTCTACCGCGCCGCCCTCTTGCCAAAACATCGTCGTAAAGCCCAGGTCGTCGGCATGGTCGAGTACCTGCTCGTACTCCTCGCGCGTCACGGCGCGCGCCAGGTCGCCGCCCTGCTCTCGCATGAGCGCATTGGGCGTGTACTGGTTCATGACCGAGATCGGCACGTCGCCCACCGTCTGCCACACCAGGTCCAGCACGCGGCATGAATCGTCTGCATGTCCCGGCAGCACCAGATGGCGCACGATGATGCCGCGCTTCATGAGCCCGCCCTCGTCCACCAGCTCTCCCCCGCGGCGATCGATCTCGCGCGCCATCTGGGCCAGACCCGACACGGCCACGCGCGGATAGTCCTTAATATGAGAAAGCGACTGCGCAAGCCCGGCATCGGCATATTTAAAGTCGGTGAGCCACACATCGACCAGGTCGCCCAGCGCCGCCACGGCACTCGCGCGCTCGTAACCACTCGTGTTGTAGACGATCGGGATGACCAGCCCGCGCGTCCGTGCCGCGGCGATCGCAGCAGGCAACAGGTGCGCATAGTGCGTCGCCGTCACCAAATTGATGTTGTTGGCACCCTGGTCCTGCAGCTCCAGCATAATCTCGACCAGGCGCTCAGGCGAAATCTCAAGGCCAAAATTGCCGGTCGAGATCTCGTGGTTCTGGCAGTAGATACATTTAAGCGAGCAGCCGCTAAAGAAGATCGTGCCCGAACCGGCCTCACCCGAGATAGGCGGCTCCTCCCACATATGAAGCGCCGCGCGGGCCACCCTGAGCGTGTCTTTAGCACCGCATACGCCGCGCGCGCCCTCATCGCGCGCCGCACCGCAACGGCGCGGACACAAATGGCAGGCGGGCGAAAAAAGTTCGGTCAACGACGTCGGCATAAAAACATGCTCCAAAACAACGATTCAGCAGCTCAAACGTAAAGGGCCAGGCCGCGTAGACGACTCCGTCCCTAAGGCGCCGTAATCGTCCGACACGATTTTTGTAATGTCAAGACTGGAATCCACAAAGTGCCGCTTTATGATGTAGGTATTCCGCCCCCCGCGGAGCAACTGGGTGAACCGTCGCGTTTATTTAGGGAGCCCACACAGTCGTGCCTAGTACAGGTATCCTTCGTTGTTAAGGACGCTGGAACAGTCGATGAGGGCACCCACCTGTTTTAGGTGGGTTCATTTTCGTAACGTGGGGGGTGGTTTTCTTTTGCCGAAAATCGCCATTACAGTCCATATGGATCCCCGCCGGCATCCCGACAAGCCATCGACAACATCCCAATATCTGGTAAGCGCGTGATTATCGCTGCGTGCAATTACATGCACCCCCTTTGGTCGAGTATTATGGTTCGGCTATGCCCTTTGCGCATGGCGTTCTTCTGACCTTTTCCTTCGACGCTTGGCGGTTTTTAGATTCATGGCTTCATCCCCGAGCTACATACCGTACCTATGCGTGGCAGCGGCGGCCTTTATCACGACCTTCCTCGCGGTGCCCCTGGTCAAGCGCTTGGCAATTAAGCTCGATGCCGTCGACTACCCTTCCAAGCGCCGCATCAACACCAAGCCCATCCCGCGTTTGGGCGGAACGGCGGTGTTTATGGGCCTGGTCGTCGCCTGCACTGTGCAAATCCTAGGCACCTGGTACCTGGGTTGGCCGCCCGTTTTGGTGCCCCACCCCCGCCTTCACATTAGCTATCCCATGCTGGCGCTCTCCTTTACCGTCATCTTTGCGACCGGCGCTATCGACGACGTCTTCCAGCTCACGCCCAAGCAAAAGCTGGCCGGACAGGTCCTCGCCGCGCTTATCGCCTGCATGGGCGGCCTGCGGATCGGCGTCATCGTCAACCCGTTTGCTCCCGGCGAGATCATGCTCGGATGGCTCGCCTACCCCATTACCGTGATCTATCTGGTGGCATTCACCAACATCATTAACCTCATCGACGGCCTCGACGGCTTGGCAACGGGCATCTGCGGCATCGCGTCGTTCACCATGTTTTCGATGGCCGTTCTCTCGGGCCGCATCGACGCCGCCGCGCTCTCCATTGCGCTCTTTGGCGCCTGTCTAGCCTTTTTGCACTACAACTTCAACCCCGCAAGCATCTTCTTGGGCGACTCGGGGTCGCTGCTGCTGGGCTTTGCGCTGGGCTCCATCTCGCTGCTCAACGTGAGCCGCACCGCCGCACTCACCTCGCTTATCATCCCGCTCATCGTTGCCGGCGTGCCCATCATCGACACGTTTAGCGCCATTGTGCGCCGCAAGCGCGCCCACATTAGCATCGGGCAGGCCGACAAGGGCCACATCCACCACCGCCTGATCCAAGAAGGCTACAACCAAAAACAGGCCGTGCTGCTCATCTATGCCTGGTGCATCATGCTTTCGGCCGGCGCCGCCGCGATTAACCAGGTCGAGGTGCCCATGCGCGTGCTCATCTTTACCGTGCTCGCCATTGGCTCGGCGGCCTTTGCCAAGCATCTACATCTGTTTGAGCCCGTGCTGCGCCACCATTACAACAAGCGCACGCACGAGGACGAGCTCGTCACCCCCGACGACCCCGCCTTTAAGCAGGAGGAGCAGGCAGCCGAGGAGCGCAAAGAAGAGCGCCACCACAAGCTCTAGGGCAAGCTGCCGAGGATGTGCCAAGGCACCGTTGGCCCTGTCTCTTATAC
>CABSMS010000154.1 GCA_902478885.1 uncultured Collinsella sp. | reverse complement strand
GGCAGCGTCAGATGTGTATAAGAGACAGGTATAGCAGCTCGTAGCTCGAAGGACCAACGGGCGTCCACTCAGCACGAGGAAGATCGCGCGACTCCCAGACGAGCTCGGCGCCACCCATCTCCAGGCGAGCCATCTGGCGGCCGACCTCGTGACAGAAGCGCGGGGCCGCGGTATTGCGGGCGCGCTTAAGTGCCTTGGCAGCGGCAAACAACTCGCGCTCAGCGCTCCCGAGTGCCTCACGCGCCTTTTTGATCTGCTCATCGCCATCATCGACCAGAGACAGCAGTTCTTGCGAGCGATCGCGCATGGCAAAAACATCGTCCATGGTGGGACCCCACTGACGCAACAGGCCCTTGAGGTCGGAATACCGCTCACGCATGCGAGCGAGCTCGCGCGGGTCGAAGGCGACGCCATCGCGATAGGCACGAAGCTCGTTCGCGCAATCCTCAAGTGAGATACAGGCATCCGAAAGCGCATCGGCAATGTCGCCGAGTTTGCGATCGACGGTAGCCATGCGGGAAAGCTCTGCCACGGCGCTGTTCACGGCATCGAGCGCTCCCCCTTCGGCGGCAAGCGATGCATGGGCATCGTTAGCTGTGGCAACCAGTACCTCGGCATGTTCGGAGCGCGGCAGCAGTTCCTCGAGTTCCTCATACTCGCCCGGTTTAGGATCGACCTCGCCGATGCGCTCGAGCGCAAAGCGCGCCTCCTCGACGCGGCTCCCCTGCGCACGCGAGGCCTCTTCGACACGCCGAACCTCCTTGGCGGCAGCGCGCGAGGCTTTAAAGCAAGCACGGTAGTGCTCGAGCGCCTCGAGTGCAGAGCGCCCTGCCCAGGCATCGACCATGGCAACATGATGCGCCGGATCGAGCAGGCGCTGGTGCTCGTGCTGGCCGCACAGATCCATCATCACGCCAACGCGCTCCGAAAGCTCACGCACACTGGCGATGCGGCCGTCAATCTTCACGCGGCTGCGGCCCTCGGCAGAAAGGCTGCGCTGGACCGTGAAGCCCTCCGTGTCGTGCGGGCCGTCAAACAGGCGTGCCTCGACGCTCGCCAGCGCCTCGCCCTCGCGCACCGTCGACGAATCCGCGCGCTCGCCCAAAATAAGCTTGAGGGCCGAGAGCAGCGCGGTCTTGCCGGCGCCGGTCTCGCCAGTCAGGACAGTCAGGCCGGCACTCGGCACCAGCGTCGCCTCGCGAATGAGTGCAATGTTAGAAACCTGCAGCTCATCAATCATGACGGACTCCGTAGAATACGCGGCTCACCGAGTTATAGAAGCTCTCGGGGCCGTAATCCAGCAGCAGCACATCTCCGGGCCCGCGGCGCACCGCCACGCTCTCAACGGTGCCATCGCAGGTAATAAACTGTCCATCGATGGCGATCGCCGGAACGCTCGGACGATCATCAGACATAAAGATTTCGACGACATCACTCGGCGAAGTCAGGAAGGCACGGGCCTGAATGGTGTGCGGCGCAATGGGAACGCAGACCATACCCGTATAGTCGGGGCTCACGATGGGGCCGCCGGCACTGAGCGCATACCCCGTAGAACCAGTCGCCGTGGACACGACCACGCCGTCGCCACGCAGGCGGTCGATATGATGGCCGGACACCGTGATGTCGAACTCGACCATATCGGACAGCGGACCGCGGGTAAGCGCCATGTCGTTGAGGGCGAAGGTGCGCACGACATCCTTCGTACCGTCTTCGCGCACGGACACGATATCCGCGGCAATGGTAGCGCGACGGCTCACGTGCAGCTCGCCGGACAGGGCGTCGCTCACGACCTGCAGAATGTCGCGCTCCTCGGGGCTCGCAGCAGTTAAAAAGCCCAGGTGACCATAGGAAAGACCGAGGATAGGAATCTCGCGATGGTTGAGGATGCGGGCAGCGCGCAGCAACGTACCGTCGCCGCCGAGCGTAATGACCAGATCGGAGCCGTCAATATCAGGTGTGCTTTGAATCTTCGATCGCTGGTCGGCAGCCCATGCGACCTCATAGCCCTGGCGCGTCAGCCAAAGCTCGAGCATCAGACCGCTCTCGACCGCCTCTTGCTTGTAGTAATTGGGAACCAGAAAGACCTTCATAGCGTTGCAGCTTTCTCGCTCAAAACCGATACCTGGGATTGCAGCTCATCGTCGGTACGTTCACCGGGAGCAAATCTCGTGCCGTACAGGAAAAACTCAACGTTTCCCTTGGCACCATGAATGGGTGACACGCACACATCGACCGGGAACAGGCCCTTGGCAGCAAAGAGTTCAACCGTCGCCACGAGTGTATCGCGGCGCACGGCGGGATCGGTCACAATGCCGCCCTCGCCCACCAGCGCCGCCGGAGCCTCAAACTGCGGCTTTACGAGCGTGCAGAATGCACCCGTAGGAGCCAGGCACGCCAGTACCGCATCGATAATGTTCGCGATGCTGGTAAACGAGACATCACACACAGCCAGGTCGATGACGCCGGCATAGCCAAGCTCAGGCAGCTGCGTCACGTTTGTGCGCTCATGCAGCGTCACGCGATCGTCCTGACGCAACGACCAATCGAACTGGGCGCGACCCACGTCCACCGAGACAACGGTCGCAGCTCCGCGCTTGAGCAGGCAATCGGTAAAACCGCCGGTAGAGCAGCCCACATCCAGACAGGCAAGGCCCGTCGGATTGATGCCAAACGCATCAAGCGCGCCTTCGAGCTTAAGACCGCCACGGCCAACATAGGGAATGCGCCGCTTCACGTGCAGCGGCAGCCCCGGGATCACCTTAAGCCCTGTCTCTTATACACATCTCCGAGCCCACGAGACTAGCGCTCATCTC
>CABSMS010000153.1 GCA_902478885.1 uncultured Collinsella sp. | reverse complement strand
GCAGCGTCAGATGTGTATAAGAGACAGAGACCGACGACGAGTTCCGCGACCTTATCGACTTTATGGACACCGTCGGCTTTGACTACACGAGTGTCTTTGCCTACTCGCGTGAGGAAGGCAGCCTGGCCGCCAAGATGGAGGGTCAGGTCGATGAGGAGGTTAAGCTCGAGCGCGCCCAGGAGGCCATGGATCTGGCCGAGTCGCTCGGTTTTGCCGCTACCGCCGCACATGTGGGCGAGCGCGCCCAGGTGATCGTCGACGGTATCGAAGAGACCGAGGATGGCGCCGAGCTGATCGGCCATGCCTGGTTCCAGGCGCCCGATTCCGATGGTGCGGTGCACTTGGACGCCAGCGAGGCGTCCGTGGGCGATATTCTGACTGTCGAGTTTACCGATAGCTTCTGCTATGAGCTTATCGGCCATGTTGTGGAGTAGGAGAGCATCGTGGCAAACGAGAGCAATAAGGAACTGACGAGTGTCTGGACGCCCGCCAACATCGTGACGTGCGTTCGCATCGTCTTTATCCCGGTGTTCATGATCGTCTCGGCGCTGTCTCACACGAGTGTTGCCGGTACGGATTGGAGCACCTTCGACGGCCCGCTCGCCGCCGCTGCCTTCATTCTGTATGTGATCCTGTCGTGCACCGATAAGGTCGACGGTTATCTGGCGCGCTCGCGCAACGAGATCACCGACTTCGGTAAGTTCTTGGACCCCATCGCCGACAAGCTACTGGTGTTCTCGGCCCTGCTGCTGTTCTTGGATTTTGGCGCGGTGACCGTGTGGTCCGTGTTCATTATCCTGTTCCGTGAACTTCTGGTGAGCGCCCTTCGCATGGTTGCGAGTGCGGCCGGTGTGGTCGTTGCGGCCGATAAGCTCGGCAAGTACAAGACGGCAACCACGATGGTCTCCATCTGCGGTTACCTGTGCGTTTTTGCGATGGCCGGCTTGCACCTTGGCCCGGTGGCGCTGACGCTCGGCATCTACTCGGTGTCGCGCTTCCTGTACGCCGTTGCCGTTGTCTTGACCGTTATCTCGGGCGCCCAGTACTTCTGGAACTGCCGCAAGATCGTCTTTTCGGTCTAGGTCCTGGTGAGTATGACGGACTCTTTTGAGCAGATTTCCGCACATAACGAGGAGCTGGCGCGCGATATCGTCGAGCGCGCGAGCGCTCGGGGCATGACGGTTTCGACGGCTGAGTCGCTGACGGCGGGTATGATCGCCTCGACGATTGCCGATATCCCGGGCGCCTCGGCGGTGCTGCGCGGTGGTGCGGTGACGTACTGCGACGAGATTAAGCATCGCGTGCTGGGTGTTGAGCAGGAGACGCTCGACCGCTATACCGCGGTGTCGCATCAGACCGCGCGCGAGATGGCGGTGGGTTCGCTGGAGCTGTACCAGAGCGATATTGCAGTGAGCGCAACGGGTTATGCCGGCCCCGGCGGTGGTACTGAGGACGATCCTGCGGGCACTTTCTATATTGGCTGGGCGCATCGTTCCGCCGATGGGGGAGTGCCGGTCGTGGACTCTGTGCGCTGCCACTATGAGGGCGACCGTTCGTGTGTTCGTGCCCATGCGGTCGCGGAGGCATTGGGGCGCATTGCCCTTGTGCTCAACTCTATGGAATAGACGTGTTTTAAGGGGCCTCCGGGTCCCTTAATTGTGGAGATAGGGACCTCCGGCGAATTTTATCTTTGTGCAGGTAGTTGTCGTATTTTTCCTCGTCATGATTTTCTTGGTTCGCCTGCGGTCAAGATTTTGGTCAGTGTTTGGTCGGCGTTTGGTTGGGTTTTGGAAAGGTCGGCTGCATATGATTTATCTGAACGGTTGACCACGAACAGCCGTTCGTTTATTATCGATGCAGGTTGTTAAGAGGAGGGCTATTCATGGCCAAGAATTCAGGTCCCGTACGTACCGTTCATGCTCGCACGACGGGTAAAGAGCGCGATGAGATGATCGCCACCACCAAGGCCGAGATCGAGAAGAAATTCGGCCAGGGTTCCATCATGAGGTACGGCGACGGTGGCCCCGAGCTCGAGGTCGAGGCCATCCCTACGGGCGCTCTGGCACTCGATGCCGCGCTGGGTATCGGCGGCGTGCCGCGTGGCCGTATCGTCGAGATTTACGGTCCTGAGTCCTCCGGTAAGACGACGCTTTCGCTCGAGATCCTGGCCGAGGCCCAGGCAATGGGTGGCGTTGTGGCATTTATCGATGCCGAGCATGCGCTCGATCCCACGTATGCCGCGCGCATCGGCGTGGATATCGACGAGGTGCTCATTTCTCAGCCCGATACGGGCGAGCAGGCGCTCGAGATTGTTGACATGCTCGTGCGTTCCGGCGCCATCGATGCCATCGTTGTTGACTCCGTCGCCGCGCTGACCCCGCGTGCCGAGATCGAGGGAGAAATCGGCGACACTACGGTCGGTCTTCAGGCTCGCCTGATGAGCCAAGCGCTCCGCAAGCTCGCCGGCTCGCTGTCTAAGTCCAACACGACGTGCATCTTCATTAACCAGCTGCGTGAGAAGATCGGCGTCATGTTCGGCAACCCCGAGACTACGACGGGCGGCCGCGCCCTTAAGTTCTTCTCTTCGGTGCGTATCGACATTCGCCGCATCGACAGCATTAAGCTTAAGGACGAGGTTATCGGTAACCGCGTGCGCGCCAAGGTCGTTAAGAACAAGGTGGCCGCTCCGTTCCGTTCTGCTGAGTTCGACATCATGTACGGTACGGGCATCTCTAAGGAGGGCTCAATTCTGGACATGGCTGTCGAGTGCGGCATCTGTCTCTTATACACATCTCCGAGCCCACGAGACTAGC
>CABSMS010000152.1 GCA_902478885.1 uncultured Collinsella sp. | reverse complement strand
CTACACAAGGCTATTCGTCGGCAGCGTCAGATGTGTATAAGAGACAGAGCCCATATATGGACGTAACGTTCTCAACCTTCCTCGGCCAAATTGTGTCGAACCCAGTCCTTGCCGTCACCGTGATCCTCGCGTTGGGCGCCATCTTCGTCAATGGATGGACCGACGCGCCCAACGCCATCGCGACCTGCGTCACTACGCGTTGCATGCCCGCCCGCGCCGCCATTCTCATGAGCGCCGCATTCAACTTCCTCGGCGTGCTCATCATGACGCACTTTAATGCGAGCGTCGCCAACACCATCTCACATATCGTCGACTTTGGCGGAAACAGCACCATGGCGCTCGCCTGTCTGTGCGCGGCGCTGTTCTCCATCGTCGTCTACGGTGCCACAGCGTCGCGTTTTGGCATCCCCACCTCGCAAAGCCACAGCCTTATCGCCGGCCTGACCGGTGCCGCTATCGCCCTCGGCGGCGCGAGCAGCGTCAACGTCCACGAGTGGATGAAGGTCATCTACGGCCTGGCGCTCTCCATCGGCCTGGGCTTTGTCATGGGCTGGGTCCTGTGCAAACTCGTCTCGATTCTTTTCGCCGCCGCCAACAGGCGACGTGCCAATGTCTTCTTTAAATACGCTCAGATCGCGAGCGCCGCGGCCATGAGCTTTATGCACGGCGCGCAGGATGGACAGAAGTTCATCGGCGTGCTCTTTTTAGGCGTGGCCTTCGCAAACGGCCAGACCAGCGTCGGCGATGCCGGCATCCCCATCTGGATTATGCTGCTGTGCTCGGCCACTATGGGTATCGGTACCAGCGTGGGCGGTGAGCGCATCATCAAGTCCGTCGGCCAGAGCATGGTTAAGCTCGAGAAGTATCAGGGCTTCTCCGCCGACCTCGCGGGCGCCGCGAACCTGCTGCTTGCCACCCTTACCGGCATCCCCGTGTCCTCCACACACATCAAGACCTGCGCCATCATGGGCGTCGGTGCCGTCAAGCGCCTCTCGGCCATCAACTTCGGCGTCGTCAAGGACATGATGTTCACCTGGTTCTTCACCTTCCCCGCCTGCGGACTCATCAGCTTTGTCATGGCCAAGCTGTTCATGATGTTCCTCTAATCAAACCGAACGTCCATCCGGACCGCAACACTTCGCCCACCCGTCTTCGCCTCGAAAGGACCCACCCATGGCAAAGAAACCCGATTCGTTCTACTTTGACAACTACGTCGCTTGCGCCGACCTCGCCGTCCAGGCCGCAGAGCTGCTCACCAAGATTTTTGAGAACTTCGATCCCGCGCAGATTCACGACATGCTCAATAAGATGCATGCGATTGAGCATGCGGCAGACAAGAAGCACCACGAGCTCGAAGACGCCCTGCTCACCGCCTTTATCACCCCGCTCGAGCGCGAGGATCTGGATCTGATGAGCTGCGCGCTCGACACCGTGCTCGACCGTATTGAGGGCGTCGTGCAGCGCGTCTACTTCACCAACATCCAGAGCATCCATCCCGACGCCATCGTCATCGCCCACAAGGTGACTGACGCCTGCCGCGCCATGAAAGACCTGATGGTCGAGCTGCCCAACTACCGCAAGTCCAAGACCCTGCGCGAACTCGTCATCCAGATCAACACCATCGAGTCCGAAGCCGACGAGCTCTATATCAACGCCATGCGCAACCTGCACGTTAACGGCAAGGACCCGCTCGAGGTCATCGCCTGGCGTGACGTGTACGCCTTCCTGGAGTACTGCGCTGACTGCTGTGAGAATGTGGCCGATGTCGTGGATTCGATTGTCATGAAGAACAGTTAATTGGGGGTACGTGTCCCGGCGGTCGCGGGCCCGGCCACTAATAACCTTTTTCACTCCGGCTGCAAGCAGAGTCGTTCAAAAGGTTATTAGTGGCCGGGCCCGCTCCCTTACGTACCACCATTGGGAACTTTGGCTGATAGTTATAGCGCAATGGGTGTTTGGCTGAAGGGACCTTTGGTATCCGTTCGGACACTTTGGCCCTCGATGAGCGTTTGGCTGATTGCTGCTTTGGGTACTGTTTGGGTTACTTTGGGTTTGTTTGATTTTTAATTGTTGGAGGGCTTGTATGTCTTATTTGGATCTGGCTCGTGGTCGGTATTCTTGTCGTTCGTTTGAGGACCGTCCTGTTGAGCAAGCTGTGGTGGATGCCATTGTTGAGGCTGGGCGGATTGCTCCTTCTGCTTGTAATAATCATCCAACCCGTGTGATGGTGTTGGATACGCCTGAGCTTCTGGAGAAGGCTGCTGTTTGTCAGCCTCGGTTTGCTCGTGATGGGTCTATCTTTGGCGCTCCGCTTATCTTCCTTATTTGCAGCGTTACCGATGATGCTTGGGTGCGCCCGTATGATCAGATGAATTCCAGCGAAATCGATACATCCATCGTTTGCGATCAGATGATGATGGAGGCCACCGAGCAGGGCCTGGGAACGTGCTGGGTATGCCATTTTAAGCCTGGGGTGGCACAGGAGCAGTTCAATCTGCCCAAGGGCGTCTATCCCTATCACATGCTCGTCTGTGGATATCCTGCCGACCACATCGCCGATCCCGAGCATCGCGAGGCCCGTACCATTCCCCTCTCCGACTTCCTCCTCAAGTAGGTTTTGGGACATGCCTTAAAACCTACCCTTGACCGCTCACCCGTTCGCCGAGTTCTGCGCCATTATGTGCAGGGCTCGGTTTTTTATGTTACGCACTCCGGCACAGTCATAAAAAAGGACCCGCAAGCTGCGGGTCCTTTCTAGGCACTAAATTGTAGGCCGAATGTTAGTCCAGGTCGTCGGCAGCAAAGTTGTCGATCGGGGCGAAGGGATCGGCCACGGGGACAACCCTGTCTCTTATACACATCTCCG
>CABSMS010000151.1 GCA_902478885.1 uncultured Collinsella sp. | reverse complement strand
CAAGAAGGAGTAACATCGGGACTTGCAGCGACGGACCTCAGGACACTCTTACACCACGTCTGCGCGCGCGACCTCCAATTTGGCGCTAGCTGACGGTGATTGGGGAGTTTCAAGTCGAGTTTTGCCGATTTCGACCAAGAATCGCTGCTACTAAAAGGGTAACAGTACTCATATTTGCCCTTTTTTGGCCACAAGCCCTAAAACAAGCCTCGCCAAGGTCGGGAAACGGGCCAAATCGCCGGCCTCGAGGCTTATTCCACGGTGCCGTAGATGGCGCCCCAGCCGTGGGCGGCCAAGGCGGAGTTGAGCTGGTCGCAAAGTGACTGGCGGTCGTAATAGCCGGGCGGTAGCAGGTTGACGATTTCCATGAGATCGGGCGCCAGGTCCAAGATTTCGGCCTGTACGATCAGATCCAGGCGGTCGATGGCGTGGCGGTCGTAAAACAGTCCGTCGACCAGGCGCTGCAGGTCGCCGAATTCCTCGGCCTGGAACGATTCGTACTCCATAGTGCCTCCTTGGGCGCTCCACGCCGGCATGCGCGGCGATTCGTAATTCATTGCGATGGACTTAATCTATCACGGCTTCATAACGTTGCGACGGTGGCGGTCTATACTTAGAAGAATTGCAACGTACCGCTTCGTGAAAGGTCGCACCCATGCAGACGATCTACCAGAAGATGGAAACCACCGAACTCGATGCCGCCATCGAGGCGCTCAAGGCCGAGGTCTCCGAGGTCAAGGCCAAGGGCCTGGCGCTCGATATGGCCCGCGGCAAGCCATCGCCCGCCCAGGTGGACATCTCGCGCCCCATGCTCGATATCCTCAATGCCGATGCCGATCTGCACGACGGCAACGTCGACTGCTCCAACTACGGCTGCTTTGAGGGCATTCCCTCGGCACGCAAGCTAGCGGGGGAGTTCCTGGGTTGCCCCGCCGAGCAGACGCTCGTGCTGGGCTCGTCGAGCTTGCTGATCGAGCACGATATCGCCGGTATGTTCTGGCGTTGCGGCTCATGTGGTAGCGACCCTTGGGAGGCTTACGAGGCCGCGCACGACGGCAAGAAGGTCAAGTTCCTGTGCCCGGTTCCCGGCTACGACCGCCACTTTGGCATCACCGCCGATCTGGGTATCGAGAACGTCCCCGTCGCGATGACCGACAACGGCCCCGACATGGACGAGGTCGAGCGCCTCGTCGCCGCCGACGATTCCATCAAGGGCATCTGGTGCGTGCCCAAGTATTCCAACCCCACGGGCATCACCTTTAGCGAGGACACCGTGCGTCGCCTGGTCGAGATGCCCACGGCCGCGCCCGATTTCCGCATCTTCTGGGACAACGCCTACTGTGTGCACGACCTGTACGACGAGACCGACGAGCTCGTCAACATCTTCGATATTGCCCGCACGGCGGGCACCGAGGACCGCGTGGTGGCATTCGCCTCGACGTCCAAGATCACTTTCCCGGGTGCCGGTATCGGCTTTATCGGTGCGAGCCCCGCGGTTATCGCGGAGTTCTCCAAGCGCCTGAAGGCCGGCCTCATCAGCGCCGATAAGCTCAACCAACTGCGCCACGTGCGTTTCCTTCCCACCATCGAGGCGGTCAAGGAGCACATGAAAAAGCATGCCGAGTTCTTGCGCCCGCGCTTTGAGGCCGTTGAGCGCAAGCTCACCGAGGGCCTGGGCGGCACGGGCTGCGCCACCTGGACGCATCCCCGCGGCGGCTACTTTGTAAGCTTCGATGGTCCCGAGGGATCGGCCCAGAAGGTCGCCGCGCTTTGCGCCGACCTGGGCGTCAAGCTCACGCCGGCCGGTGCTACCTGGCCCTATGGCAAGGACCCGCGCGACACCAACATCCGCATCGCGCCGAGCTATCCCACGGTCGAGGACCTGGAGGCCGCGCTCGATGTGCTGGTGCTGGCCGTCAAGCTCGTCGCTGCCGAGCTTGCGCGTTCCGAGCGCGCCTAACGCGCGGCTTCCCGTACTATCCGCACTTTCGATACGTAAAGGAGCGTATACATGGATTTGGGTATTTCCACCAACCCCACGCCAGAGCTCTACACCATTAAGGTAACCGGCGAGATCGATATCTCTAACGCCGATAGCCTGCGCAATGCCATCGACCTGGCGCTCGAGCAGCCCACTGAGGCCGTTGAGCTCGATTTTGCCCAGGTGAGCTACATCGATTCGACGGGCATTGGCGTGCTCGTGGGCGCCGCACACCACGCGGTCGACCACGGCAAGCGCTTTAGCTGCACCAATGTGCAGCCCCCGGTGATGCGCGTGGTCCAGCTGTTGGGTGTCGATCAGGAGATTTCGATCACCGCTGCATAATCTTTGCCCCCAAAAGGGCGTGCCGTTTGGCATATGTTTGTGATGCGCTCGGACGTTTTGGCGTCCGGGCGCTATACTTGACCGAATGAATAGACGAGTTCCGGCCGAATGGCGCGGTGCGGGCTCGACTCACATCGAGCCTTGGAGGTATGTGTGTTTGGTATTGGAGAGGGTGAGCTCGCAATCATCGTGGTCTTCGGCTTTTTGCTGTTTGGCCCGGATAAGCTCCCACAGATGGGCCGCACGATCGGCCGTGCCATCCGTCAGTTCCGCGAGACGCAGGAAAAGATGACGGCCGTTGTTCAGTCCGAGATTATCGATCCGGTGAGCGAGGCCGCTTCGGCACCGGTCAAGCCCAAGAAGACTGCCGTCGATGACGATTCCGATGCGGACGAGGATGCCGTCGAGACGGCAGCGCCCGCAAAGAAGGAGACCTTTGCCGAGCGTCGCGCCCGTCTTGCTGCCGAGAAGGCTGCGAGCGAGGGTGCCGCCGAGGGCGAGGGTGCTACTGAGGAGTCCGAGGCCGAGGGCGCCGAGCCTGCCGCTGCCGCCGAGCCTGTCGTCGAGCCCGAGCCTGCTGCAGAGCCCGAGTCCGAGCCCGAGCCGGCAGAGCCCACGACGGCTGACCTCTACGCCTGTCTCTTATACACATCTCCGAGCC
>CABSMS010000150.1 GCA_902478885.1 uncultured Collinsella sp. | reverse complement strand
TCGACCTCGTAATCGAGCAGGGCCATGGCCTCGGGAATATTGGGCGTGATAACCGTCGCTAGCGGGAACAGGCGGCGGGTGAGCGCCTCGGCGGCATCTTCGGCAATCAGCCGCGCGCCCGAGGTGGCTACCATGACGGGGTCGACTACCACGTTTGTCGCATTCCAGGCGCTCAGGCGGTCGGCGATAACATCGATAATCTCGACAGAAGAAACCATGCCAATCTTGACGGCGTTGGGGCGGATATCGTCAAAAACGGCATCGATCTGCGCCGCGACAATATCCGGGGAGATGTTCTGCACGGCGGTGACGCCCAGGGTGTTCTGTGCGGTGATGGCGGTGATGGCCGTCTGGGCATACAGGCGGTGTGCCGTGATGGTCTTGATGTCGGCCTGAATGCCGGCGCCGCCGCTGGAATCGGATCCCGCGATGGACAGGACGGCAGGTACCTTACTACGATCCATGTTCGCTCCCTTGTTCGGTCGGAATCAAATGGGTCTTTAAGCCAGCATTATAAAGATGCCCGGGCCGACTCTATGCCGAACCCGGGCGGGCGATGCAATCTTTACGCAAATGTAAGCAAATGTTCACACGTCAACAATCGACAGGAGCCAGCTCGCCGCCAGAAGCGGCCGCGGCGACAGGGCTAGTCCTCCATGCCGAGGTCGATCGTGGTGCCCTCGAAGATCTTGTTGACGGTGCGGACGGCGCACATCTTGCCACACATGGTGCAAGTGCCCTCGGTGGCGGCGGGGGACTCCTCGTAGCGCTTCTTGCCGGTAACCGGGTCGAGCGCGCACTTCCACATGGCGTCCCAGTCGAGCTTGCGGCGCGCCTGGCCCATCTTGTCGTCCATGTCGCGGGCGTGGGGCACCTTCTTGGCGATGTCGGCGGCGTGTGCGGCGATCTTGGTGGCCATGAGGCCATCGAGCACATCCTGGGCGTTGGGCAGGCACAGGTGCTCGGCCGGCGTCACGTAGCATAGGAAGTCGGCACCGGAGCTGGCGGAGATGGCGCCGCCGATGGCAGCGGTGATGTGGTCGTAACCCACGCCGATATCGGTCACCAGCGGCCCGAGCACATAGAACGGAGCATTGTGGCACAGGCGCTTCTGCAGTTTCATGTTGGCGGCGATCTCGTCGAGCGCCATGTGACCCGGGCCCTCGACCATGACCTGGACGCCGGCGGCCCAAGCGCGCTTGCACAGCTTGCCCAGCTCGATCATCTCAGCGGTCTCGGTGGCGTCGTTGGAGTCGTAGAGGCAGCCCGGGCGGCAGGAGTCGCCGAGCGAAATCGTCACGTCGTACTCGTGGCAAATCTCGAGCAACTCGTCGTAGAACTCATAGAATGGGTTCTCGTTACCGGTGACCTCCATCCAGCCAAACAGCAGTGAGCCGCCACGGCTCACGATGTTCATCAGGCGGCCGGTCTCCTTAAAGGTCTTGGTGACCGACTTGTTTATGCCGCAGTGGATGGTCATAAAGTCCACGCCGTCCTCGGCATGCGCGCGCACGACTTCGAACAGGTCGTCCTTGGTGAGCTTGACCAGCGGCTTTTCCATGTAGCCGATGGCGTCGTACATGGGGACGGTGCCTACCATGAGCGGTGTCTCGTCGATGAGCTGCTGGCGGAACTGGCGCGTCTTGCCCGAGTTGGAGAGGTCCATGATGGCGTCGGCGCCAAAGTCCTCGGCGATCTTGACCTTCTTCCACTCTTCGGCGGCATCGGCCTTATCGCCCGAGATGCCCAAGTTGACGTTGACCTTGGTGGACAGACCCTCACCGACGCCAAAGGCGCGCATGCCCTTTTTGATGTGCACGATGTTGGCAGGAATGGCGATGCGGCCGTCAGCCACGCGCTCGCGGATGTACTCGGGGTCGCGATGCTCGCGCTCGGCGACTTCCTTCATCTGCGGTGTGATCTGCCCGGCGCGGGCGAAGTCGATTTGCGTGACGAGCTTGGGCTCGGTCTGTGTGCTCATTGGCACGGCTCCCTTCGTTGGCATTACCCATATCAGGTTTGCGGGTCAGGGCGGGCGCGCCCAGTCTCAGCCTGCCGTCTTGTCCTGCAAGCTCCCCGTTTATGTGGTGGGCTCAAGTATAGCCTGAATGGGTACGATTGGGCCAACGAGCGTGCCTGTGGGGAGGCGAACATGGAAGACAAGCATCTATATCGAGAGACGCAATGGGATGTATCGGCCGAGGAAAGCCGTGCGCACCATGGCCTTGTCGCGATTGGCTTTGCGGTGCTTGCCGTGCTGGTGATTGCCTTTTGTATTTGGACGTTTGGCGGTCGCGGCGGCGCTGCCTGGGAGTTTGAGGCCGACGATGCCCTGCCGATCATGACAGTGAAGGTTACGGGCGGCAATACCGTTGCTGCGCCGGGCGACTATTGGTATCCGCGCGACGAGTTTGTGCAGCTGCAGTTGAGCGGCGGGTCTATTCCGGGTGAAGAAATCGAACGCGTGACGTTTGATGAGGCACTCAAAACACTCATGGTGGAGCTCAAAGATCAAGGGGATGTGCCCACGACGATGGATATCGCGCTGACGGAATGGCGCCTGGAACCTCCGTCGGGTGTTACGGTATCCGACGTAGAGCACGTTAAGATTACCTGCCAAGATGGCTCGACAAGCGAGATTGCAAAGGCCGATGGCTTGGCGGAGTAACGGGGTGTTTGGAAACGGCGGGCCTATTGTGCCTGCGCGTTCATGAAAACCAGGGTGTTTTTGTCTGAAAGCTCGGGGATGTGACGATAGCCGACGTTGAATGCGGTAAGTTCGCTTGCATCCTCGAGCTTGTTTTCTGCCATCCACCGCACCATGGAGCCGCGCGCCTTTTTGCTGGCGGTCGACCGTTGGATGGGCTTGCCGTTGCGGATACCCTCGCCAAAGAGGCATGTGACGGCCGTGGCGTCGCCCGCGAGGTGGGGCAGAACGGCTTTGGCATACTCTACGCTGGCGAGGTTGACGATCGTGGTGTTTGAGCCTGCCGGGGCGATAGC
>CABSMS010000149.1 GCA_902478885.1 uncultured Collinsella sp. | reverse complement strand
AAGAGACAGAGTTGACAGGCCGTCAATAAGACTATCCTACGGTTCGCACACCCCCAGTGCGGCGGCAATGCGGCGAACAGCCCCGCAACACCCGCCAACGGCAGACGAGGGGAGACCCGGCAACGCCGACAAGCTCGTCTGAAGACAACTACGGCAACCGTTCGTCTCGATCTGTAACAATTAGATGAGGATTTGGGTTCCAGATGTTACAGATTGAGACGTTTGCCAGGCGGCCCCTCTGTTTATCTCGATCTGTAACATCTAGACCCGGATTCCGCTCCTAACTGTTACAGATTGAGATGTTTGTGTCCGCGCCAGCCCCGTACCCAGCCGTAGTCCCATATAAACAAACCCCGTGGTAAACTTGACCGGACTGTTAATATTCCGAAAGGTACCCGTAATGTCCAAGTACATCTCCGAGCTCATGTCGCCGCAGCTTATGGGCGTCATCTATGCCTTTGTTGGCTTTATCGTCGCCCTGTATGTGCTGTCGGTCGTATATGTGTTCATCGACGCTCGCCGCCGCGGCGCCAGCGCCTACGTGGCATGGGGCATCATCGCCCTCATCCCGTTTGTGGGCCTCATCGCCTACCTGGTTCTACGTCCGCACTCCTACGCGTCCGACCGCGAGGAGCAGGAGCTGGACATGGCCCTGCGCGAGCGCCAGCTTGCCCAGTACGGCACCTGCCCGCAGTGCGGCGCGCCCATCGAGAAGGACTTCGTCGTCTGCCCGGTGTGCGATACCCAGGTTCGCAATGTCTGCCCCAGCTGTCATCGCCCGCTCGATGCGCACTGGAAGGTCTGCCCCTACTGCCGAACTCGCATCCAGTAACGCATCCATCGCCGGGCCGGCCGCAAGCCACGGGCACCGCGCATCCCGCGCAACCGCCCCGCGCCACGGGCACGCCGCAAACCACGCGCGCCCCGCAGCCTCGCCCCCACACGATGAAGCATGCGTAGAAAATCGCCCGCCGTGCCATTAAGGTGCGGCGGGCGCTTGTATACCAAGGCAACCTGCCTATAATGATGCAAGTCAAAAACGCCGAGCGCATCGCGCGCACTTGCATCAGGCATCCGAGAGGAGAAAACATACCCATGAAGGCACTCTACAATGACGGTTCGGTGGCCGAGCTCCCGCAGGACGAGGTCACGCATGTCATCCGCCACTCCGCCGCGCACATCATGGCGCAGGCCATCAAGCGCCTGTACCCCGAGGCCGACTTTGCCTACGGCCCCGCGACCGACAACGGCTTCTACTACGACGTCGACCTGCCCGAGGGCGTCAAGATCAGCGAGGACGACTTCCCCGCGATCGAGGCCGAGATGAAGAAGATCGTCAAGGAGAACCTCAAGTTTTCCGTGTACGAGAAGCCCCGCGCCGAGGCCATCGCCCTTATGGAGGAGCGCGGCGAGAAGTACAAGGTCGAGCACATCGGCGACCTGGACGACGACGCCCGCATCACCTTCTACCAGCAGGGCGACTACATCGACATGTGCGTCGGCCCCCACATCTGCTACACCAAGGCGCTGAAGGCCTTTAAGCTCACCGGCGTCTCGGGCGCCTACTGGAAGGGCGACAAGGACAACAAGATGCTCACCCGCATCAACGGTGTCGCCTTTGCCACCAAGGAAGAGCTCGACGAGCACATGCACATGCTGGAGGAGGCCAAGAAGCGCGACCACCGCAAAATCGGCCGCGAGATGGACCTCTTTATGATGCGCGACGAGGCCCCCGGCTTCCCGTTCTTCCTGCCCAACGGCATGATCCTTAAGAACACGCTGCTGGACTACTGGCGCGAGATCCACCACAAGGCCGGCTACGTGGAGATTTCCACGCCGCTCATCATGAACAAGCAGCTGTGGAAGACCTCGGGCCACTGGGACCACTACAAGGACAACATGTACTCCACCGTCATCGACGACGAAGAGTACTGCATTAAGCCCATGAACTGCCCGGGCGGCGTGCTGGTGTACGCCTCCAAGCCGCATTCCTACCGCGAGCTGCCCATCCGCGCCGGCGAGATTGGCCTGGTGCACCGCCACGAGCTGCGTGGCGCCCTGCACGGCCTGTTCCGCGTGCGCTGCTTTAACCAGGACGACGCCCACCTGTTTGTGCGTCCCGACCAGCTGACCGACGAGATCGTGGGTGTGGTCAACCTGATCGACTCCGTGTACCAGAAGTTTGGCTTTAAGTACCACGTTGAGCTTTCCACCCGCCCCGAGGACTCCATGGGTTCGGACGAGGACTGGGCGCGCGCCGAGGAGGGCCTGCGTACCGCTCTGGAGAAGCTGGGCATGGACTACGAGGTCAACGAGGGCGACGGCGCCTTCTATGGCCCCAAGATCGACTTCCACCTGGAGGACTCGCTCGGCCGTACCTGGCAGTGCGGTACCGTCCAGCTCGACTTCCAGATGCCGCTTAACTTTGATCTGGAGTACGTGGATGCCGACGGCACCAAGAAGCGCCCCATCATGCTGCACCGCGTTTGCTTTGGCTCCATTGAGCGCTTCATCGGTATTCTGATTGAGCACTTTGCGGGCAAGTTCCCCACCTGGCTGGCTCCCGTGCAGGTCAAGGCACTTCCCGTCTCTGAGAAGAGCCGCGACTACGCGCACGAGGTATGCGCCAAGCTGGAGGAGGCCGGCATTCGCGTGGTCTGCGACGATCGCGACGAGAAGATCGGCTACAAGATCCGCGAGGCCCGCAGCATCGACCGTGTGCCCTACATGCTCATCCTGGGCGAGAAGGAGGTCGAGGCCGGCAACATCTCCGTCCGCGATCGCTCCAACGAGACCGTTCAGATGAGCGTTGACGAGTTTGTTGCGAAGGTGACCGAGGAGATCAAGACCCGCGCCTAAGGCAAGCAACACAACAATTAACAAAGGCGACCGTCCACAAAGGACGGTCGCCTTTTTCATGCCGAAATAAGAAAAGCCGCTGGTTGAGCGGCTTTTTTTGTTGCACAAAAAGGTACAGGTTTTTGTAGAGGGGTATGGAGATGCACCTACTGGCAGTACATTTTGCGTAATCTGGTTGATTTCCGATCTCAGCCGAACACATTAAGCGAATAGGCCGTTCCCGCAGCT
>CABSMS010000148.1 GCA_902478885.1 uncultured Collinsella sp. | reverse complement strand
GCGCTAGTCTCGTGGGCTCGGAGATGTGTATAAGAGACAGGCCGAGCAGCATCTTGGTGTAGGGGTCCTGGGGGTGCTGGAAGACCTGCTTGGCCTCGCCCTGCTCGACGATCTTGCCGCCATTCATAACGATGATGTCGTCAGAGATATAGCGGACCGTCTGGATGTCATGGCTGATGAACACCATGGCCAGGCCGAGCTCCTTCTTAAGGTCGGTCAGCAGGTTGAGAATCTGCGCGCGGACCGAAACGTCCAGAGCCGAGGTGGGCTCGTCGGCGATGATGGCATCGGGGTTCAGCGACAGGGCACGGGCAATTGCGACGCGCTGACGCTGGCCGCCCGAAAGCTGGCCGGGAAGAACCTCGGCGGCGGAGCTGGGCAGACCGGTGAGCTCCAAAAGCTCCTTGACGCGCTTCTCCTGCTCGGCCTCGGTACCCAGGTTGTGGACGCGCATGGGGTCGAGCAGCTGCTCGCGAACGACCATGCGGGGGTTGAGCGCCGTGGCCGGGTTCTGGAACACGACCGAGATGACGCGACCCATGTGGCGACGGTCCTCGGCGGTACGTTTGGTAACGTCCTTGCCCTTAAAGTAGACCTTGCCGCTCGTGGGGGCCTGCAGGCCGCACATGACGTTAGCGGTGGTGGACTTACCGCAACCGGACTCGCCGACGATGCCAATCGTCTGACCGGGCATGAGCTTAATCGTTACACCCTGGACGGCGTGAACCAGGTTGGGGTGCAGAATCGAGCCGGTACGGGTCCTAAAGGTGACGTGGACGTCATCAAGGAAGATGATCGGCTCGACGCCGTTGACTGCGGTCTCGCTCATCTACATCACCTCCGCGTGAGGGGTCAAACCATTTGCCTTGAGCACCTCGTCGGGGAGCTCGGAATAGAAGTGCTCGGTGCCGGGCACGCGCTTGAAGACCGGACGGGTATCCAGGCCAATACGCGGATGGCTCGAGCGGGGCGCGAAGCGATCGCCCTTGGGGAAATCGCGCGGGCTCGGAACGGCGCCGGGCACCTGGTGCAGGCGGCCCGAACCGCTCTCGATGGACAGAACGGAACCCAGAAGACCGCGGGTGTACTCGTGGATCGGGTTAGTGAGCAGCTCCTTGGTGGGCGCCTGCTCGATAACCTGGCCAGCGTACATAACCGTGATGTTATGGGCGACCTCGGCGACCAGCGCCAGGTCGTGCGAAACGAAGATCATGGCAAAGCCGAGCTTGGCCTGAAGATCGTTGAGCAGCTTGATGACCTGCTTCTGAACGGTAACGTCCAGAGCGGTCGTTGGCTCGTCGCAGATGACCAGCTTGGGGTCGCGGGTAAGGGCCATAGCGATCAGGACACGCTGACGCTGGCCGCCGGAAAGCTCGTGCGGATAGCTCTCGAGCGTGCGCTTAGGATCGAGGCCGACGAGCTCCAAGAGCTCCTCGGCGCTGCGGGTTCCGCCGCGCTTGGTGAGCTGCTTCATCTGGGCAGAGATGAGCATGGAGGGGTTGAGCGAGGACAGGGCGTCCTGATAGACCATAGCGATATCGGTACCGCGCAGGCCGAACCACTCCTTCTTGCTCATCTTGAGCAGGTCACGGCCCTCCCAGAGGACCTCGCCGGAAAGGTGCTCGTCCTCATCGGTCAGACCCATGATGGCCAGCGTGGTGATGGACTTACCGCAACCGGACTCGCCCACCAGGCCCATGGTCTGACCAGGACGGACGTCAAAGTTGACATGGTCGACGACGTTGATATCACCGTGATGCTCAAACTGGATGCAGAAGTCACGGACCGAGAGAATCGGTTCGACAGACTCGTCGGGCACATGGCGATCGTCACGCTTGAGCTCGACATCGCGCAGGGCGCCAAGGCGAGCGGAGAGGGACTGGGCCTGCTCCTTGTAGGCGCGAACGGGGTCGGAGACCAGCAGGTCGGCCTCGCGACGCTTGGAGGAATCAGTCGGATCCAGGGCGGCGGAGGGAGCAGCGGCCATGGCGTCGGTAATGCCCTCGGAGAGGATGTTGAGCGCCAGGCAGGTGATCATGATGGCCAGGCCCGGGAACAGCGCCTGCCACCAACGGCCGGCAAGCACGCCGCCGCGGGCGTCGGCGAGGATGTTGCCCCAGGTAGCGGTGGGCTCCTGAATACCAGCGCCGATGAAGGTCAGCGAGGCCTCGAAGATGATGGCGTCGGCGACCAGGGTAACGGTGAAGACCATGATCGGGGCGATGCAGTTACGCAGAACATGCTTGATCAAAATCCACGGAGCCTTGGCACCGGAAACGATGACCGCACGGACATAGTCCTCGCCGTACTCGGACACGATGTTGGCGCGCACGATACGGGCAATCTGCGGAGTGTACATAAAGCCGATGGCGAAGATAATCGACGGCACGGAGTTGCCCAGGATGGAGACGAAGACGGCCGCGAGGGCGATGCCGGGGATGGACATGATGATGTCCAAGATACGCATGATCGTCTCGGAGACGGCCTTGCGCGAAACCGCTGCAAGGGCGCCCACGACCGAGCCGCAGACCAGAGCCATGGCAGTGGCGCCAAAGCCGATGATCAGCGAGTAACGACCACCGTAGAGCATACGCGACAGAATGTCGCGGCCCTTATCGTCGGTACCGAAGATAAATCCGTTGCCGGGAGCCTGGCGAGCCGTAAAGATCTCGACCGGGCTATAGGGGGCAAGAAGGGGCGCCAGAATCGCAGTCAGGGCGACCAGCACCAGCACGACGGCGGCAATCTTAGAAGACAGCGTCATCTTCTTCCAGCCACCGAGCTTGAGCCCCTTGGAGGCAGCCTTCTCGAGCTGCTCGGTTTGCTTCTCTCGAATCTTTACCATAATCTACACCGTCCTGATGCGCGGGTTGATGAGCAGGTAGAGCATGTCAACCACGATGTTGATGATGATGAAGGCAAGAGCAACGACGATAACGACGCCCTGAACCAGGTTCGCCTCGTTGCCCTGAACGCCCTGCAGAATCGCGGTGCCCATGCCGGGGAGGTTGAAGATAACCTCGATGACGACGGCGCCGCCCATGAGGTAACCGATCTTAAGACCTGTCTCTTATACACATCTCCGAGCCCACGAGACTAGCGCTCA
>CABSMS010000147.1 GCA_902478885.1 uncultured Collinsella sp. | reverse complement strand
AGATGAGCGCTAGTCTCGTGGGCTCGGAGATGTGTATAAGAGACAGATATAGGTGGAACCGGCATCCGCGGCGAGCACCTGCTCGACCTTGCCCGACTCGCAGGAGAGCTCAAAGGCCTCGACTGCCTTAGCCTCGCCAAAGGCGCCAAGCATGCTGTCAGGAAGCTTGGTGCCGAGCGTTCCGTCGGCACGCTGAACGATCTCGAGGGGCATAAAGGTGCCACCCCACAGGTAAGAGCTGGGGTCGCCGCCCTCGTCACGCGTAGGAACCCAACCAAAGAGAACGCGGCGCTCGCCGTCAAATGCGGTACGCGCGGCATAGTACGCGCGGCCATCGAAGGAATCGTCCGCAGGAGTGATCCAAGGACCGTTGATAGAGCGAGACATGCGGTAACGGGTCTTGTTGCCATCACTGTACTCGGAGAACACCAGATACCACCAGTCGCCCATCTTAAAGAGATCAGGCATCTCGAACATGGTGTACAGGCCCGGATTCCACCAGTCGCCCTGGAACTCCCAGGTATCCAGGTCCTTGGAGGTGAACTTGACCAGACGACCGGTCATCAGACGCTTGTCCTCGCCCACACGCGTGCCGAGGATGAGCATGTACTCTTCGTTCTCCTCATCCCAAAGCACAAAGGGATCGCGCCAGTTGCGGTCATCGTAACCCTCCTGGGGCGGAAGCAGCGTCTCGGCGATGTTCTTCTCCCACTTGACGGCGTCGTCACTCGTTGCGTGAAGAAGAACCTGCTTCATCAAGCGTGCCTTGACCTTATCGCGATTGCAACCAGTGTAGAGCGCATGGTACTTGTCGCCCACCTTAAACACCGTGCCGGCATAAACATACTGGTCGACTTCCTCGTCGCCGCCACGCTCAAGGCTCTCGCCAAAGTCTTTGTAATTGACGAAGTCCTTGGTTGTCGCGAGTGCCCAGCCAAACGGCTCTCCGAAAGGTCCGGGGTTTCGCGTGTCACGCTGATGATAGAGATAGAACGTGCCGTCCTCGCCGTACGGCATGATGTCGCCTACCCAAATTCCCTCAGGCTGGTAATACACCTTGTGCATCCGAGACTTCCTTTCTCACGAGATACTAACTCGGTACAACTGCAAGATATGTCAATCGTTTTCATATGTCAAACGTTTTCACACCAATACGTCTTTTCGCAGTTCCAGTCGTCGGCAAACGGTTGACATATGCCGGCGAACGGTCATCAGAGGTGTTTGAGGAATTCTTTTGGCACGGGATGAACTACGCGGTTTTACCCTCAATGAGTTCAACGGGGAGCTTGATATTCGATTCGGGCTTTTCGCCGTTAATAAGAGCAATGATGGATTGCGCCGCGAGCTCTCCGATGCGATCGATATCTTGGCGTACGGTTGTTAAGTCAGGCATAAACGTCATAGTGCGGCGGGCACCATCCGCGCCCACGACCTTAATATCGCCCGGAGCGCTCAAGCCGCGCTGCTTCATCACGTTAAGACAGATAGCCGCCATCGTGTCGTCTCCCGCAAAGATGCCGTCAATATCGGGGTTCTCATCGAGGATCTTCGCAACGACCGCGCTCTTTTCGTCGTCGGGCTTAACGAACTCGACCTCACGGACAAGCGCGGGCAAACCGGCCTGCTCAACAACATCGAGGTAGGCATCGGTACGCTTATTGGCAGGCATGCGCATGCGGCTATTGCTGCGCAGGCACAGGATGCGCGAACACCCGTCATCGATCAGGCGACGCGTGGCAAGTTCGCCGATACTATAGCTGTCGCTCGCAATCTGAACAGAGGCCTCGCCAAGGTCGCAGTCGATACCAACCAGACTCAAGCCCATCTCGGCATACGCCTCGGCACCGATATTAAGCGAGTTGACGATGACGCCATCAACCATATTGCGTCGAAGCATGTCGATATAAGAGCGCTCAAGCTCGGGTCGATTGGCGCTATTGCACAGCAGCATCTTAAAACCGTTTTCGGCCAGGGTATGCTCAATGACTTGAACCACTTGGGCATGAAACGGACTGCTGACATAGGGGACGATCATACCGATAAGATTCAGGCGACCGTTGAGCATGGCACGAGCGATATCGTTGGGCGTATAGTTGATGCGCTTCATCGCGGCATGGACCTTATCGCGGGTCTCTTGGCTAATATAGCCACGATTATTAAGCACACGAGATACCGTAGTAGGCGAAACCCCCGCCACCGCCGCAACTTCCTTGATGCCAGGCTTAGCCGTATCCTTAGAACGAGCACTCTCGCGAGCCATAGCACCCTCCCCCATCAACATGTCATACGTTTACATACGAACAAAGCATACCCCAACAAGAGCGGGAAGACGGTAACAGTACAAGTAAGTAAACGACTCATCCAAATAATTAGGAGAGTTCCGCCTAAAGGGTGACTACACAGGACCCCAGCCGGGGCTGTTTGGACTACCTCCCAAAACATTCCGCACTGATATCTTCTGTATTGAAGACGTCGATGGTGCACCCGTATACCATTGACGTCGACACCATCAGATGCGGACCGCGCGGTGACCCCACATTCCGCTGGCGCCCACGGGGCTGCCCTCGTTTCCTGACATGTCCCGCGCGGGCCGCGGCGAGCCGAGACCGCCGCATGACCTAATAGGAGCATGGAGCGATACCGCGGACCCGAACAACCGCATTCTATCGCGCCCCGTCAGTGTGCCGTCTGCCCGGTCCAGGCGAGCACGGAAAGAACGGAGCGAGACATGAGAGCCGAATCGGCACCCGGCGCCCGCGGGCCGGTCTTCTGCGGGGTCGACACCCACGCCGACTCGCACTGGCTGTGCGTCCTCGACTGGAGGGGCCGCAGGGTCCTGTCCCGCCGGTTCCCCGCCGACGCGGCGGGCTACGAGGCGCTCGCCGGGGCGATCGCGGCGGCCGGGGAGCCGGCCTGCATCGCGATGGAGGGGACATCGTCCTACGGGGCGGGCCTCACCAGGCACCTCGCGTCGCTGGGGATGCCCGTGCGCGAGGCGCTCTCCCCGGCGAGAATGCAGAGGAGACGCCCTGGACAGGGAAAGTGCGACGAGTCGGACGCGGAGAGGGCCGCCCGCGCGGCGATGTCCGGCTCGAAGCTCGGGACCCCCAAGAGCCAGGACGGGTGGGTCGACGGCTGTCTCTTATACACATCTGA
>CABSMS010000146.1 GCA_902478885.1 uncultured Collinsella sp. | reverse complement strand
TCGTAATCCCGGCAGATGCTGACTTGTCTTCGGTGATCGATTACCGCTTTAAGCATCACTTCCGCGCGGAGCGCGGCACGCACGGGCAGGGTGCCCGTCGTAACGGCAAGAGCGGCGAGGACCTGATTCTCAAGGTCCCTATGGGTACCGTGGTGCGCGAACTCGACCCCGAGACGCAGACCCCGATGTTCGAGATTGCCGACCTGGTGCACGATGGCGAGCGCGTTGTCGTGGCGCCCGGCGGTGCCGGCGGCTTGGGCAACACGCACTTTGTGACGTCGGTGCGCCGCGCGCCCGCGTTCGCTCAGCTGGGCGAACCGGCCGAGGAGCACTGGATTGAGCTCGAGATGAAGCTCATGGCCGATGCCGCGCTCGTGGGCTTCCCCTCGGTAGGCAAGTCCTCGCTCATCGCGCGCATGAGCGCCGCCCGTCCCAAGATTGCCGACTACCCGTTTACCACGCTCGTGCCGAACCTCGGCATGGTGCGTGCCGGCGAATATTCTTACGTCGTTGCCGACGTCCCCGGTCTCATCGAGGGCGCGAGCGAGGGCAAGGGCCTGGGTCACCAGTTCCTGCGCCACATTGAGCGTACGGCCCTAATCATGCATGTCGTCGACATGACGGGTGGTTTTGAGGATCGCGATCCGGTTGAGGACTATCGCATCATCAACCGCGAGCTCGAGCAGTATGGTGCCGAGCTTTCGGAGCGTCCGCAGATCGTCGTTGCCAACAAGTGCGACGCGCCGGGCACGGCCGACAAGATTGCCGACCTCAAGCGCGCAGCGCTCGACGATGGACATATGTTCTTTGCCGTGTCTGCTGTGACGGGCGCCGGCCTCAACACGCTGATGCTTGCCGTGGGTGAGCAGGTGGCTAAGCTGCGCGCCGAGTTGGCTGTCTCGGATGAGCCGGTCGTTCTGCGCGACGATGAGTGGGAGCGCCGCCGCCTGCAGCGTGAGAAGCGTTTCCGCATTGTCCAGGAAGAGCCCGGTGCCTTCCGCGTGGTCGGTCGTGCCATCGAGCGCATGGTCATCCAGACCGACTGGGAAAACGAGGAAGCCGTCATTTACCTGCAGCATAAGTTTGCGCGTATGGGTGTTGACGACGCGCTCGAGAAGGCCGGTTGCCGTGCGGGCGACGAGGTCCGCATTTGCCAGCGCGCCTTTGACTTTGAGGGTGCCGAGGACTTCTCGGAGTACGAGGAGCTCGAGGATGCTGGCGAGGACATCGCCGTTGAGGCCATTGACGTGGCCGATGCTGCGGATGAAGGCGTCGAGGTTGTCGATGCGGCGGATGCCGAGGACGATGCCGAGACCTCGGAGGGCGAGTAAGCCATGTCGCTGCGCGGTGGAATCGGTCTGCCCGAGCTTCCTCTAGAGGACGGCCAAGAGTTTAGGCTCGGCATTATGGGTGGCACCTTTGATCCCATCCATTACGGGCACCTGGTGACCGCCGAGCAGGCGCGCGAGTCGCTCGACTTGGACGCTGTGCTCTTTATGCCGGCGGGCTCTCCTGCCTTTAAGCTTGACAAGCCGGTGACGCCTGCCGAGGACCGTTATGCCATGACGGTCCTCGCCACCGCCGCGAACCCGGCCTTTTTGGCGAGCCGGTTCGAGATCGACCGCCCGGGCGTAACCTATACGGCCGATACGCTTCATGCCCTTCGCGACTTTTACCCGCCGCAGGTAAAGCTCTACTTTATTACGGGCGCCGACGCGATTATCGATATCGTGACCTGGCATGATGCCGAACGAATCGCTGAGCTTGCTACCTTTATTGCGGCGACGCGACCGGGCTTTGATATCGATACGGCGCGTGCCCGAATCAAAGAGTCGGGGCTGCCGTTCGACGTGCGCTATATTCAGATTCCGGCGCTGGCGATCAGCTCGACGAACATTCGTAAGCGAGTTGCCCGCGGCATGAGCGTGCGCTATCTTACGAGCGAGTCCGTGCTCGGCTACATTCGCAAACGCAGGCTATATGCCGATTTGGGCCAAGAAGATTTTGAGTGATGGGGGTCTACGTTGTCGGTAGAGGATCAGTTTGAGGGCGATGAGCGCGCGCTGCTCAAGCGCATTCAAGAGCTGCTCGATGTTCGCATGAAGGATAAGCGCAAGCGCTATGTGCATTCGCTGGGTGTTGCCGAGACCGCACTTCATCTGGCCGAGGTGTACGGTGTCGACCGCTTTGATGCCGCTGCCGCCGGCCTGATCCATGACTGGGACAAGGTGCTCTCCGACGACGAGCTGGTCACGCGCGCTCTGCATTACGGCATTAAGATTGCCGGCTCTCCGTCTGCCGCGACGCCGCTTTTGCATGGCCCGGTTGCCGCCTATGAGCTTCCGCAGCTTTTTCCCGAGCTGTCTCCGGCAGTCTTTCAGGCTGTCGACCGTCACACCGTGGGCGCTTGCGACATGACGCCGCTCGATATGGTGGTCTTTGTTGCCGATGCCATCGAACCCAACCGCCACGGTGACTATGCCCATGCGCTGCGCAAGATGGTGGGGAAGTCCTCGCTCGACGAGTTGTTCTTCTCCTGTTTTGCGCAGGGTCTGGTCTATGTGATCCAGTCCGGGCGTTATCTTTATCCCACGGCTATTACGATTTACAACCATTACGCCCAGCTGCGCTAGCTCGGGCTGTCTAGAAAGAGGTATTCCATGGCCGACGAGACCATGACTGACGAGCAGATTCTTGAAGGTGTGGAGCACAAGAGTTTCGTTGCCACGTCCGACCGTACTGCCGCCTCGCTGTCCGCGAGCGGTGTCGCCGCCGAGGATGTCGCCCGCGCTGCCGCACAAGCCGCCTACGACAAGAAGGGCGAGGACGTTCAGGTGCTCGACCTGACCGAGCTCTCCGACGTGTGCGACTACTTTGTCCTTGCTACCGGCACCAACAACCGCCAGGTTGATTCAATCGTCGATGAAATTGAGGAGAAGGTCGCCGAGGCTTGCGGCGAGCATCCGTTCTCCATCGAGGGCCGCGAGCAGAAGACCTGGATGCTCATGGACTACGGTTCGGTTGTCGTCCACGTCTTCACTCCCGAAGCCCGCGACTTCTACCGCCTCGAGAAACTCTGGGGCGACGCTCCCCAGCTTCCCCTCAACCTCCTCTAAATGATTTTTCTGGGACGGGGATAAAATAAGGCTCTGTTAGACCAGGATTGACATACATGTGTCCCCACGGTGCCATATCGTTGACCCCGTAGACCGCGATGA
>CABSMS010000145.1 GCA_902478885.1 uncultured Collinsella sp. | reverse complement strand
CTAGTCTCGTGGGCTCGGAGATGTGTATAAGAGACAGCTGCGGAGGATACGCATGACGAAGACTAACGAGACAGGGGAGATGCGCACCGGCGCTGCGGCGCCCAACGCGGATGTGCACAAGTCCGACGCCCAGCCCGTCTATCCGCACACCATGCGCCTGCAGCGCTTTTTGGCGCGCGCAGGCGTGGCGAGCCGCCGCGGGTCGGAGGACCTGATGACCGCCGGCCGAGTGACGGTTAACGGCGAGGTCGCGACCGAGTTGGGCACCAAGGTCGATGTCGACCGCGATCATATCGAGGTCGACGGCATGCCCGTTAAGCTCGACCAGGGCGCCGTGTACCTGATGCTCTACAAGCCGACCGGCTATCTCACCACCATGAGCGACCCGCAGGAGCGTCCCTGTGTGGCGGACCTGGTTCCCCGCGACCGATTTCCGGGCCTGTTCCCGGTGGGCCGCCTGGACCGCGACACCACGGGCCTTTTGCTCTTTACCACCGACGGCGACCTGTCGCAGGACCTGCTGCACCCGAGCAAACACGTCTACAAGACCTACCAGGCACTCGTGGACGGCGAACTGTCCGACCGCGACCTCACGCCGCTGCGTCGTGGCATCGAGCTCGACGACGGCCTATGCCAGCCGGCAATCTGCCGCGTCATCACCGCTCGCGAAGCCGAGGCCGTGGCTCCGCAGGGCGTCAAGCCCGGCACCACCGCCGTGGAGGTCATCATCCGCGAGGGTCGTAAGAACCAGGTCAAGCGCATGCTGGGCAAGATCCACCACCCGGTGATCCGCCTGCATCGCAGCAACTTTGCCGGCCTGGAGCTCAAGGATGTGGCCAAGGGCTCGTGGCGCGAGCTCACCGACCGCGAGGTGCAAATCCTCAAGGCCGGCGGCATCCCGCCTAAGCAGGCCAGCTCCAAGCGCGACAGCGGCAAGCCCCAGGGCACGCCCGCGGCACGCACGCGTCACCACGGCAGCCACGGCTCCGCGCCCAAGCGCAACACCTACCGCGAGCGCTACACCGGCTAGGCAGACCGCCAAGCCGCAGCGCCCGCGTCCCATACCAGCACGTCAACCACCGAAAGGAAGCATTGCATGATCGTCGCCATCGACGGCCCCGCCGGTTCCGGCAAGTCCACCATCGCCAAGGAGATCGCCCGCCAGCTGGGCTTTAACAAGCTCGATACGGGCGCCATGTATCGCGCCGTCACCTTCGCCGCGCTCGACCGCGGCATCGACCTGGACGACGAGGCTGCCATCGACGCCCTCGCCGAGCAGATCGAAATCCGCTTTACCAACGGCACCGGCGAGGACACACGTCTGACCATTGATGGCCAGGACGCCTCGGCTGCCATCCGCACCCCGCAGGTCGACGCCAACGTGTCCAAGGTCTCGGCCTACCCGGGCGTGCGCGCGGCCATGCTCGTCCATCAGCGCCGCGCCGCCGAGGATCGCGACATCGTGGCCGAGGGTCGCGACATCGGAACCGTCGTGTTCCCCAACGCGCAGGTCAAGGTGTTCCTGACCGCCGACCCGCGCGAGCGCGCCCGTCGCCGCGTGCTGCAGCGCCACCAAAACGACGCCCAGCCGCTCACCAGCGAGCAGCTCGAGGCCGAAGTCGACGAGACCCTCGATGCCCTCAAGCAGCGCGACAAGCTCGACAGCAGCCGCGAGGTGGCGCCGCTCGTGCCCGCCGAGGACGCCGTGCACGTCGACTCCACCGCACACACCATAGACGAGGTCGTCCACATTATCGAGGACCTCATCAACCAAAGGAGGTAGCCCATGCGCCTGTTTAAGCAGACGCCCGAGGATTACTACAACGCCCCTTATGCCGAGTTCCCCGTGCTCATCCGCGGCACCGTCTTCGTGGTCATGGCAATCCTTTGGGCCTTCTCCAAGCTCATGTGGCGCTGGAAGGTAGAGGACGCCGATCTGCTGTTTGAGCGCCAGGAAGGCCGCGGCAGCGTGGTCATCTGCAACCACACCTCGATGGCCGAGCTTTTGGCTGTAGAGACGGCGCTGTTCTTTGGCGGCCGCCGCATTCGCCCCATTTTTAAGTCCGAGTTTGCCAAGAGCAAGATCGTACGCTGGGCCTTTAGCCGCGTTGGTGGCATCCCCGTGGAGCGTGGTACTGCCGATATGAAGTGCCTGCGTGCCGCCCAGCATGCGCTGCAGCGCGGCGAGGACGTCCTGATCTTCCCCGAGGGCACGCGCATCCGCTCGCGCGAGATCAAACCCGAGGTCCACGGCGGCTTTGCGCTCATCGCCCAGATGGGCAAGGCACCCGTGAACCCGCTCGCCATCTGTGGCTGGTCCGACATCACGCCTGCGGGCAAAAAGATCATGCGCCCCAAGAAGTGCTGGATCCGCGCCGGCAAGGCCATCTCGCTTTCCGACGCGCCAGCCGGGCTTAAGCGCACGGAGCGTCTGGCCTGGTTTGAGTCCGAGGCCATGAACCGCGTCTACGCCATGCGAGACGAGCTGTGCGCCGAGCATCCGGGCAGGTTCTAGCCATGGACGAGAACGTTATGGGCACCACCGCGACCGCGTCCGACCAGGGCGGCGCGCCCACCATCGAGATCGCAGCCCATGCCGGCACCTGCTACGGCGTGCAGCGCGCGCTCGACATGGCGCTGGCCGCCGCGCCGCAGGCAGGGGAGAGCGCTCAGGTCCACACCCTGGGCCCGCTCATCCATAACCCCATCGTCGTGCGCGAGCTCGCCGAGGCCGGCATTGGCTTGGCCGAGACCCTGAACGACGCGGCATCGGGCACCGTAATCATCCGCGCCCACGGCGTGGTGCCGCAGGTGATCGAGGCGGCTCACGATCGCGGTCTTACCGTGGTCGACGCCACCTGCCCCTACGTGAAAAAGGTCCACATGGCGGCGGAACGCCTGGTACGAGAGGGCTATCACGTGGTGGTCGTGGGCGAGCCGGGCCACCCCGAAGTCGAGGGCATCCTGGGCCACGCCGGCGATGATGCGCAGGTCGTAAGCTGTGCCGCCGATGCGGACGCGCTGCCGCTCAAGGGCAAGGTGGGCCTCGTTGTACAGACTACCCAGACCGCACAGAACCTCGCCGACGTCGTAGCTGCCATCACCCCGCGTGTGCAGGAACTGCGCGTGATCAACACCATCTGCGCCGCCACGAGCGAGCGCCAGCAGGCCGCCGCCGCACTTGCCAACCGCTGCGACTGCATGGTCGTCGTGGGCGGCAAAAACTCCGGCAACTGTC
>CABSMS010000144.1 GCA_902478885.1 uncultured Collinsella sp. | reverse complement strand
AAGGCTATTCGTCGGCAGCGTCAGATGTGTATAAGAGACAGCGACCTGGACGAGGAAAAGGTCAAGGCCGCAGCCGCCGACCTCGCCGCCGAGTTTGGCATCCACGCCGAGGGCTACAAGATGAACGCCACCGACGAGGCCGAGGTTCAGGCCGCCGTCGATGCCACCATCGCCAACTTCGGCCATGTCGACGTCCTCGTCAACACCGCCGGCATCCTGCGCTTCGCCGCCATGGAGGACCTGCCGCTCTCCGACTGGAACGAGGTCATCAACGTCAACCTCACCGGTTACTTCATCACCTCGCAGCGCTTTGGTCGCGAGATGATCAAGGCCGGCCAGGGCCGCCTGGTGCACATCTCGACCGTTGCCAGCCACTCCCCCGAGACGTTCTCGGGCGTGTACAGCTCCACCAAGGCGGGCGTCAACATGATGTCCAAGATGCTCGCCGCCGAGTGGGGCCCCTACGGCGTGCGCTCAAACTGCGTCGAGCCCTGCTTCGTCAAGACCCCGATGTCGGCCAACTTCTACGCCGACCCCGAGGTCGAGAAGAGCCGCAGCCGCCTGATCGCCACGCGCCGCATCGGCGAGGTCAGCGATATCGCCAACGCCGTCATGTTCCTGGCATCCAAGCGCTCGGACTTTACCACCGGCGACGCCATCAAGGTCGACGGCGGCTTCTCCAACATGATGGGCGACCTCACCGCCAAGCCCGGCGGCCGTCGCGCCTATGCCGACAACTACCTTAAGAACAAGGGTGTCGAGCTCTGGTCCGATGAGTCCGGCGTCGCAAAGCCGACTGACCAGTAAACCAACCTAACAGGGAGGCCCCGCGGACACGCCCGTTCCTCCCCCGTATCGATTAGAAAGAGTCCAATGGCTTCCACCAACTCCAACAAGGGTCGCGCCGTCGTGCTTTCCGCCGCGTGCGTCACCATGTTCTTCATCAGCTCCATTGCGCTGTATTCCGTCGTGAGCAAGAACCTGCTCGCCGTCTACCCCGAGTGGTCCAGCGCTCTTACCTGGGCCTTCCCGGTCTTTCAGACCATCATGGCCGTGACGGGCATCTTCGCCGGCCGCATCTCCGACAAGATCGGCCCGCGCAACGTCGTGATCGCCGCCGCCGTGTGCTACGGCGTGGGCTGGTTCATGTCCGGCACCGTCACCGAGCCGTGGCAGTTCTACCTGTGGTTCTCGCTCGTCGCCGCTGTCGGCAACGGCCTGGGCTACAACCCGGCGCTCACCACCGGCCAAAAGTGGTTCATCGACAAGAAGGGCCTCGCCTCCGGCATCACCCTGGCCGCTTCGACCGCCGGTCCCGCCGTGCTGTCCCCGGTGCTCGCCTCGCTGCTCATCCCGAGCCTGGGCATCTTTGGCGCCCTCAAGGCACTCGGCGTCATCTTCTTTGTGACGATCGCCGCCTCCGCCCTGTTCCTGAAGGCCCCCGAGGCCGGCTGGCTGCCCGAGGGCTTCGAGGCCCCCAAGGGCGGCGCGCACGCCGGCACCTTCGGCAACCTCACCCCGGGCGAGATGGTCAAGACCCCGCGTTTCTGGGTCCTCATCATCACCTTCGCCTTCGCCGCTACCGCCGGTACCCTGCTCGTCGGCAAGGTTGCCTCCATCGCCGCCGTCCAGCTCTTCGCCGACCCCACGAGCGCCGCGGCCGTCGCCCTCGGCGGCGTGGTCGTCTCCGTCAACACCTGCGCCAACCTGGTTGGCCGTCTGTCCTTTGGCCAGATCATCGACAAGCTCGGCGCCTATAAGTCACTGCTCATCAGCCTTGTCGTCACCATCGTCGCACTCGTCATCATGTCGATGAGCTTTACGCAGGGCATGTTCTTTGTGGCGCTCGCCCTGCTCGGCTTTAGCTTTGGCGCCCTGCTCGTCATCTACCCGCCGCTCACCGGTGGCGCCTTTGGCACCAGCAATATCGGCGTCAACTACGGCATCATGTTTTTGGGTTATGCCGCTTCCACCTGGATCAGCCAGCCCATCACCGCCGTGCTGTATCACGCCGAGGCCGGCAGCGCCGCCTACCAGCAGTCCTTCTACGGCGCCATTGTGATCGCCGCCATCGCCGTCGTACTCACCGTCTACATGATGGTCTCCGACAGCAAGAAGAAGTCCGCCTAGTTCTACCGATGCGACAAAGAGACAACCCCTTTGTCGCATTCACCGGTCACCAGTATTAAGGAGTCGAAATGTCTGAGCTCAACCCCGTCCGCATTGCCGTTATCGGCGCCGGCGCCATGGGCCGCAACCACATCCGCTTTGTCACCGAGGAGCCCGAGGCCAAGCTCGTCGCCATCGCCGACGCCTTTGAGGGCGCCCGCGCCACGGCCGAGGCCGCCGGCGTGCCGTTTTATACCGATCCCGCCCAGATGATGGACGAGGTCAAGCCCGAGGCCGTCATTATCGCCACCCCCAACGACCTGCACCTGGGCGTTGCCCGCGAGGCTGTGAAGCGCAACATCGTGCCGCTGGTCGAAAAGCCGATTTCCAACGACCTGGAGGATGCTCAGGCCTTCGCCGCCGAGGCCGAGACCGCCGGCGTGCCCGTACTCGTGGGTCAGCACCGTCGCCACAACCCCTTCGTCAACAAGGCCAAGGAGATCATCGAGTCCGGCGAGCTGGGCAAGCTCACCGTGTCGAGCTTCCACTACATGATCTATAAGAACGACGAGTACTTCGATGTCGAGTGGCGCCGCAAGAAGGGTGCCGGCCCGATCCTGGTCAACCTGGTGCACGACGTCGACCTGCTCCGTTACCTGCTGGGCGAGCCCGTTGCCGTCCAGGGCATGCAGTCCAGCGCCGCCCGCGGTTTTGAGACCGAGGACTCCGCCGTGGTCAACGTCCGTTTTGCCGATGGCGCGCTCGCGAGCATGACCATCTCCGACGCCACCGCCAGCCCCTGGAACTGGGAGGCAACCGCTCGCGAGGATCCGCAGTACCGTCCCTTCGACGCCGACGCCTACTTTATCGGCGGAACCCTAGGCGCCCTGTCGCTGCCCCGCCTGCACCAGTTCTCCTACGACGGCGCCTCTAACTGGCACAAGCCGCTGCAGATGGAGATTCCGGCCGTGGACCCGGCACTGCCGCACAAGATGCAGCTCAAGCACTTTGTGAAGGTCGTCCGCCGCGAGGTCGAGCCCGTCGTGACCCCCGCCGATAACGTCAAGACGCTCACGCTTCTCAACGCCATCAAGGAGGCCGCCGAGACCGGCCAGCTCGTCGAGCTGTAATGCCTGTCTCTTATACACATCTGACGCTGCCGACGAATAGCCTTGTGTAG
>CABSMS010000143.1 GCA_902478885.1 uncultured Collinsella sp. | reverse complement strand
GAGACAGCTCGTGGGACCCAACGGCGCCGGCAAAACCACCATGCTCAAGATCATCATGGGCATCGACAGCCCCGACGCCGGCCAGATCCAGTACGCAAAGGACTGCCAGGTAGGCTACCTAGAGCAGGAAACCAACCTGGAGCACAAGGACACCACCATCCTTGCCGAGGTCATGGCGGCCGCCAAGGAAATTCGCCGCATGGGCGAGCGCGCCAACGAGCTGCAGGCCCAGATCACCGAGCTCTCCGAACAGGGGAAGGATGTCGACGCGCTCCTCAACGAGTACGGACAGGTCCAGGACCGCTTTGAGCACCTGGGCGGCTACGAGCTCGAGAGCAACGCCCGCAAGATCCTATCTGGCCTGGGCTTTAAGGTCACCGACTTTGAGCGCCCGTGCTCCGAGTTCTCGGGCGGCTGGCAGATGCGCATCGCGCTCGCCAAGCTCTTCCTGCGCCACCCCGACCTGCTGCTGCTGGACGAGCCCACTAACCACCTGGACCTCGAGAGCGTCCAGTGGCTACGCGGCTTTATCGCCAACTACGACGGCGCCGTACTCATCGTCAGCCACGACCGCGCCTTCATGGACGCCTGCGTCGACCACATGGCCGCGCTCGAGAACCGCCGCGTGACCACCTACACCGGCAACTACAGCAGCTACCTCAAGCAGCGCGAGGACAACCTGGAGCAGATGCGCGCCAAGCGCGCCGCCCAGGAGCGCGACATCGCCCACATGCAGGTCTTCGTCGACAAGTTCCGCTACAAGCCCACCAAGGCCGCCCAGGCCCAGGAGCGCATCCGCAAGATCGAGCAGATCAAAAAGGAGCTTGTCATCCTGCCCGAGGGCCACAAGCACATCGACTTTAAGTTCCCCGACCCGCCGCGCTCCGGCGACATGGTCGTGGGGCTCGAGGGCGTCTCCAAGTCCTACGGCAACAAGCATATCTACAGCGACATCGACCTCAAGCTCTACCGCGGCGAGCATGTGGCGCTCGTCGGCCCCAACGGCGCCGGCAAGTCCACCCTCATGAAAATCCTCGCCGGTCTGGAGCCGCCAACTACCGGCACGCGCGATCTGGGCACCAACGTGGGCGTGGCCTACTACGCCCAGCACGCACTCGAGGGCATGACCGAGTCCAACACCGTCCTGCAAGAGATCGACACCGTCACGCCCAAGTGGACCGTGCCGCAGCAGCGCAGCCTGCTGGGCGCCTTCCTGTTTAGCGACAACGATGCAATCGAAAAACAGGTCCGCGTCCTCTCCGGTGGCGAAAAGGCGCGTCTGGCCCTGGCAAAGATGCTCGTGGCCCCCGAGGCGCTCCTGTGCCTGGACGAGCCCACCAACCACCTGGACATCGACTCGGTGGACATGCTCGAGAATGCCCTGCAAAACTTCCCCGGTACCATCGTGCTGATCAGCCACGACGAGCACCTGGTACGCGCCGTTGCCAACCGCGTGATCGACATACGCGATGGCAAGGTCACGGTCTACGACGGCGACTACGACTACTACCTCTACAAGCGCGAGGATCTCGCAGCCCGCGCCGCCGCCGAGGCCGCAGGGGAGAGCGCGCCTGCCGCGGCCAAGTCCGCTAAGGTCACCGCGGCCCAGGCCGACACCCCCGCCGTCGCTTCCAAGCCTGCCGAGGGTAAAAAGACCAAGGAGCAAAAGCGCGCCGAGGCCCAGGCCCGTGCCGCGCTCAACAAAAAGCTCAAGGGCGTGCGCAACCAGCTTAAGAAGATCGAGACGGAGCTCGACAAAAAGCGCGCCCGCTATGACGAGCTTATGGAATTGATGGCAAGCGAAGAGCTTTATGCCGATCAGGATAAGTTCAACGCCGCGCTGGGGGAATATAACGGCCTAAAGCAAGAGCTGCCCAAGCTCGAGGACGAATGGCTGGAGCTTTCCACCCAGATCGAAGAGGAGACCGCGCGTGAACTCTCGTAAGGCCACCGCCGTGGCGATGAGCATCATCGCCATCGCCTGTCGCATCTGCGGCATCTTTATGAGCGCGATGACCGTGCTGCTGTGCTTTAGCGGCCTCACCGCCAAGCTGCAGATTGTGGGCTTTGTCGTTGAGCTTTCGCGCGCGCTGCCGAGCGCCATCGCCGGCTACGGCGTCATCACGTCGCCCTTTGGCGGCGTGTTCCGCTTAGATTACGCCATCGTCGCTGTGATCCTGTTTGTAATTGACTACCTGCTCACGCGCGCCTCGCGCCGCGTCCGCTAGGGGAGTGCCATGTCCAGCAGCTACCTCATGAACCTGCTTGCCAGCGCCGTTGCCGTCATCGTTGGCATCGTGATCCACGAGAGCGCGCACGCCGCCGCAGCCTGGGCGCTTGGCGACAAAACGGCTCGCTCGCGCGGCCGCGTCTCGCTCAACCCGCTCAACCACATCGATCCGTTTGGCACCATTCTCCTGCCGCTGCTTATGCTTGCCGCCGGCGGTCCGGTGTTCGCCTTTGCCAAGCCCGTGCCCGTCTACCTCAACAACCTCAAGCACCCCAAGCGCGATGAGGTCCTGGTGAGCGCAGCCGGCCCCGCATCGAACATCGCGCTCGCGTGCCTGGCCGCAGCCCTCATGCACCTGACCTACGGCAACCTCTACACCAGTATGTCCTTTGCCGTAGCGTCGCAAATCATGAACTTCGGCGCCACGTTTATCGTGGTCAACTTGTCGCTCGCGTTCTTTAACCTCATCCCGATCCCGCCGCTCGATGGCTCGTCGATCATCGTGCCCTTCCTCAAGGGCAAGGCGCTCAACAACTATTACCACCTGCAACAATACGCCATGCCCATCCTCATCCTGGTGCTGTATCTACTGCCCATGTGGACTGGCATCGATGTGATCGGCCGCTATTTCGACGTTACCGTGTATCCGCTCGCTGAGCAGCTGCTTAACTTCGCAATCGCCGGCATCTAAGGTAAACTAACAGGTCGACCGTGCAAAACGGTCGCAACATGCACCCAAACCGCGCCGCGAAGGCGCCGTCAAAGGAGGTCGAATATGTCGTATCGCGTGTCGACGCAGGTCTACAGCGGACCGTTCGACCTGCTGCTGCAGCTGGTAACCCGCCAAAAAGTTGATATCGGCGCCATCTCCATCAGCGAGGTAGCCGAGCAATACCTTGCCGAGGCCGAGCGCATCGAAGCACTGGACCTGGACGTGGCGAGCGATTTTTTGCTGGTCGCGGCAACCCTTTTGGACATCAAGGCTGCCTCTCTGGTGCCGCAGGAGGCCCCACGCAAAGCCGATGACGACGATGACGAGTTCGACGAAGACCTCGAGGAACTCAGCACGCTCGACGGCGACGCCCTGCGCGAGGTCCTGATCCAGCGCCTGATCGCCTATAAGCCTGTCTCTTATACACATCTCCGAGCCCACGA
>CABSMS010000142.1 GCA_902478885.1 uncultured Collinsella sp. | reverse complement strand
ATGAGCGCTAGTCTCGTGGGCTCGGAGATGTGTATAAGAGACAGGTGCAGAGGTTCTCGATGATGAGCTCTTTGACCGACTTGGTCTTGAGCTCCATGTTGCGGTTGATCTTACCGGCGGCGATGCGCTCCTCGACCTCGGCGGTTGAGAGTCCGCGCTCGATATCCGTTGCTGCCATACCACGTCCCATCACGTCGCGTCGGTATAAGAAAAACCGCCCGGACCATGCGAGGTTCGGACGGTCTTACGTTCGATGGTGCCCCATGTTGGATTCGAACCAACGGCCTTCTGCTCCGGAGGCAGACGCTCTAATCCCCTGAGCTAATAGGGCCAACGTTTGGCATTATACCCAAGTGCACCACGGGCTATCAAAATAAAAGAAAAAGCTTTGCAATTCCGAGGAAGACGCGGCGCAACGGCCCACTTTAGAAGGCAAAAGCGAGTCAGATAGTATAAACTCTCATGCACCATATATACACGGCTCGCGATGCGGGCCGTTTTTGCAAAAGTTATCCATCGAGGTGAGAGGCACACCATGATTGCAATTTTAAAGCAGAGCGCCAGCGACGAGGCCGTCGGCCATATCGTCAGCTGGATTGAGAAAAAAGGCCTGAAGACCGACGTCTCGCGCGGCGAGAACGAGACGATCATCGGCCTGGTGGGCGATACGACCAAGATCGACCCGTTCCTGCTCGAGTCCATGGATGTCGTCGAGCGCGTGCAGCGCGTCTCGGAGCCGTTCAAGCGCGCCAACCGCAAGTTCCACCCCGAGGACTCCGTCATCGACTGCGGCCACGGCGTCAAGATCGGCGGCGACCAGTTCCAAGTCATCGCCGGCCCCTGCTCCGTCGAGGGCGAGAACCTCATTCGCATCGCACGCCGCGTAAAGGCCGCCGGTGCCACGATGCTGCGCGGCGGTGCCTACAAGCCCCGCACCTCCCCCTACGCCTACCAGGGCATGGGCCCCGCCGGCCTCGACCTGCTGTGCGAGGCGTCTGCCGAGCTCGACATGCCGATCGTCACCGAGATCATGGACCCGCGCGACGTGCAGGTCTTCCTTGACAAGAAGATTGACGTCATGCAGATCGGCGCCCGCAACGCCCAGAACTTCCCCCTGCTCAAGGAGGTCGGCAAGACCCAGACCCCGATTCTGCTCAAGCGCGGCATGTCCGGCACGATCGACGAGCTGCTTATGGCAGCCGAGTACATCATGAGCGAGGGCAACGACAACGTCATCCTGTGCGAGCGCGGTATCCGCACCTTCGAGACCCGCACCCGCAACACCTTCGACCTTAACGCCGTGCCGGTGCTGCACCACCTGTCGCACCTGCCCGTCGTCGCCGACCCCAGCCACGCCACCGGCTACACCCGCTACGTCGAGCCCATGGCGCTCGCCGCGACCGCCTGCGGTGCCAACGGCCTGGAGATCGAGGTCCACGACGAGCCGAGCCGCGCCTGGTCCGACGGCGCCCAGGCCCTCACCCCCGATCAGTTCGACGACACCATGCGCCGCATCCGAGCCATCCGCGAGGTTGTCTGCCAAGAGACCATGGAGTAGCCCATGGGTACGGTGAGAAACGCGCGCGTTAACCAGGGCGGCCCCAAGTGCGCCGGCATCGTCGGCCTTGGCCTCATCGGCGGTAGCTTTGCCCGCGGCTATGCACAGGCGGGCGTCCGCGTGCTGGCCTGGGACCCCGATGACGATGTCATGACGGCCGCCAGCATGGGCACTGTCGCCGGAGAGCTCAACGACAAGACACTCGGCGAATGCGACATCATCGTCCTGGCTTGCTACCCCGAGGCATGCATCGAGTGGCTCGAGACGCACGCCAAGGCGCTCGCCGACGCCACCGACACCGACGCCATCATGGGCCCCGTGGTGATCGACACGGTGGGCGTCAAGGGCATCGTGTGCGAACGTGCCTTTGAGCTTGCCCGCGAGCACGGCTTTTACTTTGTGGGCGCGCACCCCATGGCGGGCACCCAGTTCTCGGGCTACGCTAACTCTCGTGCCGACCTGTTCCAGGGCGCCCCGCTGGTGCTCGTACCGCCCGCGGTAGACGATGCGCTCAAGCTGGAGCTTTTGGGCCAGGTGCGCGAGATGGTGCGCCCCTTGGGCTTTGGCAAGTTCAGCGTGACCAGCGCCGCCGAGCACGACCGCGTCATCGCCTTCACGAGCCAGCTTGCGCACGTGGTATCCAACGCCTACGTCAAAAGCCCCACCGCCCAGGTCCACCACGGCTTTTCGGCCGGTAGCTACCGCGATCTCACCCGCGTGGCGCACCTCAACCCGCAAATGTGGTCCGAGCTCATGATCGACGACGCCGACGCGCTCGCCTTCGAGATCGACCATCTGATCGAGTCGCTTGGCGCCTACAGCCGTGCGCTCAAGAACCGCGACCAGCGCTATCTGGAGAATCTCCTTGCCGAGGGCGACCGCATTAAGCGCGCACTCGACGACGAGGCCTCCCACTAGACCACCTATCACGCCAGGTCGAAAGGACCGAAGCTTATGGCGATTACCATCGATATCGACACTGCACACCCCTACCAGGTGCATGTTGGCACGTTTTTGCTGGAGCAGGCGGGACCGCTCGTGCGCACCACTGCCGGCGGCACCAAGGCCGTCATCGTGACGGACACCAACGTAGGCCCGCTCTACCAGATGCCCGTTAAGCAGAGCCTGGAGGCATCAGGCTACGAAGTGAGCATCTTCACCTTCGAGGCCGGCGAGGCATACAAGCGCGCCGAGACCTACGTTGCCATTTTGGAGTTTGTGGCCGAGCACGAGCTTTCACGCTCCGACGTGATCGTGGCACTCGGCGGCGGCGTCGTGGGCGACGTGGCGGGCTTTGCGGCCGCCACCTACATGCGCGGCTGCAAGTTTGTGCAGATCCCGACGAGCTTGCTCGCCATGGTGGATTCGTCTGTGGGCGGCAAGACCGCCATCGACCTGGCTGCCGGCAAGAACCTGGCCGGCGCCTTTTGGCAGCCGAGCGTGGTTATCGCCGACGTGGGGTGCCTGGCCACCCTCACGCCCGAGCAGTTCGCCGACGGCTGCGGCGAGGTTGTGAAACACGCCGTGATCGCCGACCCGGAGCTTTTTGCCGAACTGGAGAAGACCCCGCTCACGCTGGAGCTGCTCAAACGCGATGTGGCCCGCGTAGCGCTCATCATCGCCCGCAATATCGACATCAAGCGCGCCGTGGTCGTCGCCGACGAGCGCGAGACCAACCAACGCAAGCTCCTCAACTTTGGACACAGCGCCGGACACGCCGTCGAGGCCTGCGAGCACTTTGAGCTGGGACACGGCAACTGCGTGTCGATCGGCATGGGCATCATCACGCGCGCCGCGGCCCTGCACGGCATTTGCGACGCCGAGCTGCCCGACCGCATCGAAGAGCTCTGCGCCCGTCATGGCCTCAAGACCCGCTGCGAGCTTTCGGCCGATGCCGTTTTTGCCGAGGCGCTCCACGACAAGAAGCGCGCGGGCGACACCATCGACCTGGTGATTCCGCACGGCATTGGCCGCTGCAGCATCTGTCTCTTATACACATCTCCGAGCCCACGAGACTA
>CABSMS010000141.1 GCA_902478885.1 uncultured Collinsella sp. | reverse complement strand
GGAGATGTGTATAAGAGACAGGCGATGGAGTTGTCGTTGTGGCTCTCTGCGGCGTAGTGCACGATGGCGTCGTGGCCGGGGACCAGCTCATCGAGCAAGGCGGCGTCGCAGATGTCGCCCACGACGAGCTCCACGCGGTCGGAGGGCAGCCCGGCGATGTTCTCGGGGTTGCCGGCGTAGGTCAGCTTGTCCAGGACGGTGACGTGGACGTCGGGGTGGTTGTCGACCACGTAGTGGACGAAGTTGCTGCCGATGAAGCCGCAGCCGCCCGTGACGATGATGTTCCTGGGGGAGAAGGTCTCCTCTGCCATATGTATATCTCCTCAGTTCCTAGTACTCGCGCGGGCTGTTGACGATCTCGCCGGCGGCGACCTTCTTGAGGTGCCGCCCGTAGACCGACTTGCCGTAGGCCTCGGCGGCCTGCCTGAGCCCCTCGGTCGTGATCCAGCCGTTCTCCCAGGCGATCTCCTCGGGGACGGACACGGGCAGGTCCTGGGAGTGCTCAACGGCGCGGACGAACTCCGCCGCCTCGTGGAGGCTCTCCATGGTGCCGGTGTCCAGCCACGCGTAGCCGCGGCCGAGGGTGACCACTGACAGCGTCCCCTCCTCCAGGTACATCCGGTTGAGGTCGGTGATCTCCAGCTCGCCGCGCGCGGAGGGCTGCACCTCATGCGCCTTGGCGGCCACGTCGCCCGGGTAGAAGTACAGGCCGGTGACGGCGTAGGAGCTCTTGGGCTCGGCTGGCTTCTCCTCGATGGAGACGGCCCTCCCCTCGCCGTCGAACTCCACGACGCCGAAGCGCTCGGGGTCGTCCACGTGGTAGCCGAAGACCGTGGCGCGGCCCGACTCGGCGTTCTGGACGGCGCGCGTCAGGTGGCGCGACAGGCCGTTGCCGTAGAAGATGTTGTCGCCCAGCACGAGCGCGCAGGGCTCGCCGCCGATGAACTCCTCGCCGATGGTGAAGGCCTGCGCCAGGCCGTCCGGGCTCGGCTGCTCGGCGTAGGAGAGGTTCACGCCGTAGCGCGAGCCGTCCCCGAGCAGGCGCTCGAAGTTGGGCAGGTCGGTCGGCGTGGAGATGACCAGGATGTCCCGGATGCCCGCCAGCATGAGGGTGGACAGCGGGTAGTAGATCATGGGCTTGTCGTAGACCGGCAGCAGCTGCTTGGAGGTCACGAGCGTGAGCGGGTACAGGCGCGTGCCGGACCCGCCGGCGAGGATGATGCCTTTCATTGGCTATGACCTTTCAATTCTTGCGGCTCTGCGACCGGCGCGATTTCCAAGGAGACGGGCGCAGCAGTCAACTCCGAAGGCAACTAACTCGCCAAAATTACCTTCCCGAAGAAGCTGAGAGGAGACTGACCTGACGAGCCGGCCCCCTTCACCGATCTCACTTGCTTGCATGAGATCGTCCGCATGCGTTTCGAGAAAGAAACCGACGGCACGGTTGCGGGCAAACTGTTGGGATGGCGTCAAGTTATGCGAGTGATAGACCTCGGCACGCGGCTCGTAAGCGACCTTCATACCCGAGGCGATAAACTTGGCGGCCATGAGCATGTCCTCGTTGGTATTAACATGATCGAATCCACCGCATTCGAGATATGCGGTCCGTCGATAGGCAGAACAGACGTCAGATGCAAAAAACGTCTTAATGCCAAGTTTTTCGAGATCGCCTTTCGAACGCACGGATGGTGAGTCAGGATAGTTAAAACAACGTACAAGTTGTTCAAAACGACGGGCATCGGCCTTGGGAAGCTGCCTACCACTAACAAGGGCGATATTCGAGTCTTCAACCATAGGGGCAACAAGCCGCTTCAAGTAGTCATCGGAAACGGGCACAGCATCTTGGGTGAGAAAACAGACGAAGGCGCCACTCGATTCATTCAGCGCCATGTCTCTTGTGGTGCCGTGGTTAAAATCCTGGCGATCAATCTCCAGCAAGCGAACTCTTTTGTGCTTCTGGACCAACTCAATAGTTTTGTCTTCCGATGCGGAATCGACGACCAAAATCTCATTCGGCTGAATTGACTGGCGATCAAGGGCAATTAAAAGCGCCTCAATTTCATGTTCAGCATTAAGAGTCGGAATGATGATAGAAATATCCATCTATCGCCCCGTCTTCTTCTTGCCGAACATGGCACTGAAGGTGCCAGTGAAGCACTTCCAGTCCATGCGAAAGCAGCGATTGCGCACGTAATTTAGTTCAATTTTTTGACGCAAACCGCTCTCGAAGGTAGCGGCATTACGATCAGTCGCCTGCCACAGGCCCGTAATGCCAGGCTGAACAGAAAGCAACTCAGCTTTTTCTTCATCAGTAAAATGCTGCTCGAGCTCATCCTGTGTAATGGGGCGCGGCCCAATGACGGAAAGATCGCCGTTCAGCACGTTGAGAAACTGCGGCATCTCGTCAATTGAGCACTTACGGATGAACCGACCAACCTTGGTAATGCGGGGGTCATCGTCAACCTTGCGCTCAACTTCCCACTGATGTAGCTGCTCAGGGCTAAGGTACTTATGTACTTCGCCAGCGTCGGAGACCATGCTGCGGAGCTTAAAAATCTTGATGGTCTTTCCGCCCTTGCCAACTCGTTCTTGCGTATACATAGGACTGCCAGGCGATTCAAGGCTGATGAGCGCACACACAATGGCGATAGGGATAAGCAGCAGTACGCTCATCAAAAGACTGAATACAAGGTCAAACAGCCTCTTAATAAAGCGGTAGCCAAGCGTACCGCTCGGTTTAATCTCTTTAATAGGCAGTGCGTCCCCCACGGATACACAGCTCTCTGTTACTTCTTTTTCAGCCACAATAAAACATACGTTCCTGTCCCCAGGAACCCCCCCATCTATGAACTCAAAATTTGAATTAACTGCTGGCGCAACGTCCCCTTACGTCTTGCTGGGCACGTCCAGCGGAAGCAGCTCCCTGAAAGCGGAGTCGCCTTCGCCCACGTCCACCAGGCACCAGCGCTTATGACGATCGATCCTCTTTACGCGGGCTTCTTGCCCCACCAAGGGCCCCTGCTCTATGTACAGCACGCCGTCTTCTATACGGGCCACGCTGTTGCGCACAACGCCGTCGTCGTCGAGCACGCTGCGGTACCAGTCCTGCGCGTCGTCCGGCATGGGCACATAGGCCCGCTCCCTGCTGCCGGCAATGCGGCAGCCAAAGCTCAACTGGGCCAAAGCCCTATCGAGTGCGGCGGCATCGTGCGTGGCGACAAAGAAGTATTCTTTGTACATAGGTTTGGTTTGGAGCGACCAGGCGCCATCCCGCTTAAACCAGAACTCCTTTTGCATTACAAAAGCGTCCTGCATAAGGTTGTGCGGGATAATGCGGCGGACCTTTTCGCAGGTCTCGCGCTCTTTTCCGTTGGGGGTGTGGACCAGATACCAGCGGACGCGACCGTGTTGGCTGTTGGTGGTGACGCCGTTAAAAGCGCCCGGCAGCTGCTCTTGGCGCCGTGCCGTCTGTTCCATGTTCTCGCCCCCTCTTTTGGCTTTGCGATGCACGCAAATGCAGGGGCGTTTAGAACAGGCTTCTCGCTCGCAGCTAGGCGCAGTCGCAAAAGTACAGGTTTTTGTATCTTTCAACTGACGACATTATAT
>CABSMS010000140.1 GCA_902478885.1 uncultured Collinsella sp. | reverse complement strand
GCGCTAGTCTCGTGGGCTCGGAGATGTGTATAAGAGACAGATCCTAAGATGCTATGAATGAGATTTCCAACATACATGCGTTTGAGGACGAGGATTTTCTGCACGCTTGCTTCGTGTGGGGGATGGTCGTAGTCGGCGTGTTTGCCGTGTGCCTGGTGCCGGTGTTTATGCTGCTGGGCGGGCCTGCAGACTTGGATGCGGCTGACGCGGGCGGCTGGATGGCTGTCGTGGGCTGGATAGTCGGCTTGGCTGCGATCTCAATGGCGTCGTTCGCCGTGCACGAGCTGGTGCACGGTGTGTTTTTTAAGCTGCTGGCGCCTGCGGGCGCGAAGGTGACCTTTGGGGCGAATCGCGAGACGGCGATGATCTATGCCTGCGCCGAGGGGATTGTGTATTCGCGCCGGCGGTATATGGCGATTTGCCTGGCGCCGACGGTTGTTGTGACGACAGCGTTTGCCCTGGGGTTTGCGTTTTCGGGCTATCCGCCGCTGTGCTATCTGGCTGCCGGCTTGCATTTGTCGGGCTGTGTAGGCGACTGGTATTACGTGCGGACCATTTTGCGCGACCGCCGCATTGTCGCCTGCGAGGATACGTCCTTTGGCGTGCGCTTTTTTGGGTGAGGAGATGTCGGTGAAGTCGTTGTTGCTGCATGCGTGCTGTGCACCATGCTCGCTTGAGCCGGTTCGCCTGCTGCGCGAGGAGGGGTTTGAGCCCACGATTTGCTGGACCAACCCCAATATTCAACCGCGCGATGAATGGCAGCGCCGCTTGGACGAGCTGCGCCGGTGGTGTGCCGATGGCGACATCGAGCTCATCGAGGCAGGGGAGGACCGCGATCGCTGGGAGACCGGCGTGGCACCGCTGGGTGCCGATCGGCCTCGTCGCTGTCGCGCGTGCTATGCCCTGCGCTTGGCCGAGGCGTGCCGCGTGGCCCAGGAGCGCGGGTTTGAGTTTGTGGGCACGACGCTCGCCGTCTCGCCGTACCAGCTGTTCGATACCTGCAATGACGTGCTTGAGCGCTTGGCGGCGGCACATGGGCTCACCCCGGTCATTCGCGATTTTCGCCCGTATTACCCCGAGGCCACGCGTCGTTCGCGCGAGCTTGGCATGTATCGGCAGAATTACTGCGGTTGCCGATTCTCGGCTGTCGAGGCGGCCATGGACCGCGCCCGCATCCGCGACGAGCGCAAAGCCGCCAAAAAGTAGTTCATTTGGGACGTCAGCCTGCTAGGATGTAGAGCGGACTTTAGCAATATAAGGAGTATCCGACGTGTCTATGCGTACCGATGATTTTGACTATAACCTGCCCGAAGAGCTCATCGCCCAGGCGCCTGCCGAGCCGCGCGACTCCTGCCGCCTGCTGGTGGTGGATCGCAAAGGCTCCGAGACAGGAACGCCGCTGGAGCATGGCGGCACCGTCGAGCACCGCATCTTCCGCGACATCATCGACTATATCGAGCCGGGCGACGTGCTCGTCATCAACCAGACGCGCGTGATGCCGGCTCGCTTGATTGGCCGCAAGGCCGGCTCGGGCGGTGTGGTCGAGACGCTGCTGCTCAAGCGCCGCGAGGACGTGGATCCGCTCGGCCATGTTTGGGAGTGCCTGGTCAAGCCGGGCAAGCGTCTGAAGCCCGACGCTCAGATTGAGTATCGCGCCGGCGGCGCACATGCACCCGAGGGGGCTCCCGTAGTGCTGACGGCCGAGGTCATCGACTTTGTCACCGATAGCCGCGGCGGCCGCCTGGTGCGTTTTGAGCCGGCTGGTTGCAATGCCGCCGGCGAGCCATGCACGCTCGACGAGGCCATCCATGCTGCCGGCCACGTGCCGCTGCCGCCCTACATTACCGATTACGAGGGTGATCCCGAGAAATATCAGACCGTCTACGCCATGAAGGAGGAGCACTCGGCTGCCGCTCCTACGGCGGGTCTGCATTTTACTCCTGAGCTCATGGCCGCTATCGAGGCCAAGGGTGCCAAGTTTGCCGCCGTCGAGCTCGAGGTGGGCATCGATACCTTCCGCTTGGTGGAGGAGGACGACCCTACGCAGCACGTCATGCACACCGAGCGCTACCACGTGTCGCAGGAGGTTGTCGACGCCGTGCATAAGGCCAAGGCCGAGGGCCATCGTGTGATCGCCGTCGGCACTACCGCGGTGCGCTCGCTCGAGAGCGCGTTTGACACGGACGCGCCGGTGTCCGATCCGGCCGTGACGGCGCGCTATTTTGAAGGCCGCGAGGACGGGGCCGATACGCTTGGCCGCGGTGACATCGTGGTGCGCGAGAACGCCACGACGCAGCTTTACCTCATGCCCGGCTCGACCTATCACGTGGTCGATGCGCTGATCACGAACTTCCATGTGCCGCGCTCCACGCTCATGATGCTTGTGAGCGCGCTTGCTACCCGCGACCAGATCATGGATGCCTACGCCGCTGCTATCGAAGAACGTTATCGCTTCTTCAGCTTTGGCGACGCGATGCTCATTTGTTAGTTACGCGGTTCTACGAACCGCGTAACGGCTCGACGCTGCAAACGCCCCTAAGCGGCAATCTGACGTTCAATCGTCGGGCATGACCATAAGGTCAATGCCCTCCTCTTTCACGTCACCTTGCTCGCTTAGGGGCGTTTTCGCTGTCGTTGCCAAAACATCGGCGTTCTCTTGGTTGGCACTTGGGGACAGTCCTGGCTTCAATCTAAAAAGTTGCGGTGAGATAGTTCTTGGATTGGCCTTTTTGAGGACTAGGCAGGAACTATCTCACCGCAACTGCGTTGGGGCGTATTTGATGTCTGGCTTACTTGCTCGTGAAGAGCCAGACTAGGATGATCACCAGGATTGCGGCGACGATGCAGACGATGGCGCCGGTGAATTTGATGCGTGAGTCGCGGGTACGCTCGCGCACCGCGTCCTCGGTGGCCTCGAGCTGGGCGACTTCTCGCTCGGTCTCGGCGTGTTCGGCTTTGTCCCGGTCCAAGGACCCTGCAAGCGACTCAGTGATCTCTGGGTGGTCGTGCACCTCGGTCGCCTGTTCGATGATCGACTGCGCATGTGCGGCATCTGCTTGGGCGTTGGCGATGGTCTGCTCCTGGTCGCGGCGTGCCTTGTCCTCGGCAGTGATCTTCTCGCGCAGTTCGCGCTGGCGCGTTGCAGCGGCGGTTTTTGCGGTCTGCAGCTCGTCGCGTGCGGCATCGGCCTCTGCCGTTACGGCCTGATGGGCTCGCTTAGCGTCGGCGATGGGGGCTTGCGCCTGTTCGACGGCCTGCTCGGCTGCGGCAAGCGAGTGCTCAAGATCGGCGGTGATGCGCGGGACATCTTCTTCGGCTTTACGCAGGGCATCTGCCGTGTCGGAGATCTGCATCGAGAGTTCGCTGGTGCGCACCGTATAGTTGGCGGGATTTGCCGAGGGATTGCGTTGCAGCTCGGCGTACTCATGACGCAGCGTCTCGAGCTGGGCGCGCGTGGCGTCGACGGTTTGTTGTGCGGCGGCAATGCCGGCGTCTCGCTCTGCCTTCACCTTGTCGCGGATGCGCTTGGAATCCTCAAGACGTCGAACGAGGCGGTTGCCAGTCTCGCGTGAGCTCGCCTCGCGGGCCTCCACGGCGTCGAGCGCGGCCTTCAGGCGGAGCTCAGTCGCGTCATCCTCTGTCTTCATTTGTTCGAGCTGACCCTTGAGCTCTGTCGCTTTGGCGGCGTGGGCATCACGATCAATCTCGGCGGCCGCTGCAGTCTTTTGGGCCTGTCTCTTATACACATCTCCGAGCCCACG
>CABSMS010000139.1 GCA_902478885.1 uncultured Collinsella sp. | reverse complement strand
TACGAGATGAGCGCTAGTCTCGTGGGCTCGGAGATGTGTATAAGAGACAGCTAGCTCCACAGGGAACTCGGGGCCTGTTCGCTATTTCTTAAACCGTGCACCCTGGCGTTTTCTGCCCGATGCGAACGTCGAACCCTTGCGGGCCTGCGAACGTAAGCGCTCGATCGTCTCGTCCTCAGACGCACCCTCGAGCATCGACCGAATCTGAACGACGGCATCGCGCAGGCGCGCCGCCTCCTCAAAGTCCATGGCGGCAGAAGCGTTACGCATATCCTCTTCCATGGTTTCGACGATCCGCACAAGCTCGTCATGCGGCAGTTCTTCCAACTGCTCCGCAAGTGTCTGCTCGGACGCCACCGTTTCCGGCACGCCGCCCTCGCCCGACCCATCGGACGTATAGAATGCGCCATGGCCAAGAGAGTCGCCCTTCGAGCGCCCCTTGGAACCCACGGTTTTTTCGGCCTCGGCAATAAAACTTGAGATGTCGTTGATGGCCTTGCGGACCGTCTTGGGCACAATGCCATGCTCTTCGTTATATGCCATCTGAATCTCACGACGGCGCTGCGTCTCCTCGATGGCTTCTTTCATCGAATCGGTCACAACGTCTGCATACATGATGACCTCGCCGTCGGCATTACGGGCCGCACGGCCAATCGTCTGAATCAACGAACGGCGGTTGCGCAAGAAGCCTTCCTTGTCGGCGTCGAGAATTGCCACCAGCGAGACCTCGGGAAGGTCCAGACCCTCGCGAAGCAGGTTGATGCCAACGAGAACATCGATCTTGCCCTCGCGCAGCGTTCGCAGGATCTCGACACGGTCCATTGTCGCCGTATCAGAGTGCATGTAATTGACCTTAATACCCGCATCAAGTAGATGGTCGGTCAGGTCCTCGGCCATGCGTTTGGTCAACGTGGTCACCAGCACGCGCTCCTTGCGGGCAACGCGCTCGCGAATCTCGTCCTCAAGATCGTCAATCTGACCGCGAACTGGACGCACGTCAATCTTGGGGTCGAGCAGGCCGGTCGGACGAATAATCTGCTCCACGTCATTTTGGCTCACTCGCAGCTCATAGTCACCCGGCGTGGCCGAAACGTAGATGAACTGAGGTATCCTTGCCTCAAACTCATCGAAACGAAGCGGGCGGTTATCGAGCGCCGAGGGCAGGCGAAAACCGTGTTCCACCAGCGTCACCTTACGCGAGCGGTCACCTTCGTGCATGCCGCGAATCTGCGGCACCGTCACATGGCTCTCATCGATGATGCAGAGCATATCCTTAGGAAAGTAATCGATTAGGGTAAATGGCGGCTCACCCGGCTTGCGACCGTCCAGATGACGCGAGTAGTTCTCGATGCCGTTGCAAAAGCCCATCGTCTCGAGCATCTCAAGATCATAATCAGTGCGCTGCTGCAGACGCTGTGCCTCGAGCAACTTGTCGGTCGCCTTGAGCTCCGCCACGCGCTTCTCGCACTCTTCGCTGATCGATTTCAGAGCCGCCTTGACCTTCGGCTTCTCGGTCACGTAGTGCGATGCCGGCCATACGGGGATGGCCTCGTACTCACGCAGCATCTCACCGGTGACCTCATCGATCTCGGCAATCAGCTCGACCTCGTCGCCAAAGAACTCAAACCGCAACGGATGCTCGGCATAAGGCGGATACACGTCGACAACATCGCCGCGCACGCGGAACGTGCCACGTGCCAGGTCATAGTCATTGCGATCATATTGAATGTCGATAAGTGCATGGATAAAGTCATCGCGCTCGAGCGGCACCTTCTTGTCGACGTTTGGAGCCAGACCCGCATAGTCCTCAGGAGAGCCAATGCCATAGATACACGAGACCGATGCGACAACGATCACATCACGTCGAGAGAGCAGTGACGCGGTCGCCTGATGGCGCAGCATCTCGACCTCTTCGTTAATCGAGGAGTCTTTCTCGATATATGTATCGCTTTGCGGCACATACGCCTCGGGCTGATAGTAGTCGTAGTACGAGACGAAGTAGACCACGGCGTTATTGGGAAAGAACTCTTTGAGCTCGCTCGCAAGCTGAGCGGCGAGCGTTTTATTCGGAGCCATGACAAGGGTCGGCTTACCCAAGGCCTCAATGGTTTTGGCCATCGTAAAAGTCTTACCCGAACCAGTCACACCCAGCAAAACCTGATAGCGGTCTCCGTCCCTCACGCCCTGCACAAGTGACTCAATGGCCTTAGGCTGGGAACCAGCGGGCTCGTATGGAGACACGACCTTAAACGGCACATCAGCGCCCTCAACGCCAAAGCGCTTAAGTTCACCACCAACGCGTTCTACTTCAAATTCCGCCATGGATACTCCTAACTCATACATCTGCAGTATACGCGGGCGGTGGGCTTAGTCCTATACGAACCGATCGGGATAGAGAGTCTTATATCGAACCCAGGCATTATTGACGCGAATCAGATAAGCCTGAGTTTCAGGGAAGGTAATCGCATTATGGAGTGACGTGTTCTGCTGCGCCCATCCGTCGACATTGCCCATACCGGCGTTATAGGCGGCGATGGCACTATCCGTCGACCCGTTGAAATAGGCGAGAAGATACGAGAGGTATGCGCAGCCAAACTCGATATTCGTAGCCGGATCGTTAAGATTGTCGACCGAATACTCCCCTCCGTCGACAAGGCCCTTGGCGATCATGTCCTGGGCAGTCTCGGGCATCAGCTGCATCAATCCCTGAGCACCCTGATTCGACTCGGCCTCGGGATCCCAATTCGATTCCGACTTAATGACAGCGCACACCAGATACGGATCCAGATTATGCGAAATACTGGATTGCTTTACATACGCCTCGTAGTCAATCGGATACAGCGGCTTAAAGAAAGCGGCAGGAGCACACGAGTAGACGAGCGAAATAAGGCCGAAGACGAACACAACGGCAAGTGGCGCCACGCGATACCACGTAAAGAAACGTGCCTTAGGCATCGGCCTCCTCCTTATCCGCAGTATCTATAAACCCGTGGCATGCAAGCCATGAGTCAAGCTGCTCAAAGAGCGAATTATCGCCTGCGGCATTATCAATCACCGTTGTAGCGAGATTGCACAGCGCAGACTCTTCGGGCTGGCAAGCAGAACGAGCATCGAAATCGGATGGCTCCATGCCACGTTGAATAGCGCGCTCGCGACGAACTGACAAAGGGGCGCTAATGACCAGAATTTCATCAGCCAAGCCAAATGCATCCTCAAAACCAGTCGGAGCAGAAACCTCGACCACCGCAAAAGGGTAACGGGGAGATGAAACCGTACAACAAACCGGATCGAGAATCCTAAGCGAAAGCTGTTCAATGAGAACGGGATGCACAATGCCATTGAGCCGTGCGACCGAATCAGGAGAAGCGAAAGCTCGAGAAGCGAGGATGCTGCGGCGAATGCCGCCTTCCTCATCCAAAATGTCCCAACCGAATTCATCCGCGAGAGTATTGACGATATCAGAGCCCGGCACATACAGAGATTTTGCAAGCTCATCCAGATCGATAAGCATAGCGCCACGAGATTCGAAATAGCGGCAGGCCGTCGACTTACCCGAAGCAATATTGCCCAAGACAAATACGGTAAACATCAAGCCCTCCCTAACGCCAATGCGAGTAATTATCGCTCAAATACACTAGAAGGACTCAAAATACAGCCAAAGAGTAAGAGCGCATACGGGGGAGGTAGGTCCCAAAGCACAACGTGTATACAACGCAAAAAGGGGGGCCGCGAGGCCTCCCCCTTCTCAGTTCAAGCGTACGGCTCGGTGCCGTCCACCG
>CABSMS010000138.1 GCA_902478885.1 uncultured Collinsella sp. | reverse complement strand
CACAAGGCTATGCGTCGGCAGCGTCAGATGTGTATAAGAGACAGCACGTGTTGAGGCCCTTGAGGCACCCGACGTTATCGCCATGGATGACGATCCCATTCGCGCCGTGATGACCAAACGCAAGTCTTCGATTGTGCTTGCCTGCCGCGCCATCAAGAAGGGAAATGCGGACGCGTTCTTCTCCGCCGGCTCCACCGGCGCCATGACCGCCGCGGCTACTGCCTACGTGACGCCGTTTAGATATATGGCCGAAGGTAAGAAGCAGCCGGTGCGTCCCTGTCTGACCAATGCGCTGCCCAATCGTGCCGGCGGTCTGACGGTGCTGTGCGATATGGGCGCCAACCCCGATGTCGAGGTCGATGACATGGTGCGTTTTGCCCAGATGGGTAGCGCCTATGCCCGCGTCGTCCTGGGCATCGAGCATCCCCGCGTGGGCCTGCTTGGTAACGGCACCGAGGACGAGAAGGGCTCCAACTTTACCAAGGCCTGCTTCCCGGCCATGAAAGCCGCCGTTCCTGGCTTTGTTGGTAACTGCGAGGGAACGGACATCACCTCCGGTAACTTCGATGTCGTCGTTGCCGATGGCATGTCGGGCAATATTGCGCTCAAGGCCACCGAGGGCGCTGCCAAGTTTTTGCTGCAGGAGCTCAAGGGCGTCTTTATGTCTTCGCTTGGCACCAAGATCGCCGCGCTGCTCATTAAAAAGCAGATGCGCGAGATAAAGGCCAAGCTTTCGGGCGACGCCAAGGGCGGCGCGATTCTTTTGGGCCTGCGCGGCGTGGTCCTGATCGGCCATGGCGCCACCTCGGTCGAGGCTGTCAAAAACGGTACGCTCGCGGCGGCCGAAGCCGTGCGCGCGGGGCTGGTCGAGAATGTCGCCAACTCTATGGACGGTATCGTTTTATAACAGCGGCGTTATGCGCCTCGGGGCGTGCGTCGTGGGGTAGAATCAGAACCGTGTCTTGGTACCGCCCGGGCGGTACCATTCTTTTGGTATTCATGCACTATGAGAGGAAGCGCTATGGACCGCTCCGAAATCTTCGACAAGATCGCCGAGGTCGCTGCTGACGTTCTGGGCGTCGATGTTGCCGAAATTAGCGATGAGACCACCTTTGACGACCTCGATGCCAACTCGCTCGAGCGCCTGCAGCTGGTTACGGCTATCGAGGACGAGTTCAACCTCGAGATCGATGACGAGACCCTGCTCTCGCTCAACTCTGTCGCCGACGCCGTCGACGCTATCGAAAACGCCAGGGAGGCCTAGGTCTTGGCTTTGTCTGAACGACTTACGCGCGCCCAGGAAATTCTGGGCCACGAGTTCAATAATAAGGTGCTGCTGCGCGCGGCCCTTACGCATCCCTCGGCAGTCGAGGGCCAGCCGGTTTCTGCCAGCTATGAGCGCCTTGAGTTCTTGGGCGATTCCATTTTGGGCGCTGTGGTCGCACGCTCCCTGTTTGAGTCCTATCCGGAGTTTGACGAGGGCAAACTCACGCGCCTGAAGGTGTCGCTTGTCTCGGGCGCTACGCTGTCCGAGGTTTCTCACGAGCTGGGCATCGACGGCATCATCATCTTTGGTGCCTCCGAGACCGGTACCGGTGCGCGCGGCCTGCATTCGGCCCTCGAGAACGTCTATGAGTCGCTCGTGGGCGCGTTGTACCTGGATGCCGGCTGGGATGCCGCGGCGGAGTTCATTCACCGTACGCTTAAGCCGCATTTGGCTTCCGAGCGTGCCGAGCATCCTGCGAACCCCAAGTCGTTTTTGCAGGAGTGTGTGCAAGCCGACGGTCACGAGCCCCCGGCGTACAAGCTCGTTGGCTCCGAGGGCCCGGCGCATGCGCCCACCTTTACCGCCGTGGTTTTGATCGATGGTATTCGTCAGGGTCGCGGCTCCGGCTCCTCAAAGAAGGAAGCCGAGGGGGCCGCCGCGCTTGAAGCGCTCGACCGCATGGGTTACACCACCAACGGCGTGATTCTGAACAAGAAGCACGTGTAAGCGAGGAACCGTGTATCTCAAGTCCCTCACGCTCAAAGGGTTCAAGTCGTTTGCCGACCGCGCCCATATGACGTTTGAGCCGGGCCTGACCGTCATCGTCGGTCCCAACGGCTCGGGAAAATCGAACATCTCTGACTCGATTCTGTGGGTCCTGGGCGAGCAGAGCGCCAAGCAGCTGCGCGGCCAGGCCATGGAGGATGTCATCTTCTCGGGCTCGTCAGCGCGCAAGCCGGTGGGTGTCGCCGAGGTCACGCTGGTGCTCGATAACTCGGACCATATGCTGCCCGTCGATTTTGACGAGGTCGCCATCACCCGTCGCATGTATCGCTCGGGTGAAAGCGAGTACCTCATCAACTCGAGTCCGTGCCGCCTGATGGACATTCAAGACATCTTGCACGATTCGGGCCTGGGCAAGGATACGCATTCCATCATCAGCCAGGGCAAGCTCGATGCCATCTTGCAGAGCCGCCCCGAGGAGCGCCGTGCCCTCATCGAGGAGGCCGCCGGCATCTCCAAGCACAAGCGCCGCAAGGAGCGTGCGCTCAAAAAGATTAAGTCGATGGACGAGCACCTTACGCGTGCCCGCGACATCAATAAGGAAATCGCCCGTCAGCTGCGACCGTTGGAGCGTCAGGTCGATCGCGCGCGCAAGTACAAAGAGCTGTCCTCGCACGCGAACGAGCTTACGCAGATGCTGGCCGTCGACGAGCTGGGTTCGCTGCAGTCGCAGTGGAACGACCTGGAGAGCCGTTCCAAGGAAGGTGCCGCCGAGCTTGAGCTTGCGCAGTACCGCTTGGGCGAAAAGGAGCGCGAGCTCGAGAAGCTCCAGGTCATGCTCGAGGAAAAGGGCCTGTTTGTGGGCGACCTGGGCGAGCAGCGCCGTCATATGCAAGATGTGGTCGGCCGCATTAACTCCGACATGCGCCTGCTCGAGGAAAAGGGCCACAACATGGTGTCGCGCCTGTCCGACATGCGCGGCCAGATCTCGAGCTCCGAGCATCAGCGTCGTCGCGTGGTCGAGGAGCTCGAGGACGCGCGCGCCCAGCTTGAGGAAGTGACCGGCGCGCACATGCAGGCCCAGGAGGACGTTGACGCCGCCGGTCCTGCCGCTGCTGAGCTCCACGAGCGTCGCGTGGCGCTCGACAATCAGATTTCGCAGCTCACGCGCGAGCAACGCGATGTGCAGCGCGTGGCCGATAATGCCGCGCTCGAGCTCGCCAAGGTGAAGGATTCCTTGAGCAATGCTGAGGTCGAGGACAACATGTATGCCTCGCGCCTGGAGCAGATCGATGAACAGCTCGAGGAGGTCACGGCTTCGCTCGAGAGCCGTCGCGACCGCGCCGTGGAGCTTGAGGGCGCTCTTGAGGAAGCGCGCCAGGCCCAGGCCGATGCGCGTGAGGCCACCGAGACGGCACGCGCGGCCCTGAAGGACCTGCGTGCCCGCGAGAGCGATGCGCGCAACAAGTTATCCGAGGTGCGCTCGGAGCTTTCCAGCCAAAAGAAACTCGATGCCCGCATGGCCGACAGCTCGCCGCTCGTGAGCCGTCTGGTGGGTGCGCTGGGCGACGATGTCTCGGGTCGTCTGGGCGACGTGCTCGAGGCCCCGCGCGAGCTTGAGGGCCTGGTGGAGCAATTGCTCGCCGGCGATATCGATGCGCTGCTGTTTGATGACGCCGCCACGCTTGAGCGTGCCGGTCGTGCGGCTCTGGACCAGAAGAAGGCCTCGGGCGAGGCACTGCTGGTGGCGCGCGGCGTGAGCGGCTCTACCGCCGCTGAGGGCGCTGCCGGTACCCGCCTGGTTGATCGTCTTTCCGTGCGCGCAGGCTACGGACTGTCTCTTATACACATCTGACGCTGCCGACGAATAGCCTTGTGTAGA
>CABSMS010000137.1 GCA_902478885.1 uncultured Collinsella sp. | reverse complement strand
CTAGTCTCGTGGGCTCGGAGATGTGTATAAGAGACAGGGTAGGCCGCATGTCCATCCATGTACTTGGTGGTGGAGTGCGTAACGATGTCGGCGCCCCACTCAAAGGGACGGCACATCACAGGCGTCGGGAAGGTGTTGTCGACCATCAGCGGCACGCCGTGGTCATGTGCGGCCTTGGCAAAGCGCTCAATATCGAGCACGGCAAGGGCGGGGTTGGCAATCGTCTCGCCAAAGACGAGCTTGGTATTGGGCTCAAAGGCTGCCTCGAGCTCCTCATCGGTGCAGTCGGGGGCAACGAACGTGCAGGTCACGCCCATGCGGCCCATGGTGTGGGCGAGCAGGTTATACGTACCGCCGTAAATGGCAGAGCTCGCGACCACGTGATCGCCGGCACCGGCCACGTTAAAGATCGCGAGGAAGTTCGCAGCCATGCCCGAGCTCGTAAGCATCGCGGCGGCGCCTCCCTCCATCTCACAGATCTTGGCGGCAACCAAATCGCACGTGGGGTTCTGCAGGCGGCTGTAGAAGTAGCCCGACTCCTCCAGGTCAAACAGCTTGCCCATGTGCTCGGACGTGTCGTACTTCCACGTGGTGGACTGGTAGATGGGCACCTGGCGCGGCTCGGCATCTCCCGGGTGATAGCCGCCCTGAACACATGTAGTACCGATGGTCTGCTCGCTCATATCTAGCTCCCTTGCCTGGGTTTTAGTTTTATTCGGTTCACGATACCGCTACCCGGCACCCCTCTCAACCCATCCCCAAGGTAGGTTATTGGACAAATTGATCAGGGGTATTTATCTCAAGCCTTGGGCATTTGCTCGATAGATAAAAACGAGGCATACATGAAGCTCTCGATGATTACATGCCCCGTCACGGGTACCATAGGCGAGTACACCGTGACCAAGGAGACAACGATGAAGCAAATCGATACTGCTCAGCTCGACACCGCCGCCTGCCAAGCTCAGGCTGCCGAATACCACGCCCAAGGCTTCAACTGCGCACAGGCCGTCGCCTGCACGCTCGCACCTGCCGTCGGGCTCGACCCCCAGACCGCCTTTACCCTCACCGAGGGCTTTGGCGCCGGCATGGGCGGCATGACCGAAACCTGCGGTGCCATCTCGGGCGCCGTGGCCATCATGGGCGTTGTGATGAGCGACGGCATGGAAAACCCCAAGACCAAGGGCCAGACCTACAAGCTGTCGCGCGAAATCGCCAAGCGTTTTGGCGAGAAGAACACGACGACCGTCTGCGGCACGCTCAAGGGCATCGGATCGGACAAGGGTCCGCTCCGCAGCTGTCCCGGTTGCATCGACGATGCCGTCGAAATCGCCTGCGATGTGCTAAAGCAGCTCGCCGAGTAAGCGGCAGCAACAGAAAAACGACGGCCGGCGCGCTTGGGATCCATCCAAAAGCACGCCGGCCGTCGCCGTTAAAACTCGGCAAATTCGGGAGCGCCGACCTCAATCTCCTCGCGCCCCGCCATAAGCTCGCGCATCTTAGCGCAAAACGGCTCCTGCTCCCCCGCCTTAAACACCAAATGAATCGTCACGGTATCCGCGAAATCGGTATCCGAAACCTTGGCACCCGAATCCTGCGCCAAATGAAGCACTTGCTCATACTGCGGATAGGCCACATGCACGTCAACAGGCACGACACTCGTCATCTCGACGATCTGCCCGGCCTCCTGAGCCGCGGCCACCGCCGTCTGCGTCGCCGCGGTATAGGCGCGCACCAAGCCACCGGGCCCTAACAGCGTGCCACCAAAATAGCGCGTCACCACGCAGCAAACATTTTTGAGCCCCGCGCCGCGCAGCACCTCGAGCGTCGGCATACCGCTCGTGCGGCTCGGCTCACCATCATCGCTCTGGCGCTCGCGTCCATCGACTAAAATCCACGCGGGAACATTGTGCCGAGCGTCGTAATGACGCTTGCGAACCATCTCGATAAAGGCATTCGCCTCATCCTCGGACTCAATATGGACCAGCTGGGCAATAAACCGGCTCTTGCGGTCAACGAACTCGCCCGTAGCCTCAATATTCGATTGCAGAGTAAAATAGCTGTCCAACAAAGCCCCTCAACAACAAGCAAAGCAACAAACAGCCTCAATAATACGGCAAAGACAGCACCGTTGCCCTCTAACAAGAACGGAAACGCCAATGATACCGTCACCAACAGCGAGAACCCGTCAGCGCGAGCAAGGTGCCTTGAAAGACGAGGGCATTGACCTTATGGTCATGCCCGAAGGCTTGAAAGGCAGATTGCCGCGCTGACGGGTTCGCAGCGTCAACATAGTTGCCGAGTGGGCCTATAAGCCGGGTTCTGTCGTGAACGGTCATTTATCTTGTCTGCACGTTACCGCGCAGCTCCACGCACGCTACCCGAACGCGGACCGGGCCGGCCCATAGCGTTCCTATTCGCGCTTGCTCCGGATGGGGCTTGCCAAGCCGCCGTGTTGCCACGGCGCTGGTGGTCTCTTACACCACCGTTTCAGCTTTTCCCTTTACGCCTTGTGGCGCAGGTGGGAGTCTTCTTTTCTGCGGCGCTTTCCGTCGGATCACTCCGCCCGGCCGTTAGCCGGCATCCCGCCCTCTGGAGCCCGGACTTTCCTCACGCGTGCTGCAAGCAGCACATCGCGCGACCGTCTGGCCCACTCAGCAGTGCAAGAGTGTAGCACACCGTTGCCGCAGGCAATGGCACAACACAAGCGTTCGACACGATAAACCAAGAACCACGCCATGCAGTACAATAGGGTTGTCGATGGGCAACGTCGTCAGTCGAGACGCGACCGCGCTCCGCACCCCTCCGTCTACTCGGTGCGTTCCCGCCTCCTCCCCGAGGCGGGATGTCGGCATTTTTTCATTCACCGACAACCCAATAGCCTGTGGATAGCCCGGGTAGCATCGCGTGCATCAGCAGCGAAAGCAAAAAGGGACCCGTCCATTGCGGACGGATCCCTTAAAACAAGTGATCGTCAAACCGATTTACTCGGCGTCGGTCTCCTCGTCCTTCTTCTCGGAAGGAAGCGGGGTAACCTCGATCTCGACGCCCAGAGTCTCAGCAGCGGACTTCATGGACAGAGAGATACGACGACGGTCGAGGTCGATCTCCATGACCTTGACCTGAACCTTGTCGCCCACGTGGGTGACCTGAGAAGGCTGGTCGACGTGCTTGTTGGCCATCTCGGAGATGTGCACCAGGCCCTCGATGCCCTCGCCCAGGTCGACGAAAGCGCCAAACGGGACAAGCTTGGTCACAGTGCCCTCGACGATAGCGCCGACGGGGTACTTCTTGACCAGTGCGCGCCACGGATCCTCGGTGGTCTGCTTGAGACCCAGGGAGATGCGCTCGCGGTTGAGATCGACGTCGAGAACCTCGACCTCGACCTCCTGGCCGACCTTGACAACCTCGGAAGGATGGTTGACGTGGTTCCAGGAGAGCTCGGAGATGTGGATGAGGCCGTCGATACCGCCGAGGTCGACGAAGGCGCCGAAGTCGACGATGGAGGAAACGGTGCCCTGGAGACGCATGCCAGACTTGAGCTTGGACAGGATCTCGGAGCGCTCAGCCTTACGGGACTCCTCGAGCACGACGCGACGGGAGAGGACGACGTTGTTGCGGTTGCGGTCCATCTCGATGACGCGGGCCTCGATGCGAGTGCCCATGTAAGAGGTGAGGTCCTTGACACGACGGAGGTCGACGAGGGAAGCGGGCAGGAAGCCACGCAGGCCGATGTCAAGAATCAGGCCGCCCTTGACAACCTCGATAACCTCGCCCTCGACGTTCTCGCCGGAGTTGAACTTCTCCTCGATGCGGTTCCAAGCACGCTCGTACTCGGCACGCTTCTTGGACAGGACCAGACCTGTCTCTTATACACATCTGACGCTGCCGACG
>CABSMS010000136.1 GCA_902478885.1 uncultured Collinsella sp. | reverse complement strand
GCTTGATGGTCTTCATATCGGTATCCCCTATCGGTCGAGGTTGCGTTTGAAAAAACGAGAGGCCGGGCGGCGGCGCCAATCGGCCCGCAGCCCAGACGTTGGGACGCCCGTGCGTGCTCGCGCTATTGTGCCGAGCCCGCGACGGGCTCAAAATGCTTGTCCTTCACGGCCGCAGCCAGGCGATCTGCCAGGTTGCGCACGCGCGGATCCAGGCGAGCGGCACCCGGGTTGACAAAGAAGCGGGCCGTGCAGTCCATAATGCGACCAGTAATAACCAGGTCGTTATCGCGCAGCGTGGCGCCCGTGGCGGTAATGTCCACGATGCGATCGGTCATACCGACGATGGGGCCCAGCTCGATGTTACCGTGCAGCGAGACGATATCGGCATTCACGCCGCGCTCGGCATACCAGGCACTCGCAATGCGCGGGTACTTGGTGGCCACGCGAAGCGAACCGCGGCGGGCATAGTTGCGCTCGGCCTGGCCGGCGCGCCACGCGGGCTCCGCCTCGATAAACGTGCACAGGCCGTAGCCCAGATCGACCAGCTGCAGCAGGTTGAGGTCGGCCTCGATAAGCGAGTCCCAACCGCAGATGCCGCAGTCGGCGCCGCCGCAGCCCACAAAGGCGGGCGCATCGCTGGGACGCACGATGACAAACTCGATATCGCCGACCGCGCCCTCGCCGGCACGCGTGTCGCGACCGCGCACGATGAGATGACGACCGGGATCGCGCAGCTCCGAGACATCCAAGCCCGCGGCCTCGAGCACGTCGAGCGTGTCGGCCTTGAGCGAGCCCTTGGGCACGGCAATGCGCAGCGGACCCTCGGTGCCGCGGCCCACGGCATGGTCACCATCGGAAGCTGCGTCCTCGGCCGAGGTGCGCGCAGCCTCCAGGCGCTCAAGCGAAAAGGCGAAACCCGCCGCCGGCACCTCGATGCCGTCGCCAAATGCGCCAGTAAAGATGGAGTCGTAGCGTCCGCCCGAACCCACCGGATCAGGCAGGCCGCCGGCATAGGCCTTAAAGACCAGGCCCGTGTAGTAATCAAACGAGTTCATGATGGAGAAGTCGAACGACAGCACCTGGGCGTCCTCGGGTGCCAGGCCCTCAACCAGGGCACGCAGCTCGCGCGTCAGCGGCGCGACGATACCGGCAGCCTCCAGCAGCGCGTCCACGCAGTCGAGCACCTCGGCACCGCCGTGCAGACGCGGCAGCTCGCTAATGGCGGCCTTGACGGCATCGGACTCGGCGCTTGCCGCCACGCGGGCATCGAGGCCCACGAAGTCGTTGGCGTGCACGCAGCGCAGGGCCTCGGCGGCCAGCTCGCGATCCTCGCACGCCGCGAGCAGTTCCTTAAACGGACGCACGCTACCTGCGATAATGCGCGCATCGGGCAGTGCCAGCTTACGCACGGCCTCGGCCACGAGCGAGACGATCTCGACATCGCCCGCGGTATCGCCCGCACCGATAAGCTCAAAGCCCAGCTGTGTAAACTGGCGCGAGCCACCGGCATTGCGCTGGCACTCGCGAACCACCGGCGCCTCGTAGCGAAGGCGCAGGGGCAGGTCGGCAGCGTGCATGCGGGTCGAAACCAGGCGCACGATCGGCAACGTGTTGTCGGGACGGACCACCAGCAGACGGCCATCATCGTCAAAGAGCTTAAACGGCGTGTCCGCGATGCGGCCGCCCTCCTCGAGCGAACCCTTGTCCTCGAGCAGCGGCGTCTCGACCGGCAGGTAATGATGCTCCCTAAAGCAGCCCTTCACCGTCAGCGCAATCTCCTCGCGCGCCTGAGCCTCCTCGGGCAATATGTCCCGGAATCCCCACGGTGTGGCCGTCATCTGGTGAGCCTCCTCATGCTGCGTTTCGTATAGAACAGAAGACCGGCATAGCTCCGCCGGTCTTCTGGGTACTTTAGCATACTAGAGTGTTTGCGGGGAAAATCGTCCTCCTCGGCTCACACCGTATTCATTTGGAAACATAGGAGCGAATTGTCGCAACCCAGCCCCACCTAGACGCCAATCGCACGACGATACTCTGCCATTACCTGCGCATCGGCAGCTGCGGGGTCGGCAAAATAGCGCCAGTCATAGGTCTCGGCCGAAACAACTCCGCGATAGCCGCGCGCCACCAGCCTATCCAGGTCGGCGCGCATATCGCGGTCGCCGTCACCCCAGGCAAGATGCGTCGTGCCATCTGCCGCAACATCGACAAAATGCACGTGGGCGACATCATCGCCAAGCAGATCGAAATAATCGTCGATGGTATCCCCCGCCACCGCCATAGCGCCCAAATCCAGACACGCCTTAAGTGCCGGATGATCAACTGCCTCGATCATGCACTTCGTATCGGCCGCCGAGTTCACGATCATCGACTCAACCGGCTGTAGGGCCTCGAGCACCAGCCGCACGCCGCGCTCTCCCGCATGCCCGGCAATCGCACGCAGCATCGAGGCGCTGCGACCCCACGCGTCCTCGATCGGCTCGTTCAAAAATGCCCAGCCGCTCGAGACCATGACCTGCTCGGCTCCAAGTTCCGCCGCGATATCCACAACGTTCTTAAAGTACGCGAGCGTGCGGGCACGCGCCTCATTCCCGCGCGCCGCGATATTCCACGGCTTGGGGTTGTTCTGTTCGGGACAAAGCCCCACAATCCGAACCCCATACCGCTGTGATAGCTCCCGCACCTGCTCGAGCGAATCGTATCCATGGCAATCGACATACAGATGCATCGCCCCGGTCCAAAGCTCGCAACACGTGTAGCCCGAAGCCGACGCCGAAGAAAAGAACTCCTCAAGGTCAAAGTAGCGATGGCTGATATTCATAACGGCAAGCTGAGGGTAGCTCATAATTACTCTCCAACCCAAACGGGGCCCCGTTCCATATAGGAGCGGGGCCCAATTACACAAACGTTATTTGCTCTTAGTAATCGAACTGGTGATAGTAGCGACGATACTTGAGGTTGTGCTTGGTGACCGTCTCGTAGTAAGTGGCAAGGCGATCGGTGATCAGCGAGGAGAGGATCCACGGGGACACGATGACGCGGAACTCGTCGTCAAGGCCGGGGATCGCGAACTCGGCGGTGTCGATGACGTTGATGTCGGTGTCGCCGGTCACGCCGCGGTTGAGGAACGCGCGGACGCGCTCGTCGAGCTTGCGGTTCTCGTCCTCGCCCATGAACAGGAACACGGGGACGCCCGGCTCCACGAGCTCGAGGGTGCCGTGGAAGAAGTCGGCCGAGGTGATGTAGCGGGTGCGCTTCCACTGCATCTCCTCCAGGATGCACATCGAGAACAGGATCGTCTCGCCCCAGAGTGCTCCGGAGCCGATGAACATGGTGTAGGGGGCCAGGGCGTACTTCTTGGCGAGCTCCTCGGCGCGCGGCTCGAAGCGCTTGCGGATATCGAGCATGTCCTTCCAGATATCCTTGGTCTGCTCGATGAACTTATCGAACTTGGGGAAGCAGCCGCGGCGGTTGAGCAGGCGCAGGCCGAAGCAGTCGGCGAGGTAGTAGCCCATCTCGCAGCCACCGTTACCATGATCGGAAGCCATCTTGACGCAATTCTCGGCGCCGACAGCCTGGCCGATGAGACCCTCAGGCTTGGTCATGGCGTAGACGCGCACGCCCATGTCCTTCATCTTCTTGACGGCCTCGAGGACCTCGGGGGTGGTGCCGGACTCGGAGGCGGTGAGCACGACAGACTTCTCGGTCATGCGCTTGTGGCCCATGACGTTCCACTCGGCGGCGTGGATCAGGTAGACCTCGAGGTCGCGGTCGCCGAACTTGTTCATGAGGTACTCGAGCTGCATGAGCTCGTCCCAGGTGCCGCCGACGCCCATCAGGAACACGGCGTCGTAGCCCTCGTCGGCGACCTTGTCGGCGAGCGCGGTCATCTTCTT
>CABSMS010000135.1 GCA_902478885.1 uncultured Collinsella sp. | reverse complement strand
AGCTGCGGGAACGGCCTATTCGCTTAATGTGTTCGGCTGAGATCGGAAATCAACCGGAATACCGTCAACGCCGCACAGAAAAGCTGGTGCGAGGGGCTAATCCGCGTCGACCACACGAAGCAGATAGGCCACGCGTGTCGCCACCGTGCACTTAAAACGCTCGTCCGCGCGAACTCCGGCGACCCACACCACGGCACCCCCCGGCGCCGTCCTCACCATGGGCACGCCGGCGCGCTCGGAAACGGGAATGCGAGCCTCTCCTAGCAAGTCGGATACCTTCTTGCTTCGGCCACTCATTCCTAACGGGCACATCACGTCTCCCGGTGCGGGACCGTCCACCCACAGGCGTGCCAATCGCGCCTTGGCAGGGATCTCGCCACGCGAGCCCGCCAGGATCCGCTCACTATCGCTGTCGGCAAAACCCAGGGCAGCCGCGTCTACCAAAGCTGCCACTTCCCCGGCAGCCGCAAGCTCACGGGCGCGGCGCACGATATCGCATCCTGGCTCAACGGCCATCGGCTCTGCGACCAGCATACGTCCCCCGCCCAACGGCAAACGACCGGGTACGGTAACCCAGTCCGCGACCAGGCCCTCGCGAGCCACCGGCGCCTTAAACGCCAGCATGCCAAATTCGACGCGTGCGTCAATCCCCGCCGGAAGCGTGACCGAGCCGGCGCCCTCGGCAACGCAGGAAAGGACTCGCTCCACATGTCGCATCTCTGGACGAGCGTCCGGATCGATGCGTTTAATCGCCAGTCGCACGATGCGCCGCGCAATCACTACCTCGGCCGCAGCAAGGCGCCTGGCATCGAGCACCAGCGCGCCCGCCGCCTCTTTGCGCAAACAGCTTCGAAACGCTTGTGCCGACAGCTGGGATAGAAACGCATCTTCGTCACCAAGGATCTCGCAGGCGGCGCCAATCGTCTTGCACACGCTCGCATTACGCTGCGCCACCACCGGCATCACCCGATGGCGCACGTAGTTTCGCAGATACGAGACATCCTCATTGCTCTCGTCTTCACGCCACGGCTGCCCATGTACCTGTAGATAGTCCACTAGCTCGCCATGAGTTAGGTCGAGCAAGGGACGCACCACGATATTCCTTCGGCGGGGAATACTCGAAAGCCCAGCTGGACCCGACCCCTTAATGGCGTTCATCAAAAATGTTTCCGCGCGGTCCGAAGAGGTATGGGCAGTACAGATACGCGCCGCCGTTCTCGGCGCCCCCGTCTTGGCACATAGTTCGCACACATACCTTCGCGCCGCGGCATAGCGCACCTCGCGCGCAGCCGCCTCGATATTGCCCGACTCCCCATCAAAATAAGCGTGCTCAACACACAGCGGTAAACCATATTGCGCGCAAAGCTCACGCACAAAGGCCTCGTCGCCATCGGACGCCTTGCCGCGCAGATGATGGTTTACATGCAGCACATGCAGGCGCTCGCGAGCAATGGGGGCAACGCCGCGTCCATCTTGGATATCCAGCTTTGATGTGCACGCCATAAGAAGCAGTGCCGTCGAGTCCGCACCGCCTGATACCATGAGCACAACAGGAGCAGCCTGCTGCCTCGTCCGGGTCTCATCGACTGCCCCAGGCGCGGCATGGTGTCCGTAATGCTGTGATACCGTTGGCATTCGCTTCCTCCTCTATTCGTCCGCACCCATTGTATCCTTTGGAATCTTATGTCTCGCCTGCACCTTCATATCCTCGGCAGTGGCTCTAAAGGCAACTGCGCACTCATCGAGGGCCCGCAGGGGCTCATTATGGTCGATGACGGACTGTCTCGCCGCGAGACGCTCAAACGCATGGCGGAGCTCGGCCTTTCGGCAGACGACGTGTCCGCCCTTGTTGTCACCCATGAGCACAGCGACCACATTAAGGGGCTTGAGGTATGGTGTAAGCATTGGAATGGCCCGATCTTTTCCAGTAGAGGCACGCTCACATCAAAAGAAAGCCTCGCACATCTGCCTGTTGAGGAATTTGACCTAGGTGACACCCTCTCTATTGCCGGAGTCCACATTCAGACATATTCGACATCCCACGACGTCGTTAATCCCGTCGGCTACCGGTTTGACGCTCAGGGTGATTCAATTGGCTTTACCACCGACACCGGCGAGTTGTCGAATCATGCCATCGATGCGCTCAAGGACTGTCGCATTCTCGCGCTCGAAAGCAACCACGATGTAGCCATGCTGCGTCAAGGAGACTATCCCCGCTTTCTTCAGGAACGCATCCTGTCTGCAAAAGGACATCTCTCCAACGATCAGGCCGCCGATGCCGCACGCGCGCTGGTAACCGATCGCACCGAGCAACTTATCGCGATGCACATTAGCCAAGACAACAATCGCCCAAGTCTTACCGTCAAATGCTACGCAAACTCCCTCGGCGCAACACTCGACAACGCGCTTGGCAGCACCGCCACCCGCGTTGAGGGCCCGCATAAACTCACGATACGTCCAGCAGGGCAATATCGGCCCATGACCATTCAGTAGGCCGTCTCAAATAGAAAAGGGGGCCGGGAATCACTTCCCAGCCCCCTTAACGCAGGCACCGATGTTAATAGCCGATAGCCTTAGTCGATGGAAATCTTCGTAACGTTCTTCTTCTCGACAATCTTAGGAACTGTAACGGTAAGGATGCCGTCGGCGTACTTTGCAGAAAGGCCCTCGCTCGAAGCATCCTTCAGGTACACACCGCGCGTCGCGCTGTACGAGCTAAACTCCTTCTGCAGGAAGTTCTTGCCCTCGTTCTCTTCGCTCTCCTCGACATTCACGCTAATGGAAAGACGACCCTCATTGAGCTCAACATCGATGTCATCCTTAGCGACGCCGGTTAAATAGGCCTTGACCTCGTACCCGTCGCCCTTGTCCTCAACATCAACAGGGAACGCCTTAGAGGCGATCGAGTTGTTTGCCAGATCGGTCATATCATCAAAGAGGTCAAACAACGAGCTAGCAGAGGGACGAACACCAAAGACCGAACGATAAGGAACCATGCTTGCCATGACTACCACTCCTTTTAGGGACTGCCGAGCCATCTTCCAGGTGGCAGGGACTTCTTTTGACGCTCTTATATATGCCCACCCGATGCTCATATATACATCGACTATAAAGTTTTTTGAGTCCGGTACTATAAGCATATCTAAGTGTGTATGACTCAGGTTCTAGGAAGGTAAAGGTTCTTTGAACCAGAGCTTAAATAATGAGTATGTCCACAGCTACAAATAACAAGGGGCTTACAATGAACGCGTACACGTTGTTGGCAACGAGCTAAAGGGCATCATGGACGACCAAAACCAGAACAATATGTTCATGCCGACGCAGGGGGAAGATACTTCCACGCAGCCGCCGCGGTTCCATCGCCCCCACATCTCGCAAGAGCCCATTAATGATGCAGAGCCCGAGTATGTGACGAGAAATCGATATCAAACGCTCGAGGATGCCCAGACGGGACGTAAACATATGGGCGTGGCCTCGGGAGACCCTGTATATCTGAAAGACGCACCATTATCTAAAAACAGCGCAATCAATGACGACCCGACGAAAACGCCCATAACTCGGCAGCAAAGAGGTCCCCGACCTAAGCAAACCTTAACGCATTCGGCTCGTTATCTCGAGACGCCAAAACAAGGAAAATCAATCTTCGTTTCGTCAAGTAAACGACGCAAGCAGCATCGACTGACAATCCTGCTTTTGATCATTGCGGTCATAGCAGTTGCCCTTGTTATTCGATTTATTTTCTTTAAATAAAAGCTCAATACCAAAAACGATAAGATCGTCTGGTGTAAATGAGTCATTTACGCCCGGTAAACGCAAAAAAAGGGGAGGCCGCGTGGCCTCCCCCTTCTCCATTTCGGATGACGGCTCGGTGCCGTCCACCGGTCAGCGGCGCCCTGGCCTCCCACGGGCTGACCC
>CABSMS010000134.1 GCA_902478885.1 uncultured Collinsella sp. | reverse complement strand
CGGCAGCGTCAGATGTGTATAAGAGACAGACGTTACGTCCATATATGGGCTTTCTCGAAGTTTGCAGACACGTTACAAAAACATGATAAATCGTATCACCTCCTGCGGGTCTCTTTACCGAGTTCTGATGGGAGAAGTGAACTTTTTGGCACTAAAATTGAATATTAGCCCTGTTGACCGCGGGTGTTCTTTTTGCTAACACGCCATGCGGACACGTGCGATTACTACGACACTCCAAAACCACAGTCTGTTCGCTTTACAACATGCAAACATGCGTTCGATAATAGGAGGCATGGAATATCGACAGACAGACGGCAAAACTCGGCGCGTACACAAGCAGTATGTGGACGTCGTGGCTCGCATCCTCGCGGGCGGACAAGTCGTGCCGGTCACCGTCTGCTGGGTCGACGGCCGTTGTTTTACGATCGACGAAATTATCTCGACCACCGGGTTTGGCCTGATGGTCCACGGCATCCGTACGGCAACATATAAGGTGCGTTTTGGCGGGCACGCGACCGAGTTGTATCTGGAGGACCAGACGCGCGAGCGGGCAGACGGCTCGCAGACACACGTGATGCGTTGGTGGGTCTGGGCCTTTGATCGTACGCTTGAGGGCGAGCGCCGTAGGTAAGGACGTGCGGCATTCGGGTACAATGGCAGGAATCTTGTTACCTACGGCGCTGTCGTGCGCTTTTTGAAAGGACGAAGTATGAACGATATCCAGGGCTATCAGAACGGCCCCGTCGAGAGCGGCGCAAGCCGCGCCAAGGAGATGTCGCCGCGCGCGTACAATCTCGCCATGTCTGCCCTGATCTTCTTGGGCTTTTGCGCCATGGGCGCCGGCGCCTACTTTACGAGCACCATGTCGTTTGCGCGCATGATGATGAGCGGCGCCGCCTTGCCGCTGGTCTTTGGCTCGTTTATTTTGACCATCGTCGGCATGGTCATGATGTCGGCCGCCGCCAGCAAGCAGTCCGTGGGCCTGTCCCTTGTGGGCTACGTAATCTTTGCGAGTACCTTTGGCCTGACCGCGTCGTTTGGCCTTGCCAACTATGACCTGCCCACCATCAACACCGCTTTTATCGCCACGGCCGCCATCACCTTTGTCTTTGGCGCGCTTGGCGTGACCTTCCCCAAGTTTTTCCAGCGTGTGTATGGCATCGGTTTTGGTATTCTGCTCGCCACTATTCTGGTTGAGATCGTGCTGATGTTCATGGGCGTTTCGCAGTCCATCACCGACCTGATCGTGATTGTGGTGTTCGCTGGCTTTATTGGCTACGACACCTATGTTGCCACGACGGTGCCGCCTACGCTGCCCAACGCCGTGCTCATGGCCTCTAACCTGTTCGTGGATATTATCAACGTGTTCCTGCGCATTCTGAACATCCTCGGCCGTCGCGACTAGTGGCGAATTGCGGCGGTGCTTGCCGTGCGTGCAAATCGATGCGAAAGGCGGTCCTTCGGGGCCGTCTTTTTTGTACGCGGCGGGGTATCATGGATGGGAAAAGCCGATAGCGGCAGAGACCGAGAAAGGTGACCACTTATGGCAGACGTCGACAACAGGAACCGTAACCGCAGGTCCAACCGAGCGGGTCAGCCCAATCCCAAGCGCGAGGCCCGTGCCAAGGCCGCCGAGCGTCACGTGGCAACTGTGTCCGAAGCGTGCGCCAAGGATATCGAGCGTTCGCTTGCCGGTGTTCGCGAGTTTGACGGTATGCCTGCCGGCTTTGTCGCGGCGATGAAGGCCAAGGTTCAGAGTGCTGTGGCCACCGAAGAACAGGTTGCCGAGGACGTCGAGGGCGCGGAGGCTGCCGAGGTCGAGGCGGCACCCGAGAGCGAGGCAGCGCCCGAGACCGAGGCAGCTCCTGAGCCCGTCGAGGAGCCTGCCGAGGAAATCGCCGAAGCTGAGTCCGCGCCTGCTGAGGAGCCTGCTGCGTCTCTGCCTGAGGTCACCGTGCTCGATGCCTCCGCCACGCAGGCCATCTTGGACAACGGTCGTGGCTATGCGCAGTTCTGCGACATGGCCGTGCTCGCCTTTGCCTCGTTCACCAACCCGGGCGGTGGCTATATTCAGGGTTATCTGGGCCAGGAGGCCACACTGTGCGCCGATTCGTATCTGTACAACGTTCTCGATAAGCAGCGCAAATGGTACGGCGAGAACCGTCGCCGCAACATCAACTGCGAGCTCTATCGTAACCGCGCCCTAGTGGTGCCTGCGGTGCGCTTCGACCGCAACCACGTGCATGCATACGCCGACGTGATCGTGGCCGCCGCGCCCAACGTTAAGCGCGCCCGCCAGGAGTATCGCGTGAGCGACGATGCTCTGCTGGATGCCCTGCGCGACCGCATTCGCTTTGTGCTTGCCATCTGCGACGAGCTGGGTCGCGAGAAGCTCGTGCTGGGTGCTTGGGGCTGCGACAACAACGGCTTTGACGCAGAGGCCGTGGCCGAGCTCTTCCGCAAGGAGCTCGCGTCGGGCGACTTTAAGGTCAAGCAAGTCTTCTTTGCCGTGCCTTCTACGCGCTGGGATGAGGATTTTGCCAAGTTCGAGCACGTGCTGGCAAACTTCCCCGAGCGCAACGAGGAGTCCTATGCTCAGGTTGCCGCTCGCGCTGCGGCAGCTCGCGCCGCCGAGCAGGCCCAGGCTGCTACCGAGGATGATGAGGACGAGGACGATTGGCGCAAGTACCTGTAACCGGTACGTGTTGACAGATAGGTCGAGCCGGCGGGAGAGGCTGCTCCCGCCGGCTTTTTACTAAAAGGAAGGGCTTACGATGAAAAACGTTCTATGCTTTGGCGACAGCAACACCTATGGTTACGATCCGGCGGGCATGCGCGACGGCACCGCGGTGCGCTATGCGCGGGATGTGCGCTGGTGTGGCGTGGCCCAACGTGACTTAGGCGAGGGCTGGCATGTAATTGAAGAAGGCCTCAACGGCCGCACGACGGTACGCGACGACATGTGCCATCTGGACACCAATCTTAACGGCATTCGCGCGCTTCCGATGATGCTCGAGGCCCATAAGCCGCTGGACGCCATTGTGATCATGCTGGGCACCAACGACTGCAAGACGGTCTTTAACGTGACGGCTGCCGATATCGCTCGTGGCGCCATGGCGCTGATTCGCGCCGTCCGCGCGTTTCCGTGGACCGACGCTGCGCCTTGTCCGCGCATTCTGCTGATGGCGCCTATCAAGATTAAGCCGCAGATCGCCGACGTATATATGACCGATTTTGACGAGCATTCCGTAGAAGCCTCGGAACATTTTGGTGAGTACTACGCGCATGTGGCTGAGCAGTTTGGCTGCGACTTTTTGAATGCCGCCGACTTTGCCGAGCCGGGCGATATCGACTATCTGCATATGATGCCCGAAAGCCATGAGAGCCTGGGTCACGCCGTGGCAGCCAAGCTCCAAGAGATGCTCGGAGAGTAGCGCGACCCCAAACCACCGCAAAGGTGCCTGTCCCCTTTGCGGTGGTTTGGGCTGCGAATCTTAATACTGCCACATGTGATTGACGGGGCCGGAGCCTTTGCCCATGTTCAGGCCGGCGGCCAGAGCGCCTGTCAGGTATGCCTTGCCGGCGTTGACGGCATCGGCAAGATCCATGCCCTGGGCCAGCGCGCAGGCGATGGCGGACGAGAGCGTGCATCCGGTGCCGTGCGTGTTGTCGGTCTCGATGCGCTTGTGGCGGAACCACGTGGTGAGTGGATCTCCCAGATGGTTGCCCTCGTCATCGAGCGGCGCGGGTTCGGCCAGTACATCGTTGGCCTCGTTGACAAGATGCCCACCCTTAACGAGGGATGCGCAACCAAAGCGGCGGGTGAGGAGCATGGCAGCATTTTGCTGCGTGCGCTCGGAGTCGACCTCGTAATCGAGCAGGGCCATGGCCTCGGGAATATTGGGCGTGATAACCTGTCTCTTATACACATCTCCGAGCCCACGAGACTAGCGCTCA
>CABSMS010000133.1 GCA_902478885.1 uncultured Collinsella sp. | reverse complement strand
ATGAGCGCTAGTCTCGTGGGCTCGGAGATGTGTATAAGAGACAGGTGTAGCACATTCGATTGTTAACGATTTGGCAGTCGGGTATCGAGTTGGGCGCCATTTTTAAGCTGGTCTAGTAGTTGCGACCGGTATGGCGTGCCAGCCGATGCCCGCTTTTTGTTTGATATAAGGAGTCGTAGGGACGATGAATATAGAGCAGCTCGATATCAAGATTCGCGCCGTCGAGGGCGGCGTTACGGCAGCGGCCGGCTTTAAGGCCGCGGGTATTCATGCAGGTTTTCGCAAGAATCCCGAGCGCTTGGATTACGCGCTCGTCGTGCCCGATAAGCCCTGTCCCGGTGCCGGTGTGTTTACGACCAACCGCTTTTGCGCAGCGCCCGTGCAGGTGAGCCGCGCCAATTTGGGCGGTGCCGATAAGGGCTATGGCATCATCGCCGGTGTCTCGGTCAATTCCGGTAACGCCAACGCGGCCACCGGTGAGACGGGCCTTGCCTGCGCGCGCGAGACGTGCAACATCGCCTCGCAGGTCATCGGCTGCGAGCCTCAGCAAATCCTGGTCGCCTCCACGGGCGTGATTGGCCAGATTCTGCCGATCGACACGTTTGAGACCGCCGTTCCTGCCGCCTACGAGGCGCTCTCCACCCACGGTGGCGCCGATGCCGCCCGCGCTATCATGACGACCGACACGCACTCCAAGGAGTATGCCGTGTGTTACCGCAGCGAGGCCGCGGGGCACGCAGACAATGCCTATACGGTGGGCGGTATGTGCAAGGGCTCGGGCATGATCATGCCCAACATGGCAACCATGATCGCGGTCATCACTACCGATGCCCCCGTCGAGCCGGCGGCGCTCCACGCCCTGCTGCTCTCCACCGTCAAGCAGACCTTCAACAAGGTAACGGTCGATTCCGACACCTCGACCAACGACACCTGCATCATGCTTGCCTCCGGCGCCGCTGCCGCAGATGCCGAGCCTATTGTCGAGGGCTCTGACGCCTTCGACGAGCTAGCCTTTGCCGTGCATGAGGTGTGCGAGAGCCTGGCGCGCAACATCGCCGCCGACGGCGAGGGTGCGTCCAAGCTCGTGACGGTCAATGTTACCGGCGCCGTGAACGACGAGGAGGCCGATATCGCCGCTCGTGCCGTCGCCAACTCGCCGCTCGTCAAGACCTGCATTGCCGGCCACGATTGCAACTGGGGCCGCGTTGCCATGGCGCTCGGCAAGTGCGGCGTGCAGTTTAACCAAGAAGATGTGTCCATCGACATGATGGGTATGCCCGTCTGCCGTGATGGCCTGACCGTTCCCTTTGACGAGGACGAGGCGCTGCGTCGCTTTGAGGCGCCCGAGATTGTGATCTCGGCAGACCTGGGCGCAGGGGACGCGGCGACCACCGTGTGGACTTGCGACCTCACGCACGAGTACATCTCCATTAACGGTGACTACCGTTCCTAGACTCTCGATGTGCCGTGCATCCCGCGACAATCGCGGGCAACGAGGTACGGCGCGATAGCTACACGAAAGACGAGGCAGACTATGAAGTTCGCACGCGATTGTCGCTCGAGCGAATCCAACGAAGTTACCGCGCAGCTGCTGTTCGAAGCGCTGCCGTGGATTAAGAACCTGACCGGCAAGACGGTTGTCATCAAATATGGCGGAGCCGCCATGGTTGATGAGCAGCTGCGCCGCGACGTGATGAGCGACATCGTTTTGCTCAAGATCATCGGTATGCGCCCCGTCATCGTGCATGGCGGCGGCAAGGCTATCAACGAGGCGCTGAGCCATTACGATATTCCCGTCGAGTTTAAGAACGGCCAGCGCGTGACCACGCCGGCGACCATGGATATCGTGCGCGAGGTGCTGGGCGGCAAGGTTAACCAGGAGCTGGTTGCTGCCATCAACCACCACGGCAACCTGGCCGTGGGCGTATCGGGCAGCGATGCCGGCACGCTCATCGCCGAGCCGCTCGACCCCGAGCTCGGACGCGTGGGCAAAGTGACGCACGTCAACACCGACTATATCGAGCGCTTACTCGATAGCGAGTACATCCCCGTCATCGCTACCGTCGCGGCGGGGGAGGACGGCGGTTTCTTCAACATCAACGCCGATACCGCCGCCGGTGCCGTTGCCGCGGCGCTCCACGCGCATAAGGCGATCTTTTTGACCGATGTCGATGGCCTGTACAAGGACTTTAGCGACAAGGATTCGCTTATCTCCAACCTAACGCTCGACGAGGTTAACGAAATGCTCTATGGGGGCGAGGTCGACAAAGGCATGATTCCCAAGCTACGCGCCGCTGTCGATGCGCTTACCGCCGGCGTATTTCGTGCCCACATCATTAACGGTACTACGCCGCACTCGCTGCTGCTGGAGCTGCTGACCGATGCCGGCGTCGGCACCGTGATCCATTCCACCGAGACGGCTTACGAGTTCGATACGCATCCGCATCCGCTTTCGACGTTTGCTGCGCGTCTGACCGAGAACCTTGACGAGGTCGAGAAGCTCCAGACGGTCTAGCTGACCCGCAGCCGCCCCATTCCTGCACCCATAGCCCCGCGCCGTCTGGCGCCCAACGAAAGGCATCCCATGTCACTTGCAACTCAACAATCGCTCGAATCCCATTACGTTATGCATACCTTTGGTCGCTCTCCGGTAGAGTTTGTCGAAGGCCACGGCATGAAGCTCACCGGCGATGACGGCCGTGAGTATCTTGACTTTCTCGCTGGTATTGGCGTGTGCAGCCTTGGCCACGGTAACGCTGCAGTGCTCTCGGCGCTCGAGGCGCAGACCAAAAAGCTCATGCATGTCTCCAATTACTTCTACATCGAGCAGCGTGGCCAGGTCGCGGCGCTGCTGTCCAAGCTCGCTAACGACGACGTGGACAGTGCACGCGTGATTGCCGATGCCATTGCTGCCGGCGATGAGACCACGGCAGCTGCGCTCGGCGCTCCGACGGCGGGCGAGCAGGTATGGGAGACGTTCTTTGCCAATTCTGGTGCCGAAGCCAACGAGGGCTCGATGAAGCTCGCGCGTCTGTACGCCAAGCGTGCTGGTAACGGTGGCAACACCATCGTGTGCATGCGCGGCGGCTTCCACGGCCGTACGCTCGAGACCATTGCCGCCACCATGCAGGATTGGCTACAGGACAGTTTCCGTCCGCTGCCGGGTGGCTTTGTGGCCTGCACGCCCAACGATGTCGACGAACTGCGCTCGATCTTTAAGCAGCTGGGAAGCGAGGTCTGCGCCGTCATGCTCGAGCCGATTCAGGGCGAGAGCGGTGTGCACCCCATGACCGAGGAGTTTATGACGGCAGCGCGCGACCTGGCGCACGAGGTGGACGCCGTTCTTATCGCCGACGAGGTCCAGTGTGGCATCTTCCGCTCCGGCAAGCCGTTTGCATTCCAGACCTATGGCGTGGAGCCCGACATCATGAGTCTTGCCAAGGGCATCGCCGACGGCGTCCCCATGGGCGCCGTGGTGGCAAAGAAAGAGATCGCCGACGTGTTTAAGCCTGGTGACCACGGTTCGACCTTTGGCGGTAGCTGCTTGGCTGTCGCGGCGTGCGCCGCGACGCTCTCCGCGCTCGTGCGCGGCGATTATGCCGAGCATGCTGCCAAGGTGGGTGCTTATATGGAGGCAAAACTCACCAAGCTGCCGCATGTGGTCGAGGTACGCGGTCGCGGCTTAATGCTCGGCTGCGATTTGGATGACGCTGCGGGCGATGCACATGATATTGTTGCCCGCGCGCTGGCCGCCGGCGCCGTGATTAACGCTACTGGTGCCCACACGCTGCGTTTCCTGCCGCCGCTCGTGTGCGAGGAAGCCGACGTGGACAGCCTGATCGAGATTTTGTCGGACGTTTTGGCCTAACACAGCGCAATAACTCAATTTGGACCGGGTTCCGGGGTCGCGCGCGCAGACGTGGTGTAAGAGTGTCCTGAGGTCCGTCGCTGCAAGTCCCGATGTTACTCCTTCTTG
>CABSMS010000132.1 GCA_902478885.1 uncultured Collinsella sp. | reverse complement strand
GGAGATGTGTATAAGAGACAGATGGAGTAGACGTAGTCGCGCCCCTTGGCGGCGATCTTCGATGATTGATGCGAGCAGGTCGTGGCCTCGGAGTACGCAAGATGCAGAATGGTCGCATCGGGCTGCTCGGCATGGATACGGTCGTACACGTGAGCAAAATCCGCAGGCGCGCAGCCGCTGGTCTTGGGCATTACGCCAAACTCGTTGCAGCGCGAGTAAATCTCGAGCGGATCAATCGAACCGTCCTCGACGGTCTCGTCACCAATCGTGACATGCATGGGCACGCGCACGATGCCGTAGCGCTCGCAAAGCTCCGGCGTCACATCCGACCCAGACTCGACCACGATTACGTACTTGCCCATTAATATCACGACCCATCTCAACATTGGCTTTTCAATACATGGCACGCGCCGCCGCACTGTTGCACAACAGCGTCCAAGCGCCAAAGAGACGCCGCCCCTTGCACACAACAAAGGACAGCGTCTCCCTGGAAAACTCCGTGCTTATCTGAGATTCTACACGGTTTATTAAGGAGTGTTACTTATTCCGCAAACGGTCGCTATACGCGATAAACGGTAGTTGGCCGCGGTAACTGCGACACATTCCGCCCAGCAAGTCCAATCGTGCTCCATGCACGGTTAATGCACGAGGCGGTAGAAATTCATCGATGCCGCACCCTCGGCGCGCAGCTCCATCGCCGGAACCGCCGGCGAATAGGTACGGCTCGTAAGTGCCGCCTCGCCGCCATTTGCAAAAATCTCGACCATCGTAGTGTCCGAAAGCACGCGTAGGTCGCGAAGCTCGCCGAGCTCAATCGACCTCTGGTCGCGCCCATAGCCTTCGTCACCCATATCGAGGGTAAGCATCCCGTCCGTATAACGCACAAAGACACCCTTGCGGATTTCGAGCTCGACCATCTTGGCGCCCTCACAGGAAACCACAAGATCAAACAGGCGGCCCGGCTCCTCAACGGTTTCACCGCCTGTCGCGCGAACGCAGTCGCCGCGCATCTTCTCAATCTCGTGCGCCGGCTGCTGACAGAGCTTACCATCGCGTATGCTCAGCTCTCGCGGCACCGTCAACGCGCACTGCCACCCGCGTGCCACCGTCGGGTTTTCTGCCGTCGCATCGGGGCAACCAGACCACCCGATCATCAAACGCCGACCCGCAGCATCCTCAAAGGACTGCGGTGCGTAGAAATCAAAGCCGGCATCGACCATCGGGGGCATGCCCTGCCCGGTGATCTTAAAGCTCGGCGCCTCCCAATCGGCCTCGATGGAGAACCACACGCACTGGTGCGGATTGCGGTAACGCCAACCATCGGCGGGCACGCCCTGCGGACAGCAAACGAGAATTAGCTCGCCATCAAGCTCAAATAGATCAGGGCACTCCCACATACAACCAAACTTCTCGCCCAGCTCAATGCGCGTCGCATAGCTCCAGCCCTCTAGATCGCGTGAAGTATAGACAAGCACACAGCCACGGTCGTCTTTCGTACGAGCGCCCAAAACCATGTAGTAGATACCATCGTGCTCAAGGATCTTGGGGTCGCGTACGTGCGTACCGATATCGTCGGGGTAATCGACCGGCCCAACAGCCATATGCTTCTCGCCCAATTCGTCAGGATTCTCGGCAACCATATGAATCTGGTTTTGCTCACGGCCCGTCAACACGTAGTCGTAATCATCACGGTCAAAATGCTTAACGTTGCCGGTATAGAAGTAGTGAATCTTGCCATCACGTACAAAGGCAGAACCAGAATACGCTCCACTCGAATCCAAATCGGAATCGGGGAACAGCACGGGACCGTGATTCTCGTACGTCACAAAATCCTTTGTCGTCAGATGGTTCCAAAGCACTGGACCGCCATGCGCAGCATCGAACGGATCGTATTGATGATAGATGTGATACGTATCACCAATCTGAACCAAACCATTGGGGTCGTTGAGCCAGCCAAGCTCAGGCTCCACATGGAACAAAAGCCTATCGGGGTCGGACGCGATGCGAGCCGCCGTCTCATCCTGTCCGGCACGCCACTGCTCATAGTCCGCACGCATCACCTTGTTTTTTTGATTAAACATCGCCATTGACCTTCTCGTCTATAGGAAAGGACGCTCGACTCACACGAGCCGAACGCCCTTCCCCAAATGGACTTATCCGCACATTACGCTGAACGGCTCAACTAGAAGCTAACGTCGAAGCCAGCGCCAGCGCCCTCTTCATCGGTGGTCGGCACGCCCTTTGCCTTGTTGTAGGCAAAGATCAAGACGATCGGCACGATGAAGGCGATGAGATTGCCAGCCACATACCACACGAGCGTCTCGGGCGTAACGATGAGCAGGCCAAGCACGCCGGTCAGACCCTGACCGATGGCGCGCACCTCAAAGAGCTTCACGAAGGCACCGCCGCAGCCTGCACCGATGCAAGCGCAGATGAACGGGATGATCGAGTAGCGCATGTTTGCAGCAAAGATTGCGGGCTCGGAGATACCGACCAGCGTCGGGATAAAGGACGACATGCAGATGTTGCGCTCTTTGGAATGCTTCTTGTGAATGAGGTACATGCCGATGGCGCCGCCGCCCTGGGCGATGATGGAAACCGACCAGATTGCCTGGATGTAGTTGAAGCCAGTCGTGGCAACGAGGTTTGCCTCGATACCCTGGATGAACTGATGCGTACCGGTAACGACGAGCGGCTGCAGGAATGCGGCAAAGACAAAGGCACCGAAGACGCCCATCCTGTTGTACAGGATATCGATTACGCCGGCGAGGACGTCGCCGATCAGGTTGCCGAGCGGGCCGAACACGGTGAACAGGGCGACGTTAGCAAGAATCAGGGTAACGGTCGGGACAAAGACGAACGAAACGACCTCGGGGATGTACTTCTGGGCAATCTTCTCGACCTTGGCCATAAACCAGGCAGTCAGGATTGCAGGGAACACGCCGCCCTGGAAAGCAACCATGGGAATGGAGAGCGGACCGAAGTTCCAGTACTCAGCACCCGTCGGGTCCATAACGAACGCGTTACGGTTCATAAGGCTCGGGTGAACCATGACGATACCGACGAGGATGCCCAGAATCGGGTTACCGCCAAAACGCTTCACCGCGCTGTACATAACCAGGACAGGCAGGTAGTCAAACGTGGTGGCGATAATGGCAAAGAAGCTTGCGAGGTTCTTGAGGAACTCGCTGTGATCGGCAAGGCTGCCCTCCATGCCAAAGAGGCCGTTGGCAACGATCAGCGACTTAAGGCCGATGATGATAGCGGCGCCGACGAAGGCGGGAATGATGGGGATAAAGATGTCCGAGAATACCTTGAGGACCGAGAAGAACTTGCCCTTCTTGTCCGCCTCGGCGCCCTTGACCTCGGAAGCGCTGATCTCCTTAACGCCCGTCAGAGCCATAAACTCATCGTAGACCTTGTTGACGGTACCGGTACCGAAGATGATCATGAGCTGGCCGCTGTTGTACAGCACGCCCTTGACGCCATCGATGTTCTCGAGCTCGGCCTTGTTGTACTTGCTCGTATCCTTGAGCACCAGACGCAGACGCGTAACGCAATGCGTGGCGCCCTCGATGTTCTCCAAACCGCCGACGTTATCGACGACTTGCTGAGACACTACTTTGTAGTCCATGTTCCTCTCCATTCCTTTACGAAATCATAAGACGTTTTGATGCCATTACAGAGACGCGATCGTTGCATTTGCGCACTTGAGCGTACCGTCGGTGACCGTCAGCGCCACACCCTGGCCCTGCTTATTGCAGAAGCGCGCGTTAAGCGCAACATCATCGACAAAGATGGTCGCGATATCGTCGTCAACGACCAGGCGCACATGATGAGTGCCCTCGCCCTTAAAGAACAACGGACGCTCGAGGCCCATGTTGTTGACCTGGAACCACGGATACTGGGGGGCCGCCGTAAACTCGAGCTTGCCCTCACGCAGGTTGGCGCGGAACTCATAGGCAAGACCGGACTCGGCGTCCTCGGCAAGCTTCACC
>CABSMS010000131.1 GCA_902478885.1 uncultured Collinsella sp. | reverse complement strand
CGAGATGAGCGCTAGTCTCGTGGGCTCGGAGATGTGTATAAGAGACAGAGCGATGCGTGATCGGATTTGCGGCCGAGACCGATAACGTTGTCGAGTACGCAGAGCGCAAATTGGCCCGCAAGGGGTGCGATGTAATAATCGCCAACGATGTCTCACGCACCGATTCGGGCTTTGGGACCGACACCAACAAGGCCTGGATTGTGAGCACAACGGGTACGCAAGAACTTCCCGTACTAACAAAACCCCAGCTCGCAGATACAATTTTGGACTTGCTTCAAAAATTGTAAAAAAGTTCTTGCACAAGTCTAAAGTTTCGGGTTAATATAATCCCTGTTGCGAGCGAGAGCAGAGCAACAAACAAAAGCTTCGGGACGTGGCGCAGCTTGGTAGCGCACTTGACTGGGGGTCAAGGGGTCGCTGGTTCGAATCCAGTCGTCCCGACCAGAAGTTTGCAGGTCAGGCACCTAGTGCCTGACCTTTTTTGTTTTAAGCAATTGCTTAATTTTGATTAATCAACAGGGTGCCAAAAATCTACCTACGCGATAATCGCCTTTTGCGGCTACTTGCGCGTTTTGCACGCGCTTGAGCCGATTTATTAACGCGATGTGAATCTACATACGCGTAGCTGGTATACAGCCGAGTACGGGCTGTATTTATCGCGGCGATTTACACAGATATAGCGACTATAGTGAACAAGCGTGTCGCTGTATTTATTCCAGTAGTTCACTTGATCGGTGGACAAGTGGGCTGCTGCAACGAAACGCCAAGCGGGATGGGCTCTATACGAGGACGCCGCAGGGGTAATGGCGGGGGAGTGCGGCGGGCGCTCTGAGAGCCGCTGTATGACCCCATTTCACCTCAACCCGACAACTATGCTTCAAGACGAGAATCGTTCGTTTGGTTGCCAAAAGAAAAGCCCGCACAGCCTGTGCGGGCTTAACAGCTGAGGCTAGAAGCACCAGGCGGGGCGGACGCAATTCGAGACCGTCGCATTGTCACTGATCGCCGGATCGCCGCCGGCGTGGACACGGAGGAAGAACGTAGAGTGGTCCGGACGCACCGAACGTTCCCACCAATAGCTGCCACTGGCAATGGCAGGGTTGTCCGAATAGCTATTCATCACCTTGCCCTTGAAGGCCTCGTACTGGGTTCCCTCGGAGGAGCTCCAGGGGTAGTCGGAAGCCCAATAGGAGGTGGGGACGATCTCGGAGTAGCTGAGCAGAAACAGCTTGTCGGAGGTAGCCGTCACGGCGGCATTCTTGTTCGCGTTACCGCCGCCGACGTTGTTCGTGAGCTTCCTAACCGATTTAACCTTGGATTGGAAATCGGCGGGCATCAGGTTCCAGATCTCGCCCGAATTCATCTTCGCACGGAGTTCGGATGCCTCCCATCCGCCATCGCTGGTTTTCATGGCGTTCATGCGGGACGAAATATCCGTCGAGGTGGTGAGGAACGTCAGTCCCGCCTTGCCGGTGCCGTCGGCCAAGTCGTCGTGGTTGATGCCGATGATACGGTACTCGAGCGTCTGTCCGTCCGTCAGCTTCATCGAGAACTTCGTTCCCGCATCCATCGCGGCCTTTGCCTTGGCGTACGCCGGCGATGCCTCGCCCTTGGAGGCGATGTCCTCGGCAACCGCTTTCTGCTCCTCGAGCGTCCAGTCCTTCGCGTCCTTGGCGACGGCCGCCTGGACGGTCGCGGAATCGGCCCCGGCGGAGCCTCCACCGGACGCGCCTCCCTCTACGCCGCCGGTCGTCCCGTTGTTCACCGTATTGCCGACCAAGTTGAACTGGTTTCGGATGGCTCCCGCCACGCCGGGTCCCGCGAACACGATGACCAGGCCGATGATCGCGATGATCAGGACGTACTCGATGACACTTTGCCCTCGGAGAAGAGTACCTCTAGGAGATACCCCCCCCCGAAGGTTAATTGCCGCTGCATGCATATGCGGCTCCCTTCGCTCAGGGTTTGTAGATACGGCTCGAGGGTAGGGCTATTTCAGATTTCTGCACCGGTCTTGCCGCTGCGGCAACGGAGCTCGTAGGGGAGTGTGGCAGGTGCTCTGAGAGCCGCTGCATGGCCCCATTTCCCCTCAACCCGATTACCTGTGCCACGAACTTCAAACCGTTCGTTCGGTTGCCAAAAGAAAAGCCCGCACGACTTTGAACTGCCTCCCATTTCTTGGACATGAGAAATGGGAGGCTTTCTTTATGCGCGTTGATTTGAGGGTGAAGCATGATGTCGAGGCCAGGAAGGCGGCCATAGGGCTCTTCGAGCTCGGGCACGGGTATAAATCTGCCGCGATTGCCCTTTCGCTTCCCGCGGAAGCCGTGAGAAGATGGCAGGAGATATACCGCGCGTTCGGGAGCGAGGTGCTGCTGCGCATGGACGGAAAGCAGGGCAGGTACACATACGAGCAGAAGGTCGCCGCCGCCTCCGCCGTCTTCGACGGCGGCATGACGAAGACCGAGGCGATGGCGGCGTTCGGCATAATGTCGATGTCGCCGCTCAAGAAGTGGTGCGCGCTATACCGCCGGGGCGGCGCGGAGGCCCTGCGCCCGAGGCCCAAGGGCCGCCCGAGCGGTTCCAGGGCGAGGCCGCGGACCCGCGAGGAGGAGCTCGAGGAGCGGTGCCGTAGACTCGAGGCCGAGGTGGCCTACCTAAAAAAATTACGCGCCCTGGTCGAGAGGGACGGGCTCTGACCAGGGCGAAGGCCGAAGCGGTCGCGGCCCTGCGCGCCGAGGGGCACGCGCTCGGGCACCTGCTCGCATGCGCCGAGCTCAAGCGGTCGACCTACTACTACGCCCTCGCGCACCCGCCGAGGCCCACGCGCCCCGAGCTCCGGGAGGCGGCCGCCGAGATCTTCTCGCGCACCGCCAACGGCTGCGGGCTCCGGCAGATAGCGATGTGCCTCAGGGCGGAAGAGGGGGCCGTGATAGCCGACAAGACCGTGCTCAAGATGATGCGCGAGATGGGGATTCGCTGCGGCATCAGACGCGAGACGGCCTACCACAGGTACAACTCGTACAAGGGCGTCGTCGGCAGGACGTTCGAGAACGTGATCGCGAGGGATTTCGACGCCGGGGCCCCGTGGCGGAAGCTGGGGACGGACGTCACCGAGTTCAAGGTGGCCGGCGGCAAGGCCTACTGGGCCCCGACGCTGGACTTCTGCACCAAGGAGATCGTGGCGAGCGACATATCGACCACGCCCGACATGGCCCAGCAGGCGAGGATGCTCGACGGGCTGCTGTCCAAGATCCCCGAGGGCGCCGCCCCGACCATGCACTCGGACCGGGGCTGGCAGTACCAGCACGCCTCGTACACATCCAGGCTCGAGGCCGCCGGCATCGTCCAGAGCATGTCCAGGAAGGCGAACTGCATCGACAATGCCGCCACCGAGCAGCTCTTCGGCCACGTCAAGGACGAGTTCTACAGGGGCCGCGAGTGGAAGACGTTCGAGGATTTCAAACGCGACCTGGAGGAATACATAGTCCACTGGAACACGAGCCGGAGGCAGGTAAGATTGAAGGGCCTGACCCCGGAGGAGTACCGGAATCAGGCCCTCGCGGCCTAGTCGCTATTTAGGGCGTCCAAGATTTGGGGCGCAGTTCACTTCGCGCGGGCTTTTCGCTAGACAAGCTAGAAGACAAGCTAGAAACACCAGGCGGGACAGACAACCTTTGAATATTTTGCGTTTTGAGCATTTGATGCCCAACCTCCTGAAAGGACATCAAGAAAATCCGTCGGATTATAGTAGGTCGGACGAAGAGAGCGCTCCCAAAAGGCGTCGCCGTTACTCAAAGAATTCCCAAGTTGACTTTTATTCTCGGGTGTTCTGAACACTTCGTACTGAGTCCCTTCTTTACTGAGCCAACTGTTCGGCGGCCATTTAGCGCCATTTTCGGTTACTTCGGGGTTATCAACTATTTCCGAATAGCTAAGCAGGAACAGTTTGTCGGTGGTAGCCGTCACGGCGGCGTCCTTGTTCTCGATCCCGCTGTCGACGTTGTTCGTGAGCTTCCTGACGG
>CABSMS010000130.1 GCA_902478885.1 uncultured Collinsella sp. | reverse complement strand
AAGCCCCGGCGAAGTCAAGCGCTCACCGCCACTCGAGACCAAGCCGGCCATAAGAGTGCGAAGGGCATCCGCGCGATCGGCGCAGATGCCCTGTGAAATCAGTTCGTCATCAAGACGCACACGTTTCATGAATGCCATCAACCATTCGTATCCGGAGATGCGGCCTAGCTATCCTGGGATTCGTTTGCCGCATCCTCATCGTATTCCTGCTCGAGCTTGTCGGCCTCACGCGGTGTCAACTCAAACTTGTCGACCATATCGACCGCGCGGGAGCCCAGCTCAATCGCTTCGTCAAACAAATCGAGCGAACGCTCCAAGGAGGTATCCTTGGAGCGAACGGTAGCGATGATCTGATCCAGACGGTCCGAGATCTCGTCGAAGTTGCGGACGGAACCCTCTGGCATGGCTACTCCTCGACGGAGTCGACAACAGCCTCGGCGGCGTCCGAATCCTCGGCCAGCACGCCAGCCTCAGCCTGGGCAACCGCAACCTTGGCGGCAGCCTCGGCGGCCTGGGCCTCCTCGCGGGCACGGTCCTCGGCCAGCAGCTCTTGGTACAGGTCCTCGCCCGGCAGCTCCTCGCTGCGAGCGATCTTGCCCAGCACGCCGTTGACGAACGACGCAGACTGGTCGGTGCCATAGGCCTTGGCAAGCTCGACGGCCTCGTTGATCACGATGGCGTCCGAAACCTCCTCGTCGGTGAGGAAACGCATCTCGTAAACGGCGATACGAAGCAGATTGCGATCGGCGCCGGGCATGCGCATAAGATCCCAGTTCTTGGCAACGGAGCGCAGGGCGCAGTCGATGCGGTCGATATGCTCGTAAGCACCACGGCACAGCTCCAGCGCATAGGGGTCGAGGGGACCCTTCGAGATCAGGAAATCGCCCTCGAGGACGCGCTCGAGCGGGCTGTCCGTGGCCTCGGCCTGGAACAGCAGCTGCAGCGCCTGACTGCGGGCAAGCGTACGCCCGCGATAAACCTTAAGACTCAAAGTTTACTCCTTGGGGAAAACGAGGCCGTCGATGCAAACGTCAACGCGCTCGACCTCGACGCCAACCTGGGCATCGATGGCGGCGACCACGGCGGCGCGAACGGCCTCGGCGAGTTTCTTGAACGGATAGCCAAAGAACACCACGACACGCACGGTGAGTGCGAGCTTGTCGCCGACGACCTCGGCCTCGACCGCCGGCTCGGAAGCCGGGGCCTTGGACGAGAGCATCATGGAGACAAGGTTGGTGGCAAGGTCCTTGACGCCAACGGAGGCGATGCCCTCGACATCGGACACGGCGCGCGAGACGATGGCGGTCAGAACATCGGGCGAAATGCCGATGCCGTCAATCTTGATTTCCTGGGGCATGAGTCCTCCTAGAAGATTTGGTTGCTAGACGCGGGAGACGAACTTGCCGTCGCGGGTGTCAACCTTGATGACCTCGCCCTCGTTGAGGTACATGGGAACCTGGATGACAGCGCCGGTATCGATCGTGGCCGGCTTGGTGGAACCCTGGACGGTGTCGCCCTTAAAGCCCGGGTCGGTCTGGACGATGGTGGTCTCGATGAACATCGGCGGGGTCACGCCCATGAGCTCATCGTCGGCGAAGAGCAGCTGGCAGACGTCGTTCTCGCGCAGCCACTTGGAGTTCTCGCCCACCATGTCCTCGGGAACGGGAACCTGCTCATAGGACTCGTTGTCCATGAAGATGTAGTCGGTGCCATCGTTGTAGAGGTACTGGAACTCACGGGTGGTGAGCATGACGCTCTCGAACTTGGTGCCGGCGTTGCAGGTGTTCTCGACGACGCGGCCGCTCTTGATGTCGCGGGTCTTGTAGCGTACAAACGCGCCGCCCTTGCCCGGCTTGACATGCTGGAACTCGACGATGGTGTAGACCTTGTCCTTGATGCGGAGACCGAGGCCGTTCTTGAAGTCGGCGGTAGAAATGGTAGGCATAGCGACCTTTCTTGTTATGGGCAGAACGCACAAGCGTCCAAATTACATACGACAGAAATTATACACTTGCAGACGGCGCCTGCAGCGAGCGCATAAAAAGAGAACGCGGGGCGTCCGAATCGATCCGAACGCCCCGCCCCAAACTATCTACCGAAGTAGACTAGCAGTCGATAACGTGCAGGTCGTGCGGGGTCTTGGTGAAGGGCTCGTAGCCGTTCTCGGTGACCACGCCGTAGTCCTCAAGGCGCACGCCGCCCACGCCGGGCAGGTAGACGCCGGGCTCCATGGTGACAACCGAGCCGATCTCGATGGTGTTCTTGCTGCGGTTGAAGTTGGGCAGCTCGTGGATGTCGATGCCCACGCCGTGGCCCAGACCATGGTTGTAGTAATCACCATAGCCGGCATCGCCGATGATCTTCTTGGAAAGCTTGAAGATGTCGTTACCCTCAACGCCCGGATGGATGGCGGCGACGCACTCCTCGTGCGTGCGGCGCACGAGTGCGTACAGGTCGAGCTGCTCCTGGGTGGGCTCGCCCATCACGACAGTGCGCGTCATATCGGAGCGGTAATCGCAGTAGCCCGCGCCGTAATCCATGAGGACGAAGTCGCCCTTCTCGATGACACGGTCACTCGGCACGGCATGCGGGTTGGCGGTGTTGGGGCCGCTCGCCACAATGGAGCCGAAGGCCAGGCTGTCGGCGCCGTTGGCGAACATAAAGTTCTCGAGCTCGTTGCGAACCTGCTTCTCGGTCATACCGGGCTTAATAAAGCCGAGCATGTGCTGGAAGGCGGCGTCAGTGATCGACTGTGCATGGCGCATGAGCTCGATCTCCTCGGCATCCTTGATGGCGCGCATCTTGCGGATGTCGTCGTGCATCAGCGGCAGCATGCAGGCGACGGAACGGTCCTCCAGGCCGCGCTGAATACCCTGGTAGAAGTTAATCTGCATATCGTCCTCGACAGCACAGACACGGCACTTGTTAGCCGCAATCTTGCCGGCGACCCAGCCGGGGATGGTACCCTCGTCCATGTCGTAGACCCAGGGGCTGCCGGCGGGCGTGTTCTCCTCAAAGCTGTTGAGGTAGCGCGAGTCGGTGTGGAACAGGCACTGGTCGACCGTAATAAACGCAGCGTGCGGGAACTCGAAGGTGTAGTCGAAGACGCCCTTCACGCCCGTAAGCCAACGAAGGTTGGCCTCGTCGCGCACCACGATGGCATCGTAGCCACGCTCGGCCATCAGGGCACGGACACGCTCGATACGACCGGCAGGACCGGCAGCAAACTCAGACATGCAGATTCCTTTCTTGTTGTCTCAAGATAGACGGGACGGGTCTCAACCGAACGACGGAATCGCATGCGATCCGCAACCGATTGAAAACCCGCCCCTCAACATGATACGAAAGACGATGGAAGTCAATAAATCTTAGAGAAGTTCTTTACGAGAAGCCAAGTAGGCGTGAGCATGGCGCTCAAGAACCTCGTCCTCAACGTTCGTTAGGCGAATTGCGCCGAGTGCCGCGGGCAGCGGCAGCATGCTGCGGTTTGAGCGCGCGAACTGCTGTCTGCGGAACTCCTCGATATATGCGGCAGGCTCCAGATCGAAGGCAAGTTCCTCGATACCAAAGTCCTCCAGACAGTCATCGACCTCAAAGACGTAATCGATATCGAAGTCGCAGGCGTCGTGGGCAAGGCGCGCCTCAAAGCGCATGCCCTCGGACAACAGCTGGTAGGCAGGGACCTGCGAAGCGGCATCGCCCAAGCAAGCGCGCAAGGTACGCTCCCCCGTCTTGCCAAAATCGAGCGCATGGCGGGCGCTCGGGTTCGTGGCCATCAGTACGTCCTTGCGAGCAGTCTGAGACCATTGAACGGCATTGACGAGCGCGACCTCCTCGCCCGCGAGAATCTCGGGGACGGTCTCAATAAACTGATTCCAGCGGGACTTGCTGCTCGAAAGCATGGTGCCAACAAGTACCGCATAGCCGAGCTTGAGGTCCTCGGGGTCCGCCTCGCGAACAAGATCGAGGTCACACACGACCAAACCCGGTTCGGGACGGAACGCGATAGCGGGAAGCGCATTGGCCGACGAGGCGACAAGCGGCTTCATGGTCGTCGCGACCGTGAGCCTGTCTCTTATACACATCTCCGAGCCCAC
>CABSMS010000129.1 GCA_902478885.1 uncultured Collinsella sp. | reverse complement strand
GGCTATTCGTCGGCAGCGTCAGATGTGTATAAGAGACAGATCAGCTGCAGCTCGCTGTCCAAGACCTACTCCATCACCGGCTGGCGCCTGGGCTACACCATCGCCCCTGCCGAGATCACCGAGCGCATCAAGAAGGTCCACGACTTCCTCACCGTGGGTGCCGCCGCTCCCCTGCAGGAAGCTGTCGTCACCGCCCTCAACTTCGACGACAGCTATTACGATGAGGTCCTTGACCTCTATACCGCCAAACGCGACCTGTTCTGCCAGGGACTCGACAGTATCGGTCTTGAGCATAACGTGCCGCAGGGCGCCTACTACGTCATGATGGACATCTCTGAGTTTGGCTATGACAGCGACCTCGAATTCTGTGAGGACCTCGCGTCTAAAGTGGGCGTGGGCGCAGTGCCCGGCTCGAGCTTCTTCCGCGAGCCCGTCAACCATCTGATTCGTTTCCACTTTGCCAAGCGAGACGAGACGCTTAACGCGGCACTGGAGAACCTCAAGTCGCTACGTGATAAAATCAAGCCGCGCGGGTAAGGACGGCCCGGCAACTAAAGCAACCAAAGAAGCCTCGCACCGCCCGCCGCGTTGCGAGGCTTCTTTCTATAGCGCTTTCTTAAATGGTTTAGAGCTCTATACTTTAGTCACGGAGCAACTCGTCCCAGAGAGAGGAATACTATGGCAGAACAGCAGCTTATCGGAGCGCTCGAGGCCGGCGGCACCAAGATGGTCTGCGCCACGGGCTATGCAGACGGTACGGTCCTGGAGCGCGAGCAGATCGCGACCACGACCCCGCAGGAGACCGTTGAGGCCGTCAACGCATGGTTTGCTGACAAGGGCATCGCCGCGCTGGGCATTGGCGCCTTTGGCCCTACCGCAGTCAACCCCGCCTCGCCCCAATACGGCAAGATCCTGGAGACGCCAAAAACGGCATGGCGCTACTTTGACCTGCTGGGCACTATCCAAAGCGAGCTCAATATCCCCTGCGGCTACGACACCGACGTCAACGTCGCCTGCCTGGGCGAGGTCACGTTTGGTTGCGCCAAGGGCCTCACCGACGTGGTCTACCTGACCATCGGCACCGGCGTGGGCGCCGGCGTGCTCTCGGGCGGTAAGCTCGTGCACGGCATGATGCATCCCGAGGCCGGCCACATCCTGGTCACGCGCGACCCGCGCGACACCATTGGCGAGCACAGCGCCTGCCCCTTCCACGACAACTGCCTAGAGGGCCTCATCGCCGGCCCCGGCGTTAAAAAGCGCTGGGATGGCAAGAGCGCCGGAGACAAGGCCGATGACCCGGAGGCCATGGACCTGCTCGCCGGCTATCTGGCACAGGCGCTCATGACCTACACGCTGTGCTACGCGCCGCAAAAGATCATCATCGGCGGCGGCGTGGCCGACCACACCCCCATCGTGCCGCTCGCGCGCAAGAAGTGCGCCGAAATGCTCAACGGCTATATCGTCACGCCCGAGGTCAACGACATCGATACCTACATCGTCAACAACAGCCTCGAGGGCAAGCAGGGCATCATGGGCTGCCTGGCCCTGGGCGCACAGGCGCTTCAGTAGCAGACGCACCCACAGGGCGTGGCGCGCTCGGCAAATCCGACCTACGGAACGACGCCACCACGCCCCATATAAGCCCTCAAATAAAAAAGGCCGCCTAGGACCAAACAATACGTCCTAGGCGGCTTTTTTGGCGTACATCAGCGACCGTAAGAGATATCGGAGCACAACGCCCGTTGCCGCTCCACAGCAGTCGATCATCACATCGGTGATCATGCCGGCGCGTCCCGGCACAAAGAGCTGAATCGTCTCGTCAATCGAGGGAATCAGCAGCAGGAACACCGCCGTGGGCAGCAGCACGTCAAAGGTGCGCCGGCCCTCAAGATCAAAGGCGTGCGTTGCCAGGATGCCGAGCACCATATACTCGGTAAAATGCGCGCACTTGCGAACAACAAAGTTGGTCACCCATGCATATGGAAGTCCCACGCCGTGCAGGAAACCGCGGATAGCTTCCATGACCGTCAGGCTCAGCGAGCCCGACCCCGAGCCGGGAACCAGCGAATTGCCCCAGATCAAGAGCGCCATCAGGCAGGTCACGACCGCCCATTTTCGATTGATCTTAACCATGCAGAAGTTATGCCTCCGCGCGGAGCGGCGCGAAGCTGGCGGTACCGCCCTCGATAACGCTCAGATAGGCACGGCCCGTACGCTTGGCGGTAGAGGACTGCAGGCGCTCGATCTCTTCCTCGAGGATCTGATTGACGCGCTCGTGACGACGATTTTCCATAATGCCGGCGGCAATAGCCTCGGCCCGCTCGATGCTCTCGCGCGAGATACGGGCGGTATCCTCGGGGAACACAGCGCTGTGACGGCCGACATAGGCGGGGGCAGCAGGCTGAGGGGCAGCGACGGGAGCGGGCTCGTCAATCTCATCCAGAATCGCGGTGGCGGCGGCCCACATGTCCTCGTGGCCCGAGTAATCGGCCATGGGAACATCAACCTCGAGCGAGGCGTCCGGAAGGTCGCCGGTGTCGATGCGATCTTGGGCATCAATCGATGCGGTGATGGCTGCAGGCTCATCGAGGTCATCAAGATCGATGTCCGCGGCACCGGAGATGATAGGCATGCTGGCGAGGTTTGCGTTGTACGGCGCAGCCTCAGCCGCCTGCTGCTGGGCAGGAGCGCCCCACAGCGAGCTTTCGGCGGCACGACGGGCGGCAACGGCCTCCTCGTCCGCAGTCATGGCTTCATCAACGTACGAATTGTCGGCAGAAGCGTTCGCGTCCGCCGAGGTAGCGTTGTAGGCGTTATTGGCTGCCGCGTTGGCAACGAGTGCCACGAAAGCCGCCGTGCTGCCCGCAGGGGCGGCCTGGGAGCCCGACACGGCACGCGCCGCGGCGGCGATGTCGTCACGATTGAAGGAGCCGGTCTGCCCGCCGTTGGTGAGCTCGTCGATGGCGACTTGATAGACGTCGCGCGAGTGTGCAGGGTCGCAGCTCACCGGCGAATCGTCGTCGAGCATACTGTCGATCATGGACCAAGCCTCGGCCTCGTCCATGGCGTCTGCGGCTCGAGCGATGGTAGGGACACCATCATCGGCATGACGGCGCTGGAACGCACCAGTCAGGCCGGAAAGGAATGCCGAGGTAGACTGCTCCGCCTGAGTCTGAGAAGCAGAAGCCGCAGCGTAAGGAGTCGCATCCTGCTGCTGAGCTGGAATCGAGGCGGTCTTGAACTCACTTTGATGTTGATTGAGATTGGCAGCACCGCCCATGGCATCGGGCTGGAGCAGACGCTCTTCACGCTGCGCACGGTACTCGGAGATACCCAGCGAGGCGGCATAGATACCCACGCCCGCCACCGCGCCCACGGCGAAGGGAACCGCACCCGCCACGACCGTCTCGTTCACCGACGAAAACGGCAGCGTCGCGGCATACATAACCACGGGAGCGGCAAGGCCGATCCCGCACGAAAGTCCGGCAAGGACTGCTCGTTGTGTTGCATCAGAAGAAGCCATGAGCTCTCCCCATCTTCAAGCACCCAAATCGCATCATTCAGTTGGCTGCGCGAGAGAAGATGAAGCGGGGCTATGCCCCAAAGCAACGGTATATGGTTCGTTTCATCTACGTTTTCCGTCGCGAAGCTTAAAAGCTATTATGCGAAACCGCCCTGTCGATTGCAAGCGACGATGTCGGATTGAAACGGGAAACCTGCTGCTCGTCGGTCTTATGGTTAAAAATAAGCGCGGAGCGGCGATATGGAAAAGGGCCGAGGCTCAAAGCCCCGACCCTTTATCGCATTGATGACTATCGCTGCGCGTGGATGACAACCTAGAACGTCTGCTCGTAGTCGCTGTGCTTTTTGGCCGAACGGACCAGGAACTCTTGGTTGGTGTTGGTGCCCTTAAGACCCTTGATAAACGATGCGGCTGCGCGCTCGGTGTTGTTCATGCCGGCAAGAATGCGACGCAGACCAAAGACAAACGGACGCATCTGCTCGTCGACCAACAGGTCCTCATTACGCGTACCGGAGGCAACGGGGTCGATAGCCGGGAAGATGCGACGGTCGGCCAGGTCGCGGTCGAGCTTAAGCTCCATGTTGCCGGTGCCCTTGAACTCCTCAAAGATGACCTCGTCCATCTTGGAACCGGTGTCGATGAGGGCAGAGGCCAGGATGGTGAGCGAACCACCGTTCTCGATATTGCGGGCTGCGCCCAGGAAGCGCTTGGGCGGATACCTGTCTCTTATACACATCTCCGGAGCCCACG
>CABSMS010000128.1 GCA_902478885.1 uncultured Collinsella sp. | reverse complement strand
TGGGCGGCGACTTTGGCCCCTACGCACAGACCGAGCGCCTGGACCTGTACAAGCAGGCCGCCCAGAAGCTCTGGGACGAGGGCAAGGCCTATCCCTGCTTCTGCACCAAGGAACAGCTCGACGCCGACCGCAAGGCCGCCCAGGAGCGCAAGGATCCCTTCCAGGGCTATCAGCGCCGCTGCCGCGATCTCGATCCCGAGGAGTCACGCCGCCGCATAGAGGCCGGCGAGCCCTACGTCCTGCGCATCAAGGTGCCCGAGGACCGCGGCGACGTCGTCATTCACGACGCCGTCCACGGCGAGGTGACCTTCGACGCCAAGGAGCTCGACGACTTCGTCATTTTCCGCTCCGATGGCACGCCCACGTACAACTTCGCGACCGTCGTCGACGACGCCATGATGAAGATCACCCATGTCATCCGCGGCGACGACCATCTGTCCAATACCCCGCGCCAGGTCATGGTGTACGAGGCCCTCGGCGCGCCCGTGCCCACATTCGCCCATATCTCCATGATCTTGGGCGCCGACGGCAAGAAGCTCTCCAAGCGCCACGGCGCTACCTCGGTGGAGGAGTACCGCGACGCCGGTTATCTGTCCGACGCCTTCGTCAACTATCTGGCACTGCTCGGCTGGTCGCTCGACGGCGAGACCACGATCATCCCGCGCGATGTCCTGGCCAGCAAGTTCTCGCTCGACCGCATCTCCAAGAACCCGGCGACCTTCGATCCCAAGAAGCTCGACTGGGTCAATGCCGAGTACATCAACGGCATGTCCAATGCTCAGTTTGCCGACGAGATCATGGTCCCCGAGCTGCACGAGGCGGGGCTCATCGAGGGCAACGTCGAGTACGGCGAGGACTGGATCGACGCGCTTGCCGCTATCGTCAAGCCGCGCACCAAGATGCCGGCCGACGCCGTGACCGTCGCCGCTCCCATCTTCGCTACGGCCGAGACGCTCGAGTATGACGAGAAGTCTGTCAACAAGGGTCTGGCCAAGGAAGGCATGGGTGCCATTCTGGACGCCGCCAAGGCTGCGCTCGAGGGCGTGGACGAGTGGACGGCTGCCAACATCGACGCCGCGCTTGAGCCGCTGCCCGAGCAGATGGACCTCAAGAAGCGCGTGGTGTTCCAGGCCGTGCGCGTCGCCGTCTGCGGCAACATGGTGAGCCCCCCGCTGGGTGAGACCATGGCGCTCGTCGGCCGCGACGACTGCCTGGCGCGCATCGACCGCGCCCGCACGATGGCGCTGTAGCAGCTGCGTAAACGCATGCATCCGAGCCCCGTTCACCCGAGCGGGGCTCTTGTTTCTGTAGACGTATGGGATGGGAGGTGCTGGGGCCATGGCCGAGCAACTGTCACTGTTTGGTTCGCCGGAACCGGAGGAGACTCCGGCGGCGCCGGCCCCTGCCGCCGCCCCGACGCAGTCCGAACCTGTCGCCGCCTATGCGAACGTAGTCCTTGACATCCCGACCCGTGCACTCTCCGAGCCATTCGCCTACGGCATTCCGCAGTCACTCGCCAACGATGCCCAGATCGGCTCCACCGTCCTAGTCCATTTTGGCAACCGTGCGGCCGCGGGCTACATCGTCGACATCGCGCCCGAGCTGGCCGACCTGCAAGGTAACGACGTCCTCGATCCCGCGCGCATCAAGCCTATCGAGGCCATCCTCAGCAAGCCGCTCTTTACCGCCGAGGCCGCACGCATTGCGCGCTGGATGAGCCGCGAGTACGTCGCAACGCTTTCCGAGTGCTTGCGCCTGTTCTTACCCCCGGGTGGAAGCCCGCGCGTGGTCAAGGGCGACGACGGCGTGTGGACCGTTGAGCGCCCCGCCGTCAAACCCATTCAAAACCGCTGGGTCATGCTCACGCCCGAGGGTTTTGACTACACGCCGCCCAAGACCGCGGTCCGTCAGCGTCAGCTCATCGAGGCGCTCCAATGCGGCCCGGTCACGACGCGCGACCTCAACCTGCTCTACAACAGCATGTCGGCGACCATTAAGGCGCTCGAAAAACGCGGCGCAGTGGTGGTGGAAGAGCGCCGCGCTTGGCGTGGCTGCGGCGAGCAGACCACGCTGTCCTCGGCGAGCGGCAAGGCCCCGGTGGCACTTACCAACGGTCAACGACAGGCCCTCGCGCAGATTGAGCGCGCACGCTTGGACGCTCACGGTGATGTGGTACTGGTCGATGGCGTTACCGGTTCCGGCAAAACCGAGGTCTACCTCTCGGCGATTGAGCGCGTGCTGGCGGCCGGACGTTCGGCCTGCGTGCTCGTGCCCGAGATCTCGCTGACGGCCCAGACCGTCGGCCGCTTCCGCTCGCGCTTTGGCGAGACGGTCGCTGTGTTCCATTCGCGCCTTTCGGCCGGCGAGCGTCTGGACCAGTGGGATATGGTCGCCGGCGGTGCGGCCCGCGTGGTCGTCGGCGCCCGCTCGGCGCTCTTTTGCCCGCTTGACGACTTGGGCCTTATCATCATTGACGAGGAACATGAGACCAGCTACAAGCAGGGCTCCAGCCCGCGCTACCACGCGCGCGAGGTAGCGGCCGAGATGGCGCGGCGCTATCGCTGCCCACTCGTGTTGGGCTCGGCCACGCCTTCTGCTGAGGCCCTCGACCGCTGCCGCCGCGGCACGTATAACGGTGCCACCTGGACGCGCGTCGAGATGCCCGAGCGCCCGGGACACGCCGTGCTGCCGACTGTCCGCATTGCCGACCTGCGCCGCGAGTTCGCGCACGGTAGCCGCTCCATGTTCTCTAAACCTCTGATGGAAGGCCTGGAGCGTGTGGTCGAGCGCCGCGAAAAGGCCGTGTTGCTGCACAACCGGCGTGGCTTTGCGCCCTTCCTGATGTGCCGCGAGTGCGGATGTGTCCCCACGTGCAACCACTGCTCCACCGCGCTCACGTACCACGAGCGCACGCACACGCTGCAGTGCCACACCTGCGGTTCGTCCTGGCGCGTGCAGCCGTATCCCGCGCCCACGAGCCGTTGCCCCAAATGTGGCAGTCGCTACCTGGCAAAAATGGGTATGGGCACTCAGCAGATCGAGGACGCACTGCACCAGATGCTTCCCGAGGACGTCGCCATTATTCGCATGGATGCCGATTCCACGCGCGGCAAGGATGCGCACAAAAAGCTGCTCGAGCAGTTCGATGCCGCCGATTGTGCGGTGCTGCTGGGCACCCAGATGATCGCCAAGGGCCTCGACTTTCCCGAGGTCACGCTCGTGGGCGTGGTCAATGCCGACTTTGCGTTAAAGCTGCCTGATTTCCGTGCAGGGGAGCGCGCCTACGATCTGCTGGAGCAAGTCGCCGGCCGTGCCGGTCGTGGTGATCGCCCCGGCGAGGTCATCATCCAGACCTACCTGCCCGATGACCCGGTAATTCGCGCCGTCGCTGAGCACGACCGTTCGATCTTTACCGACTACGACCTGGACCAGCGCCGCGACGCGCTGTACCCGCCGTTTGTTCGCTTGGTCAACATCTTGGTGTGGTCGGCGAACCGAGACGACGCGCAGGACTACATCGGGCGCATTGCAAAGCTTCTTAAGCGCCGCTGGCATGCCGCCGCGCCCGACTTTTTGCGGGCGGGGAGTGTCGTGCCGCAGGTGCTGGGCCCGGCTTCGTGTGTAATCGAGAGAGCCAAGGACCGTTACCGCTTCCATCTGCTTGCGAAGTCGCCCGTGGGGTACCATGTCTCTGATGATATCGACGCCTGCCTCAAAGAGGTGGGCTCTGTGCGCGGCGTGAGCGTGAGCGTTGACGTCGACGCCTATGATTTGATGTAATAACCCGAAAGGATGGCCATGGAAGCCAACGGAATCGTACTGTCGCCCGACCCTCGTCTGCGCCAGGAGTGCGCCGTCATCGAGGAGATCACCCCGGCGATCGAGGCGCTTGCCGAGAAGATGAAGAAGATGATGTTCGAGAACGGCGGTTGCGGCCTGGCTGCCCCACAGATCGGCGAGCTCATTCAGCTCGTCACCATCGACTGCGACTACAGCGACAAGAACGACTATGACCCCTACGTGCTCATTAACCCCGTCATTGTTGAGCAGAGCGACCATCTGGTGCCGTTTAGCGAGGGCTGCCTGTCCATCCCCGGCATTAGCTGCGAGATCGAGCGTCCCGACCATGTCGTGGTCGAGGCGTACGACTTGGACGCCAACCTGATTCGCTATGAGGCCACGGGCGATTTGTTCTGCGTGTGCCTGCAGCACGAGATCGATCATCTGCACGGCAACACCATGTTCGAGCGCCTTAAGCCCATGCAGCTGTCTCTTATACACATCTGACGCT
>CABSMS010000127.1 GCA_902478885.1 uncultured Collinsella sp. | reverse complement strand
AAAGAGAAGAGGCGGGGCATGCCCCGCCTCTTACACCACATCTCTGCGCGCTACCAGACCTCGGGTTCAACGAGGCGATTTTGACCCAAATACGCTGTTACTAAACTGGTAACAGTACTCATATTTGGCCTTTTTTGACCACGGGTCCTCTTGTTGGTGTCACACAGCTGCTTCGTGCGGGTATCCTAGTGCCAACGTGTGCCTATCAGAGGAGAGACCATGCTGTTGTCCGGTATCATCGCTGCCCTTACCAGCCTTTTGATTCCCATCATCATTCTGTTGCTGCTGCTTCCCAACGCCTGCTACGTCGTTGAACAGCAGCATGCCGTGATCATCGAGCGTCTGGGCAAGTTTAACCGCATCGTCAACGCGGGCTTCCACATGAAGGTGCCCGTGATCGACCGCAAGGCCGCCACGGTGAGTCTGCGAACCATGAAAAACGGTTTTGGCATCGACGTTAAGACCCAGGACAACGTGACCATCGGCCTTGAGGTCTCTGCTCAGTACCACGTGAGCTATGACATGGGCGCCGGCCCGGCAGATTCGGGTATCTACAAGAGCTACTACATGCTGCAGGAGCCCGTCGACCAGATGCGTGACTTCATCACCGACGCCCTGCGCTCTTCGATTCCCGTCTACACACTCGATGAGGTCTTTGCCAAGAAGGATGACATCGCCAAGGACGTCAATGCCACCGTTTCCGAGCAGATGGCCGCCTACGGCTTCACCCTCGTGTCGACGCTCATCACCAAAATCGCACTGCCGACCGAGGTTGAGAACTCCATGAACGACATCAACGCCGCCCAGCGCAAGCGCGCCGCGGCACAGGAGCTCGCTGAGGCCGACCGCATCAAGCGCGTCACCGAGGCGACCGCCGAGGCTGAGGCAATGGAAAAGGCGGGCGAGGGCATCGCCAACCAGCGCAAGGCCATCGCGCTGGGTATCAAAGATTCGCTCGAGATCATCCAGGAGACGGGTGTCGGCAATGATGAGGCCAACCAACTGTTCATGTTTACGCAGTGGTCCGAGATGATGACGGAGTTCGCTCGCACGGGTAAAACCTCGACGGTCGTGCTACCGAGCGATTTCTCGCAGTCGGCCTCGATGTTCGAGCAGATGCTGACCGCCAGCAAAGCTCAAAACGATTCGAAGGAGTAGACGCGCGTGAAATACACCGTCGTTTGCGTCGGTAAGCTCAAGGAGCGCTTTTGGAAGGACGCGTGCGCTGAGTACACCAAGCGCCTAGGTGCCTATGCCAAGGTTGATATCCGCGAGGTGGCCGATATCGACCCGGCTAAGGCGGGCGGCGTGGATGCCGCGCGCGACAAGGAGGGGGCGGCAATTCTTGCTGCATTGCCGTCTCGGGCGCATGTGATCCTGCTGGCCATTGAGGGCAAAGAGCGCTCGAGCGAGGAGTTTTCGGCGCGGCTCGATGATCTTATGCTGCGTGGTAACAGCGACATCGCCTTTGTAATCGGCGGATCGGACGGCGTGAGCGATGACGTGCGCGCCCGCGCCGACGAGATGCTCAGCTTTGGACGCATTACCTTGCCGCATAACCTGGCGCGTGTGGTGCTGCTAGAGCAGATTTACCGTGCCTGCAAGATCAGTCGTGGCGAGCCGTATCACAAATAGGTCGGCAATACGAAACAATGGCGTGGGACAATACCTTTCGTTTTGAGGAATGTGTCTGAAAGGACTATGCGATATGAAGATTGGGTTTGTCGGTTTTGGCAATATGGCGAGCGCTATGGCCGATGGCTGGATCGCTGCCGGTGTAGCTGCGAGCGACATGTGCGCCTGCGCGGGTCGCTACGACGCACTGGTTGAGCGCTGCGAGGCGCGCGGCATGGTCGCCTGCCACGATGCCGCCGAGGTTGTCGCCGCATCCGATATCGTGGTCGCTGCGGTCAAACCGTACATGATCGAGAAGGTATTCGCCCCGCTCAAGGATGCTCTTGCCAAAAAGGTCGTTCTGTCGGTTGCCTGGACCTGGGACAGTGCCAAGTGGGAGCAGGTCCTGCCGGGTGTCGCGCACATCTCGACGGTGCCCAACACGCCGGTTTCGGTGGGCGAGGGCGTCATCGCCTGCGAGAAATCCTCTACGCTCAGCGACGAGCAGCGTGCTGTTGTGCTCGACCTGCTCGGTAAGCTTGGCACCGTCGTCGAGCTCGATACGAGCCTGCTGTTTGTGGGCGGCACGGTGGGTGGTTGCGCTCCGGCATTTGTCGCCATGGCAATCGAGGCCCTGGGCGATGCAGCGGTCAAGCACGGTATCCCGCGTGCCGATGCCTATCGCATTGTGAGCCAGATGGTGCTGGGTACGGCAAAGCTGCAGCTTACAACTGGCCAGCATCCTGCGGCGATGAAGGATGCCGTATGCTCGCCCGGTGGTGCCACCATCAAGGGCGTCGTTGCGCTCGAGGACGCCGGCATGCGCAGTGCCCTGGTCAAGGCAATCGACGCAACTCTCCAGTAAAACCGACCAAAAAAGACAGGTTTTTTGACAGGTTTTTCCTGCGGTTTTGCCCTTTTAGCGAAAAGCGCCCCGCAACTGGCTCAATTCCAGTTGCGGGGCGCTTACATTTGCCCAGATAAAACCGACCAAAATAAACCTGTCCCTTTTTGGCAGGTTAGTCCCAGAAGCTGTCTTCCTCATCCTCGGACTTGGGTCCGCGGTCGACGTACATCTTATGGGTGCGCTTCTCCATTACAAAGGCAAGAATCGCAAATAACAGGATGCCGCCGGCGAAAAGGATGGCAAAACCGGTGCGGGTGCCAAACAAAAAGGAAAAAACTGCGTCCATTGGGTGCCTTCTTGCGTAGTTGAGTTGGGTCGTAAACGCTCATAAGTATATACTTGCCCATACATGTACAAGGTTGCAACCTAAATGGAATGTGTATCGCCGGAGGATCTAATGCTTGATATCAAGTTTGTTCGCGAGAACCCCGATGCCATCGATGTCGCCATGGCTAACCGCCAGACGTCTTGGGATCGCGAGAAGTTCTTTGAGCTCGACGACGAGCGTCGTGCCGTCATCACCGAGGTCGAGGAGCTCCAGGCTACGCGCAATGCCGAGTCCAAGAAGATCGGCGCCCTGATGAAGGAGGGCAAGAAGGACGAGGCCGAGGCCGCCAAGGAGGCCGTGCGCGCCGTCAACGAGAAGATTGACGGTTTGGCCGAGCGCCGCACTGCTCTCGAGCAGGAGCAGTACGACTTCATGGCTCACCTGCCCAACATTCCTTGCGAGGCAACGCCGTACGGCAAGGACGAGGACGAGAATATCGAGCGCCGTCGTTGGGGCACCCCGCGCGAGTTCGACTTCGACTTTAAGCCGCACTGGGATCTGGGCACCGATCTGGACATCCTCGACTTCGAGCGTGGCAACAAGCTCTCCGGCAGCCGCTTCACCGTTCTCGGTGGCGCCGGCGCCCGCCTGGAGCGCGCCCTTATCAACTTCTTCCTGGATACGCACACGAGCCGTGGCTTCAAGGAGTGGTGGCCGCCCATCGTCGTCAAGCGTCAGACCATGTTTGGCACGGGTCAGCTGCCCAAGTTCGAGGACGACGCCTACCACGTCTCGGGCGACAACTTCCTGATCCCCACCGCCGAGGTCGTGCTCACCAATCTGCACGCCGGCGAGGTCCTCGACGCCGACACCCTGCCGCGCCGCTACACCGCCTTCACCCCCTGCTTCCGCGAGGAGGCCGGTTCCGCCGGTCGCGACACCCGCGGCATCATCCGTCAGCACGAGTTCGACAAGGTCGAGATGGTCAAGTTCGCTAAGCCGGAGGAGTCCGACGAGGAGCTCGAGAGCATGACCGCCGAGGCCGAGTACCTGCTGCAGCAGCTGGGCCTTCCGTATCGCGTGATCAGCCTGTGCACCGGTGACTTGGGCTTCTCTGCCCGTCAGACCTACGATATCGAGGTCTGGCTGCCGAGTTATAACGCTTACAAGGAGATCAGCTCCTGCTCCAACTGCGGTGACTTTCAGGCTCGCCGCGCCAACATCAAGTATCGCGACCCCGAGAACTTCAAGGGTTCGCGCTACCTGCACACTCTCAACGGTTCCGGCCTGCCGGCCGGCCGCACCATGGCCGCCATTCTGGAGAACTACCAGAACGCCGACGGCACCATCACGATCCCCGAGGTCCTGCGTCCCTACATGGGCGGCCTCGAGAAGATCGAGCCGGTTGCGTAACTTGGCTGCATAGGGGATATGCAAGGGCGCTCCCTCGGGGGCGCCCTATTTCGTGCGCGGGTCCATACCATACCGTGCGGACAGCTCAATAGAAAACACACGAACAACTGTTCTGTATACAGCCATCTACCTGCTATGCTTTTGCTAAATAAGAGCGAG
>CABSMS010000126.1 GCA_902478885.1 uncultured Collinsella sp. | reverse complement strand
ACACAAGGCTATTCGTCGGCAGCGTCAGATGTGTATAAGAGACAGCCTGCGCACTGTGCCCGATAGCTACCGTCAGGGCTCGCTCGCGCTGGGCTACACCCGCTGGCAGACCATCTGGCACGTGGTGCTCAAGTCCGCCATGCCGTCGCTCATGACTGCGGTCATCCTTGGCATGACGCGTGCCTTTGGCGAGACGCTCGCCGTGCGCATGGTTATCGGCGGCATCGAGGCCATGCCGACGTCGCTGCTGTCGCCGGCGTCCACCATCACCACCACGCTCACCACGTCCATGGCGGTCTATGCCGAGGGCTCGGCCCAGGACGATGTTCTGTGGGCACTCGGCCTGCTGCTGATGGGCATGAGCCTCATCTTCATCCTGATCATCCACCTTATCGGCCGCAAGGGGGCGAAGGCTCGTGGCTAGCACGCGCATCCATATCGACGAGGCGAGACTCGGGCGTGTCCAAAAACAGGACCGCATCGCCACGGGCGTGTTGACGGCAATCGTCGCCATCGTCATGCTCATCGTCATCTCCATGGTGGCCTATATCCTGTTCGAGGGCATCTCGACGCTGTTCCAGCCGGGCTTCCTCACGGAGCCCGCGCGCGCCAACGGAACCCAAGGCGGCGTGCTCTATCAGCTGTTCGACTCGTTCTATCTGCTACTGATCACCCTGATCATCTCGGTGCCCATCAGCTTGGGCGGCGCGGTCTTCCTGGTCGAGTACGCGCCGGACGGGCCCATTCGCGACATCGCCTCCACCGCTATCGAGACGCTGTCCTCGCTGCCCTCCATCGTCGTCGGCATGTTCGGATTCCTGGTGTTCTCGGTGCAGCTGGGCTGGAAGTACTCCATCATCTCCGGCGCCGTCGCGCTCACCATGTTCAACATCCCCATCCTGGTGCGCGTGATTCAGCAGGCACTCGAGGACGTGCCGCAGGCCCAGCGCGATGCGTGCCTGGCCATGGGCCTCACCCGTTGGGAGGCCACGCTGCACATCCTGATCCCCGAGGCCATGCCCGCCATCGTGACCGGCATCGTGCTTTCGGCCGGCCGCGTTTTTGGCGAGGCCGCAGCACTGCTCTTTACCTCGGGCATGAGCTCGCCGGTTCGCCTCAACTTCTTGAGCTTTAACCTGTCGAGCCCCACCTGCGCCTGGAACGTGTTCCGTCCCGGTGAGTCGCTCGCCGTGCATATCTACAAGATCTATGGCGAGGGCAGCCCCGAGGCCCAGCAGATCGTTTGGGGCACCGCGGCGCTGCTGATGATTTGCGTGCTGCTGTTTAACGTAATCGCCCGCATTGTGGGCAAGCAACTGGCAAGGAAGATGACGGCCGAATGAGCGAGATGAATGCAACACCCGCAACCGAAGCGGCATCGTCCGAGACCCAAGACTTCCTGTCGAGCGTGGGGGAGAGCGAGAAGCGCGTGCGCGTGAGCGGCAAGGCCGTGAGCGACGAGGTCGTGCTCTCCACCAAGGACGTCAACGTGTACTATGGCGACCACCATGCACTGCACAATACGTCGCTCGACTTTCACAAGGGCGAGATCACGGCGCTCATCGGGCCTTCGGGCTGCGGTAAGTCGACCTTCTTGCGTAGCCTCAACCTCATGAATCGCGAGATTCGCGGCTGCCGCGTGGAGGGCGAGATCAACTATCGCGGGCGCAACGTGAACACCAGGACCGAGAACACGTACGAGCTGCGTCGCTCCATTGGCATGGTGTTCCAGCAGCCCAACCCGTTCCGCAAGTCCATTCGCGACAACATCACGTTTGCGCCTAAGCGCCACGGCATCACCGACCGCGACGAGCTCGACCGCATGGTCGAGGAGAGTCTGCGCGGCGCGGCACTGTGGGACGAGGTCAAGGACAAGCTCGACAAGAGCGCCTATGCGCTTTCGGGCGGTCAGCAGCAGCGTCTGTGCATTGCGCGCACGCTGGCGCTCAACCCCGACGTGATCCTGTTTGACGAGCCCTGCTCGGCGCTCGACCCCATCTCGACGCTGGCGATCGAAGACCTCATGTCGTCGATCGTTGCCGACCGCGCCATCGTCATCGTGACGCACAACATGGAGCAGGCGTCGCGCGTATCCAACCGCACGGCGTTCTTCTACATGGGCGATATGGTCGAGTACGACGAGACTGACGAGATTTTCCAACGGCCCAAGGATAAGCGGCTGAATGATTACCTCACCGGCATGTTCTCCTAGTCCGGGACATGCTTGAGGCCCGCGGCGGCCACGGTTGCCGCGGGACTGATTGGAGAGGCGGGTCATCTCTTGTGGGAGATGGCCCGCCTTTTGCTCTGCGACCGAAACGACCACCACAAAGGGGACAGGCGCCTTCGTGGTGGTTTGGGGTGGGGCTCGCTGCTATCATGGACAACGTTGAATTTCTACGAAGGAGCAGGGCATATGGCGATTCTTTTGGGATGCGATTCCGTCAGCCTAGAGTTTCCCACCAAGCATATTTTCGATAGCGTGACGCTCGGCGTGGGCGAGGGCGACCGCATTGGTATTGTCGGCAAAAACGGCGACGGCAAGTCGACGCTGCTGAGCGTGCTCGCCGGCACGCTGGAGCCCGACGACGGCCGCGTGACGCACCGTCGCGGCACCACGATTGGTCTGCTCGACCAAAAGGACCAGCTTGTCGACACCGATACCGTGCATCATGCCGTTGTGGGCGACACGCCTGAGTACGAGTGGGCGTCGAGCCCCCGCACGCGCCAGATTCTCGCCGGTCTTATTAGCGATGTGCCCTGGGAGGGCACGGTTGGCGAGCTTTCGGGCGGCCAGCGCCGTCGCGTGGACCTCGCGCGCCTGCTGATCGGCGACTACGACGTGCTCATGCTCGACGAGCCCACCAACCACCTGGACATGCGCACCATCAACTGGCTCGCGCGTCACCTTAAGGCCCGCTGGCAGCGCGGTCAGGGCGCCATGCTCGTGGTCACGCACGACCGCTGGTTCTTGGACGAGGTCTGCACCAGCATGTGGGAGGTCCACGACGGCCAGGTCGATCCCTTCGAGGGCGGCTATTCGGCCTACATCCTGCAGCGCGTAGAGCGCGACCGCATGGCCGCGGTTACCGAGGAGCGCCGTCGCAACATGGCGCGCAAGGAGCTCGCGTGGCTGAGCCGCGGTGCCCAGGCTCGTTCCACCAAGCCCAAGTTTCGCGTGGATGCCGCTCGCGAACTCATCGCCGACGTACCGCCCGTGCGTGACGAGTTGGAGCTCAAGCGTCTCGCTGTGAGCCGCCTGGGCAAGCAGGTTATCGACGTGGTCGACGTGGACGCCGGCTATGCGGATACCGATGGTGCGCCCAAGCAGGTGCTCTCCGATGTGACCTGGCTCATCGGTGCGGGCGACCGCTATGGTCTTTTGGGCGAGAACGGCGCCGGCAAGTCGACGCTGCTCGACGTGATCCAGGGCAAGATTGAGCCCACGCGCGGCCGTGTGAAGATTGGCCAGACGGTGCGCTTTGGCGTGCTGTCGCAGCAGCTCGAGGAGCTCGAACCCTTCATGGGCGACACGATCCGCGAGGTGCTCGGCAACTATAAGAAGTACTACGTCATCGACGGCAAGGAGACCTCGCCCGAGAAGCTCTGCGAGCGTCTGGGCTTTACGACGCAGCAGCTCTGGAGCCGCATCGGCGATCTTTCGGGCGGCCAGCGCCGTCGCCTGTCGCTGTTGCTGACGATTCTGGACGAGCCCAACGTGCTCATCCTGGACGAGCCCGGTAACGACCTGGATACCGACATGCTCGCGATTGTCGAGGACTTGCTCGACGGCTGGCCCGGCACGCTGATCCTGGTGACGCACGACCGCTTCTTGATGGAGCGCGTGACCGACCAGCAGTGGGCGCTGCTCGACGGCCACCTGACGCATATGCCCGGCGGCGTCGACCAGTACCTGCGCCTGTGCAACGCCACCGCCGAGGGCGAGCCCGTGGGTGCGCCGAGCGCCAAGACCGGCACGTTTGACACCGGTGCCGCGGCGGCTGCGGCCGAAAAGCCCAAGTCGAGTGGCCAGCCCAATGGCCTTTCCAACGCCGAGCGCCAGAAGCTCCGCCGCGAGGTGAGCTCGCTCGAGCGCAAGATGGAGACGCAGCGCGCCCGCGTGGAGGAGGCCGAGGCCGCGATGGCCCAGGTCGACCCCACCAACTACACGGCGCTGGGCGAGCAGCAGGCAAAGATCGACGAGGCTCACGCCGCCATGGACGAGCTGGAGATGGCGTGGCTCGAGGCGAGCGAGAAGCTCGAGGGTGAGGAGTAGGCGAGGATGATCAAGGCCGCGTTTTTCGATATCGACGGCACGTTGCTGAGCTTTAAGAACCATCGGATTCCGTCGTCGGCGCAGCAGGTGCTCGACAGTTTTCATGAGCAGGGGATTGCCTGTCTCTTATACACATCTCCGAGCCCACGAGACTAGCGCT
>CABSMS010000125.1 GCA_902478885.1 uncultured Collinsella sp. | reverse complement strand
CGCTGCCACGGACCGCCGTGATCGCGGCACAGGTAGTACGGACCGGTGTAACCCACCTCGTCGGCAACCTTCTTGATGTCGGCGGCAAAGCGCGTCTGGTCCCAACCGTTGACGTAGCCGGCGCCCATCTCGTCCATATCGACCTGGTTGCGGCTGGCGATAAACATGGGCGGGAAATCCTCGTCCTTGGCAAGCTCGAACACGGCCTGAATCAGGTTGGGGCTCATGGGGCCAATGCCGACCATGGTTGCGTGATCGCCGCTATCCTGCAGCTTGAGCATGCCCTGAACGGCCTGACGGATGGTGAGGTTGGACATTTTGTTCTCCTTCTCCAGAGGATTTTTGACAAAAGTTCCCTGGGACCCAGATGTGGGCCCTATCAGTACGGATGGATTTTGTTGTGTAGGGGCGGTTGTGCGGAGTCAAATCCATCCCTCCGCACAACCGGAGTCCTTAAAGGTTTACTTGGCCTGCTTATCGAGCGTGGGCTTCATGGCAATCAGGATTGCAGCGGCGACCACGGCGCCAATCACGATGTCCAGGCAGAACAGCGCGACGTTGTTGGTGGCAAGGGCGACGATAAAGCCACCGTGCGGGACGTAGCAGTCGATGCCCTGGAAGGCGGCAAGTGCCGCACCCACGGCAGAGCCGATGCAAATGCCGGGCAGGGTGTGACCGAGGTCCTTGACCGCGAAGGGGATAGCGCCCTCGGTAATACCGATGCAGCCCATGAACAGCGCGGAGATGCCCATCTGGCGGTCAGCGTCATCGAACTTGTTCTTGGCGATGAGCGCAGCGAGGCCACAGGCGATCGGGGGAACGGCGACGGCGACGCGGAACATACCGTTAGGACCGTAGATACCGGAGGCCATGATGGCCATGGTGAAGGTCGAGGCGGTCTTGTTGATGGGGCCACCCATATCGAAGGCGGTCATAACGCCAATGACCAGACCCAGGACAACTGCGGAACCGCCCTGCAGGCTGCCGAGCACGCCGGTGAGCCAGTCCATCACAAAGCCAAGCGGCGTGGCCAGGATGTAGATATAGGCCATGCCCAGGACAAGCGAGGTCAGAATCGGGATGATCAGGATGGGCATGATGGTCTGGATGGTGTTGTTGACCTTCCAGGTCTTCATCCAGCGGACAAAGTAGCCGCAGATGACCGCCATGATCATGGCGCCCAAGAAGCCGGTCGAAACGCTGTTGCCGTTAGGGGTAACGACTGCGTTGTTGACCAGGTAGCCCAGGACAAAACCGGGGGCGAGCGCGGGCTTGCCGGCCATCGAGTAGGAGATGTATGCCGCAAGCACCGGGATCATCATGGAGATGCCGGCCATGCCGATGGTGTTAAGGCTCACCATCAGCGGGTTCGTAACCTCCATGCCGTTGGCGCCGGCGGTACCGGATGCCAGCGAGAAGGCAAGAAACACGCCGCCGATAACGACGATGGGGATAAAATAGGAAACGCCGGTATTGAATGCATTGAGCAGCGTCTTGCCAGGATCGGCAAAGATAGACTGCTTGGACGCCGGTGTCGGGGCCTGCGGGGCAGCGGAGACGGCCTTCTTCTCTGCCTTGGCCTCGGCCTTGGGCGCGTCAACGGCGCCACCCGTCGCCTTGATGATCTCAATGGCCTGGTCGATGATCTTTACCGGATCGGCGATTACATCCGAGGTGCCGACCTTCAGGAACTTGCCCTCGGCCATCTTCTGCTCAAAACGGTCCTCGTTCTCGACACCCACGTCGACGGACTCCAGGACCAGGTCGGCGGAGTCCACGTCTTCCTGCGTGAGCTCATTCTCGATACCCAGGCCACCCTGAGCCTCGACCTTGCACTCGATGCCACGGGCGGCGCATTCATCCTGAATCGCCTTCTGGGCCATATACGTGTGGGCGATACCCACAGTACAGGCGGCAACGCCTACGATCTTCATTGCTTCCCTCTTTTCATAGAGTTGCGTGCGCAAGACACCGTTTGCGGAGGCCTCCGGAGCATCCCCTGCCGTTTGGACTTGCTGTCTTTTCGACAAGAACAATATAGGTGCTCGTTTTTCTTAATGCCAGCTTATTTCGGTAAACGCGCAGTCAGAGCGTTGGTTATGCGATTTAGTTATGCTTTTAACCAAAAATGAATCCTGCGATTTTGCCCTCGATTTCAAAAGTCAAGAAGTATTTGATTTTCTCGGTAGACGGCAGATGCGCATGCCGGTCACAAATTTCGACCCCACCCGTATGCCGCATTTGTTGCATACTCATATGAAAGGAAAAAGCCGCTCACCGAAGCGTATCCTTCACCAAGACTCAAAGTCATCATGTTGGAAAATGCTCATCTGTCGGAAGGAGTCGCTGTGGCAAAACAGCGCGTTACGATCGCAGACGTCGCTCGAGAGGCGGGAACCTCGACGGCAAGCGTCTCGTATTACCTCAACGACAAACGAGAAAAGCTTAGCGAGAAGACGCAGAACAAAATCGCGCGCGTCATTAAGGAACTCGGATACGTTCCCAACGCCCAAGCGCAGACGCTCACCGGCAAGCAAACCCACGTCATTGCCATCATCATTTTGGATAACACCAACAAATGGGCGGGGCTCGTTCTCAATGGCATGGAGCAGGTCATGCTCCCCGCGGGCTACCAGACGGTCGTTTGCACGAGCAACTTTAACCCCGAGACCGAGCTCATGTACGTCGACAAGATGCTCTCGCTGGGCGTCGATGGCTTTATCATCCAGCCCACGGCAAACTTCAAAGCCGTGCATGACCGCATTAGACGCGCCGGCAAGCCGGTCGTCTTTTTCGATGCGGCCATCTATAGCCCAGGTACCAGCTGGATCAAAACCAACCTTTACGACGGCGTGTACAACGCCACACAGGCACTCCTCGACGCCGGCTACGAAGATTTCTTTTCCATTGCCGCCAACATGACCGAAATGCGCACCCGCATGGAGCGTTTTCAGGGGTATGCCGAGGCGCTGGCAGCGAACGGGCAGCTCTACAAAGCGATTCCCATCGATCACAACAAGCCGTCAATCAACGAGCTCACCGAATACTTTAAATTCAAGTTCAATCCCGCCAAGCGAACCCTTATCTTCGTGCAAAATCAGTGGGCACTTCCCCGTGTCTACAAGGCCCTCCAGCCAATGGCCCATCTGCTTCCGCAGCAAATCGGCCTTTTGGGACTCAACTGCGAAGACTGGACTAATCTCACCACACCGACCGTCTCCACCATCATCGAGCCCGTCGACCAAGAAGGTCGCGAAGCAGCCGAGATGCTGCTCGCCCTACTTGACGGAAGCAGCGAACCCGGCGAGCAGCGCATTCTCGAGTGCAAGCTCAACTGGCTCGACTCCACCTCGATCTAGACCGCGGGACAAATGAATCAGTAGCGTTTGTCTCAAATCTTAAGTATTTGTTCGACAGAACGGCCCTTGCCGGCTCCTGCTAGACTGGTAGATTCCCAACCGTCCATCCAGGAGCCCCTATGTCGCGCAAGTCCGCTTACAAGCAAGTACTTTCCATCGGCACCGCCGTGGTGTTGGGGTTTGCGCTGTTTACGGGATCGGTCGACGGGGCGCCCAAGCTGCTGTCGCCACAAAGCGATGAACAGGCGGCGGCTCTGGCCGAAAAACAAAACGAGAGTCCCAGCCGCACCGACGACGAGGCAGGCCTGGTCGCTCGGCTCGAATCGGGAACGGCGAGCTCCCCGGACCCTCAAAACGGCCAGGACTCTGGCGATGGCTCCGATTCCGCCGCAACCGACACCGATGACGACGTTTCCGCGGACAGTGCCGCCACCCCCATCGACGAGATCGAAAACCCCGACCTCAACCGCGCCCGCGGTGTTTATCTCAGCAGCATTCCCGACTACGCCGGCAACCCCTACGTTGCCCTTCGCGCCGACAGCACGCACCCGCTCGGCACACCATCATTCACGCTCGATGAATACGAGCGCGCTACAGAAGAGGGCTGCTTTAAGAAGTTCTCCAAGCTCGACAGCCTGGGCCGCACCCGCAAAGCACTCGCCTGCGTGGGCCCCGAATCACTCGGTCAAGGCGAGCGCGGCGATATCTCGCGTATCCATCCTGCCGGTTGGCACCAGCAGCGCTACGACTTTATTCCGGGCCAGAGCCTCTACAACCGCTGCCACCTTATCGCCTGGTCGCTCTGCGGCGAAAACGCCAACCGCAAAAATCTCCTCACCGGCACGCGCTATCTCAACGAAACGGGCATGCTGCCGTTTGAGGAGCAGATTCTCGGCTACATCCGCGACACGGGCAACCATGTGCTCTACCGCGTCACGCCCATGTATAACGAAGAGGAACTTGTCTGCCGTGGCGTGCGCCTTGAGGCGCAATCGGTCGAGGACCACGGCAAGACCCTGTGCTTCCACGTGTACTGCTACAACCTGCAGCCGCACGTGCAGATCGACTACGCCACCGGCCGCAATCAGACCAACGGCGACTAATCCCAAAATGGAGACTAACCCCAAATTGGGACTATGCTACCCATGCGACACCATTACCCCAATTTTGGGTCTATCCTCACTTTAGGGTTGAGGAGGGATTCGAGGCTACGGATGTAGATGGCGAGGGCGCGCTTGAGCTGGCGCTCCCAGATACCCTCGTCGGGGCCGTGCTCGGGGCCTGTCTCTT
>CABSMS010000124.1 GCA_902478885.1 uncultured Collinsella sp. | reverse complement strand
GATGCTCGACAGGTCGACCTCGACGCAGCCGTCGTAGTAGGCGACATCGGCGGGCTTGAGCTCGCGGTAGTCGTCGCCGCGGCCGTGCATGGTCAAAAACGCGCGCGTGTCCTCGTCGGTGGCCCAGATGCTCGACAGGCAGGTGGTCTCGGTGGTCATGACGTCGACGCCGTTGCGATAATCGGTCGTCATGCTCGCAATGCCGGGGCCCACGAACTCCATGACCTTGTTCTTGACGTAGCCCTTGGCAAAGACGGCGCGGATGATGGCGAGCGCCACATCGTGTGGGCCAACGCCGGGGCGCGGGGCGCCCGTGAGGTAGATGGCAACGACGCCGGGATAGGCAACGTCGTAGGTGTCGCGCAGCAGCTGCTTTGCCAGCTCGCCACCGCCCTCGCCCACGGCCATGGTGCCCAGAGCGCCGTAGCGGGTGTGCGAGTCGGAGCCCAGGATCATCTTGCCACAGCCGGCGAAGTTCTCACGCATAAAGGAATGGATGACAGCGATATGCGGCGGGACGAAGATGCCGCCGTACTTCTTGGCCGCGGAAAGGCCAAAGACGTGGTCATCCTCGTTGATGGTGCCGCCCACGGCGCACAGCGAGTTATGGCAGTTGGTGAGCACGTAGGGCAGTGGGAACTGCTCCATGCCCGAGGCGCGCGCCGTCTGGATGATGCCAACGAAGGTGATGTCGTGGCTCGCCATGGCGTCGAAGCGAATCTTGAGCGCCTCGGGATTGCCGGACGTATTGTGTGCCTGGAGGATCGAATACGCGATGGTGCCGCGCTTAGCATCCTCGGGCGTCTGCGTAATACCGCGCTCGGCAGCCTCGGCCACAGGCACAACCTCGCTGCCGTTACGCAGGTAGATGCCGTCCTCGTACAGCTTGACCATACTGTCTCCCACTCTGCCCAAAAGATTTGGGCGCATAGCATACATTCGTTCAATATCGTGCCATAGAACGGTTGCGAGTGGGTTACGAATCTACACGTTCACTTTATCTCAGTAAAGTAAAGAACGAGCCCAGTGTGGGGCCGGCAGATTTGGTGCAAGAGCGTCCCTTTCGACTAGTCATTTAAGAACGTCCCCAATGACTAGGTGCAAGAGCGTCCCTTTCGACTAGTCATTTAAGAACGTCCCCAATGACTACCCATAACAACGCCGATGTTTTGGCGCGGACAGCGAAAGCCCACCAGAGCGAGCAAGGCAACGCCGCAGGTAGAGGACGGACAGCGAGCGACGTCCAGGGCGAACAAGTTGGCATGAAAAAGGCGAGGCATTGACCTTCTGGTCATGCCTCGCCTTTTGAATGACAAATTGTCGCCCTGGGCGGCGCGCAGCGTCGGCCGGTTACGGCGTTTGGTAAAACGCCGTAACCTAGAGATCCCCGCCGGCGCCCAAAAGCTTGCGCATGACCTGTTCGGGGTTAACCGAGCCGTCGCGCGGAGCCAGGGCGGTGATCTTCTTCTGCATCTTGTACTCGTGCAGCTCGTCCTCGAGCTGGCGCACGCGAGCACGGAGCTTTTCGTTCTCGCGCTCGCGCTCCTCGGCACGCTCCTTCATATCGAGGATGCGCACCACGCCGGCAAGGTTGATACCCTCGTCGGTCAGCTGGTTGATGAGCTCCAGGCGCTCGATATCGGCACGCGAATACAGGCGCGTGTTGCCGCCCGAGCGCTGGGGGTTCACCAGGCCCTTGGACTCGTAGACGCGCAGAGTCTGCGGATGCATGCCGGTCAGCTCGGCCGCCACGCTGATCATGTACAGCGGTTTGTTCCTATTGTCCTCGGCCATGCTACCTGACCCCTTTCCGTCTCGTTATCGTCCATCATAAGCCCGCGGGCGCGGGCGTGCGCCGCAACCGCCCTAGTACGTCGCCTTGTAACGGTTGACCTTCTCGCGATAATCGCGCGTGTCGGCCTCGCGCAGCTTGGTCATGGCATCGCGCTCATCGTCGGACAGGTTCGAGGGAACCTGCACCTTGATCTCGACGAGCAACGCACCCGTGCGGCCACGGTGCTTAACGTCGGGCGCCCCCATTTCCTTAAAGCGGAACTTCTTGCCCGTCTGGGTGCCAGCGGGCACCTTCAGACGAACCGTCGCGCCGCCGGGCGTGGGCACATCCACCGTGCAGCCGAGCGCCGCCTCGTAGACCGAGATCGGCACCTCCATGGTCACATCGGCACCCTTGCGCTTAAACAGCGGATGCTCCTCCACATGCGTGGTCACGACCAGGTCGCCGCGCTCGCCTCCGGCAACGCCGTACTCGCCACGGCGCTTGTAACGCAATTTGCCGCCGTCGACCGCGCCCGCGGGCACCGAGACCGTGATGGTCTGCTGCTCGCCCGTCGAGGGAATGCGGTAGGTGACCTTGTGCGTCACGCCGCGGAACGCATCCTCGGCCGTCACATCGACGGTCAGCGACAGGTCGCCGCCCTTGCGCGCGCGGTTGCGGCCCGCGCCCGCACCGGCAGCGCCCGCAGCCCCGGCAAAGCCCGAGCCCCAATCGCTGCCCCAGGCGCCGTTGCCGCTAAAGATGCTGTCGAAGATGTCGCCCCAGCCGCTGGCGCCCGCGCCGGCACCGTAGCCGCCGCCATACGCGCCGCCCGCGCCCGGCATGCCGCCAAACATGAGCATCTGGTCGTACTCTTTGCGCTTCTTCTCGTCCGAAAGCGTTTCGTAGGCCTCGCTGATCTCCTTGAACTTGGCCTCGTCGCCGCCGGCATCGGGGTGATATTTTTGCGCGAGCTTGCGAAACGCGCTCTTGATCTCTTTGTCGGAGGCGCTCTTGGATACGCCCAGGATGTCATAGAAGGTTTTGCCTGCAGCCATCGTAGCTCCTCTCCTGTTTCATCCGTCGCCCAGCGGGCGGCGGCTCATACTTTCATATGGCACTAGGCCAGAAAGGGCCCCGGGTGTTGCCCCGGGGCCCTTCTCAATTACTCCTCGGTGCTCTCGGCCGTATCGGCCGCAGCATCCTCGGGCGCCGCTTCGGGCTCCGGTGCGGGGCGCTTCTCGCCACCGTAGGTCACCGTCACCATCGCGGAACGCAGGATGCGGTCCGCCATGCGGTAGCCCTTCTGGTACACGTCGTTGATAGTCTCGTCGTACTGCGACGCGTCCTCGACGCGACCCACGGCCTGGTGCTCGAGCGGATTGAACGCCTCGCCCTTGGGGTCGATGGGCTCAACGCCCTCGTGCGCAAACACATCGAGCAGCTTGGCATGCACCGCGTCGACGCCGTCGACGAACTGCTTAAAGTCGTCGGCAAGCTCCTGGCTGCGGGCATGGTCGATCGCACGCTCGATATCGTCGACCACCGGCAGCAGCGCAGTGACGAGCTTCTCGGTCGCGCGCTCGCGCTCGGCGATGCGCTCGTTGGCAGTGCGGCGACGGAAGTTCTCCCAGTCGGCCTGCAGACGGGCGGTGCGCTCGGTGGCGTCCTTTGCCTTGTCCTCGGCGGCCTTCTGGGCCTCTGCCGCAGCATCGAGCTCGCTGCGCACGTCGGCGAGCTCCTTTTGGGCCTGCTCGAACTTGAGCTTAAAGTCGTTGTCGGCGGCTTCCTCACCGGCGCGGATAGCAGCTTCCACCATCTCGTCCTCGGTCATCGTCGCCTCCTTGTTGGAATCCTCTACCTGGTTCTCGACAGCCTCGGCGGCCGCGGCCTCGTTGGCCTCGGTATCGTCGACGGCCTCTACGGGAATCTTCACGTCCTTCTCCTCAGAGTCAACGGGGGCGGCACCAACGGCGGCCGCCTCCGTGCGAGCTTTACGGGCGGACATGATTACTTGTCCTCGTCGTCCACAACCTCGTAGTCGGCGTCGACGACGTCATCGTCGGCAGGCTGGGCGCCGGCGGCACCGTCGGTCTGCTGCTGAGCGTCGGCGTAGACAACCTGAGCCAGCTCGTAGGCCACGGACTGCAGGGACTCGCCGGCGGCCTTGATGGCCTCGACGTCAGAGCCCTCAAGCGCCTTCTTGGCGTCGGCGATAGCGGCCTCGGCCTTGGACTTCACATCGGCGGAAACCTTGTCACCGAGCTCGTTGAGGGTCTGCTCGGTGGAGTAGCACAGGCTGTCAGTCTGGTTGCGGACCTCGACCTCTTCCTTCTGCTTCTTGTCCTCCTCGGCATGAGCCTCGGCGTCCTTGACCATACGATCGACTTCGTCGTCGGACAGAGCGGTGGAGCCGGAAATGGTGATCTGCTGTTCCTTGCCGGTGCCCTTGTCCTTAGCGGAGACCTTGACGATGCCGTTGGCGTCGATGTCGAAGGTGACCTCGATCTGCGGCACGCCGCGGCGGGCAGCCGGGATACCGGTCAGCTGGAACTTACCGAGCGACTTGTTGTCGCGGGCAAGCTCGCGCTCGCCCTGGAGCACGTTGATCTCGACGCTGGTCTGGTTGTCGGCAGCGGTGGAGTAGACCTCGGTCTTGGAGGTCGGGATCGTGGTGTTGCGGTCGATCATCTTGGTCATGATGCCGCCCATGGTCTCGACACCCAGCGACAGCGGGGTAACGTCGAGCAGCAGGATGCCCTCGACGTCGCCGGTGAGCACGCCGCCCTGGACGGCAGCGCCGTCGGCAACGACCTCGTCGGGGTTCACGGACATGTTGGGCTGCTTGCCGGTCATGGTCTTGACGAGCTCCTGGACGGCGGGCATACGGGTGGAGCCGCCGACGAGGATGACCTCGGTCAGATCGGAGAGCTTAAGCTTGGCGTCGCGCAGGGCGTTGGCTGTCTCTT
>CABSMS010000123.1 GCA_902478885.1 uncultured Collinsella sp. | reverse complement strand
GTTCAAGATGAAGGAGGACCCGCGCGTTACCAGGATCGGCAAGTTCATCCGCAAGCACTCCATTGACGAGTTCCCACAGTTCCTGAACGTGTTTCTGGGCCAGATGTCCGTCGTCGGCCCGCGCCCGCCACTTCCGAATGAGGTGGCCGAGTACACCGAGTACGACCTGCAGCGTCTTGCCGTGAAGCCTGGCATCACCGGCTGGTGGCAAGTCACTGAGCGTAACTCGACTGGATTCGACGGGATGGTCCGACGCGATCTTGAATATATAGCCAAACGAGGCATTTTCTTCGATTTCAAAATAATCCTACTCACAGTGATTGAGGTTGTTAGCGGAAATGGCGCTTGCTAAAGAGACTATAGGGAATTACGAAGGCACCGGTTCAACGGTTGATCTTCCCGGACGAGTCGAAGTCCTGGGCGCCCCCGTCGATCCCTGGACGATGGAGCAGACCGTCGAGGCGACCGATGCCCTCATCAAGGAGGGGCGCTTCGCCCATCTGATCGGCGTGAACGCCGACAAGTTGCTTCAGATGCGCGACGATCCCGAGATGGATGCGTGCGTGCGCCGCTGCGAGATCGTAAACGCCGATGGCGCGTCCATGGTCATGGCCGCCAAGAAGCTGGGCGTGGACTTGCCCGAGCGCGTGGCCGGCATCGACCTCATGTGGGAGCTGTGTGGGCTGGCCGAGCGTGAGGGGCACAGCGTCTACCTGCTAGGCGCCAAAGCCGAAGTGGTCGCAAAGACCGCCGAGGTACTGTCCGAGAGGTATCCCAAGATGGTCCTTGCGGGTTACCGTGACGGCTACTTCGGCGAAGACGAGTTCGATGCCGTGGTCGCCGAGGTTGAGCAGGCCGAGCCCGACATCGTGTTCGTGGGCATCACCTCGCCCAAGAAGGAACGCCTGATCGAGCGTTTCCGCGAGCTGGGCGCCAAGGGCGCTTTCGTGGGCGTGGGGGGTTCGTTCGACGTGGTCTCCGGCAACATCCCGCGCGCCCCGATGTGGATGCAGCGCGCGAACCTGGAGTGGCTCTTCCGCATGATGCAGGAGCCCAAGCGCCTGGTGAAGCGCTACGTGGTCGGCAACACCCGTTTCTACATGCTTCTCCGCAAGGAGTCAAAGAGGAGCAAGGCCAATGACTAAGAAGAAAGTAATGCTCGTCTTCGGCACCCGCCCGGAGGCAATCAAGATGTGCCCGCTCGTCAATGAGCTGAAGACACGCACGGATGAGTTTGAGACCGTCGTGACCGTGACCGGCCAGCATCGAGAGATGCTCGATCAGGTGCTGCGTGTCTTCGGCGTGACTCCTGACCACGACCTTGCGATCATGAAGCCGGGCCAGACGCTGTTCGACGTGACGTGCGACGTGCTGCTCAAGCTCAGGGCCGTCCTCGAGGACGAGAGGCCCGATGTCGTCCTGGTCCACGGAGACACCACGACCAGCTTCGCCTCGGCGCTCGCGTGCTTTTACCTTCAGATTCCCGTGGGCCACGTCGAGGCCGGCCTGCGCACGCACGATATCTACAGCCCCTGGCCGGAGGAGTTCAACCGCCAGGCGGTCGACATCGTGAGCGAGTACTACTTTGCCCCGACGGAGGCGAGCAAGGAGAATTTGCTCGGGGAGGGCAAGCCCGAGTCCAGGATCTGGGTCACCGGCAACACCGGCATCGACGCCCTGCGCACCACCGTGCGCGAGGGCTACTCCCACCCCGAGCTCGAGTGGGCGGAAAGCTCGCGCCTCATCCTCATCACGGCGCACCGCCGCGAGAACCTGGGAGAGCCAATGCACCGCATGTTCCGCGCCATCCGCCGCGTGATGGAGGAGCACCCAGACACCAAGGCGATCTACCCCATCCACATGAACCCGATCGTCCGCAAGGCCGCCCATGAGGAGCTCGACGGCTTCGACAGGCTCCACATCATCGACCCGCTCGAGGTTCTCGACTTCCACAACTTCATGGCCGCCAGCCACCTCATCCTCACCGACTCGGGCGGCATCCAGGAGGAGGCGCCTAGCCTGGGCAAGCCGGTCCTCGTCATGCGAGACACCACCGAGCGCCCCGAGGGAGTCGCCGCCGGCACGCTGAAACTCGTCGGCACCGAGGAAGACGTCATCTACCGCGAGTTCAGTCGTCTGCTCTCCGATGAGGGGGAGTACGCGGCCATGAGCCATGCCTCGAACCCCTACGGTGATGGTCATGCGAGCGAGCGGATCGGCGACGTGCTGGAAGGTAGGTCGCGATGATTCGGGTCCTGCACATCATTCAACAGTTAGGACCCGGCAGGGGCGGGGTGAGGACCTTCGTCTCTACGATGCTTGATTGCCCAGCTCCCGATATCGAGCAGAGCGTACTTTCGGTTGGACGCGTCGAAGGGGACAGGTTCGGAGAGCGATTCTACGGTCCTTTAATTGATAGCTACAGCCCGCTGCTGGTTGGCACTCTGGGGGCGAAGCGTCTTGGCGCTTTTCTGTCGAAGCACCGTTTCGACATCGTTCAGATTCACACGAACAACGCACTCGGCTTCGTCTTCGCCTCTGAGGCCAAAAAAGCCGGAGTTCCCTCGCGCATCGTGCACTGCCATAACAGCGCGCTTGGCAGCACCTCGCGTTTGAAGAATATGGTCAACGTGGCCATGATAGAGAGGTTTCTCCCGTCGGCGAGTGAGCGCTGGGCATGCAGCGAGGTCGCAGGTGAATATCTCTTTCAGGGCGCTGGCTATGCCTTGGTGCACAACGGGGTCGATTCCGATAAATTCCGATTCTCGTCCTCTGACCGGGCTGCCGTTAGACATCGGCTTGGGATCCCGGGCAATGCCACCGTCATAGGGTTTGTCGGGGCAGGCATTCCTGCGAAAAACACCCTGCGCGCCCTCGATATCTTCAATCAGCTGCGCTCCAGTAAGGCCGATTCTCGCCTTCTGCTCTTCGGCCAAGCCGAGGAACTTCCCCTTGCGAAGGAGAAGGCGGCTAAATTGGGGCTGAGCGAATCGGCGGTTTTCATCGGTACCGTTGACGATATCTGGAGGTACTACAGCGCCATGGATGCGCTGCTTGCCCCCTCTTTCCACGAGGGGCTACCGATTGCCTTCATTGAGGCCCAGGCAAATGGACTGCCCATCCTCAGCTCTGACGCGGTTACCCAAGAGGCCGATCTGACGGGCCTTCTCAAGCGCGCAGCACTTTCGCTTTCCGACAAGGAGTGGGCTGATTTGCTGGAAACCTGCGCCGGCAAAAGGGAACTAACTGCCGAGGCGGACTATGTTCCGTTTCTTGATAAAGCGGGTTACACCACGAGGTCGCTCTACGAGCAGCTCTCTGATCGCTATAGGAATATGACTAAAGGAGCGTAATATGACGACCGAGTATTTATCCATGCAAGAGGTGAAAGCTGCCGAGCTGCGGCTCCTTCGCATTTTCGACTGCTATTGTCGAGAGAACAATCTGCGATATTCAATGGGTTCCGGCACTCTTCTCGGTGCGGTTAGGCACAAGGGGTTCATTCCCTGGGATGATGATATCGATGTCGTCATGCCCGTTGAGGACTACAGGAAGTTTCTGGCTGGCTTCGCCTCCCGTACTGGAGCGGAGCAATCCCATGTTGGGCTTGCCAGTCAGCTGAACCTTAAAGGTTCAGCTGCAATTCCTTTTGAAAAACTGGTGGATACCAGCATTGAGGTAAAATCTGCATTCATTGCAGAGGGAATCCGCGAATATGTGTGGATCGATATCTTTCCGATTGTTTCTTTCGAAAGTGAAGCCGAAGCCAGCAAGGCCTGGGATGCAGCAGCTCGATATAAGTACCTGTTCCAAGCATCAAGATGGAGCTCGGGACAGCCAGGAGTTGCTGGCTGCTTCAAAACCGTCTTCGGCGCGCTTGCCAGGCACACCCCTCTGCAACAGTGGGCTCTCGGCAAGCTAAGAACGATGACGGATAACGGTTGCTTTTCAACTATCGGCACTGCTGCCAATCTGGCTTGGGCGGTCAGCCAGTCGCTGGAGGTTTTCCCCGCGAGCCTGTTTAACAACTTGGTTGAATACGAATTCGAAAACGAACAGTTCTTTGGCTTTGAGGATGCAGACCGCTATCTCTCGATAATGTACGGGGACTATATGTCACTTCCGCCTGCCGACAAGCGTATTGCGCATGAGTTGAAGGCCTGGCGCGTCAGCGTTTCCAGCGACTTCGACCCTACAAGTAGCGGAAGCACCGATGAACAAGATTGCTAAGGCGCTTAAATGGGGCGCTTCCGCCCTACGGGTTGCCAAGATGTGCGTTGTGGCCGGAAATTGGTTCAAGATCGCCTCAGACAAACCATTGTACCTGGGCAAGGGCGCACGGGTGATATTGGACGAGGGCGCATCCCTCAGCATCGGTGCGGGCGTTTATTTGAGCCCCGAGTGCTTCGTACAGGTCAATAAAGGCGCAACTTTAGTGCTGGAAGACGGCGTCTACATGAACGAGGGCTGCCGCGTGACGGCAGTCCAATCCGCCCTCATCGGTGCAAACACGCTCTTTGGTCCTAATGTCCAGATTTACGACCGCGACCACGAATTCGACTGCAGAGGGGTTAGCTCAAAGTTAACCTACGCGCCGGTTTCGATTGGTCAGCATTGTTGCCTTTGCGCTAATGCGGTCGTTAAGCGCGGTTCCTCGATTGCGTGCCGCCCTCTCGTCTCGGAGAACCCTGTTGTCACGTGCGACCTTACCGAGTCGGGCGCGCTGTACGCCGGTGCGCCCGCTCGATTGGTATAGAGATACGACTAGGAAGCATTCTTAAACGTGGATCAAAAGCTGAACATAACCCTTATCGTGCCCGTGTATAACGTTAGGCCTGTCTCTTATACACATCTGACGCTG
>CABSMS010000122.1 GCA_902478885.1 uncultured Collinsella sp. | reverse complement strand
CCCACGTTCTCCTCGCTGTTTGGCGAGCCGTTTATGCCGCTCGACCCCATGGTCTACGCTAAGATGCTCGGCGAGCGCATCGCCGACGGCCGCACGCGCGTCTACCTGGTCAACACCGGTTGGATTGGCGGCGGTTATGGCGTGGGCCATCGCATCGAGCTGGCCTACACGCGCGCCCTGGTCGCTCGCGCCCTCGACGGTACCATCGAGGACAGCGAGTTTGTGCACGACGATATCTTTAATGTCGACATTCCCACTACGTGCCACGGTGTGCCCGACGGCATCCTGGTGCCGCGCCAGTACTGGCAGAGCACCGCGCGCTACGACGAGGCAGCGCACAACCTGGCGGTGATGTTCGAGGAGAACTTCGAGAAGAAGTACTCGCACCTTCCCGAGTCCGTCAAGGCCGCCGGCCCGCACGCCCAGGTGTCCGCCGAGGCCCGTCATCGCGGCCGCGGCTTGCTGGGACTCCGCCACTAGCGTCGCCTCAGACCCAAAACCACCATAAAGGGGCCAGTGCATCTTTGTGGTGGTTTTGCTCGCGTGGATGACTCGGGTTACAATACGCCTGACATATCGTCCCCTTCTCCGGATGGGGACAGCGCAAGCGTTCTTGTGACGGCACCGTAGGACTTTGAAGGTGGCCGTTGTAAGGGCGCTTTTTGTTTAGGCGCCCTCACTCGGGCGCGCACAATGAAGGGAGAGCGTATGAAGAGCTTTATTACCGAGGATTCATTCTGGGAGCTGTTTCCGCAGGCAGCGGTCGGTGTTGTGATCGTGGAGGGCATGAAGCCCACGGCTCAGATTCCTCAAGAGGACGTGGATGCGATTGCGGCGTTGCTCGACCGCGCCAATATCGATGCGGAGCGTCATCTGACCAGCGACACTATCAGCGAGAACGCACCGGTCAAGGCATGGCGCGAGGCCTATCGTCTGTTCAAGACCAAGAAAGGCGCGCGCTGCTCGATCGAGAACTTGCTCAAACGCGTGCTCAAAGGCAAGCCGGTGGGCCACATTACGCCCGCGGTGGATATTTACAACACGGTGTCGCTGACCTACGCGCTGCCCGTTGGCGGCGAGGACCTGCATGCGATTGAGGGAGATCTTCGCTTGAAGGTGACCGATGGTGGCGATGCGTTCTTGCCGCTTGGCGAGGAGGCGGACGATCCGACGCTGCCCGGCGAGCTCGCCTACATCGACGATGCGGGCGCTGTGTGCCGCTGCTGGAACTGGCGCGACGGCGTTCGCACGGCGCTGTCCGATGATTCGGCCGATGCGTTCCTGGCGATTGAGTGCGTGGAGCCCGAGCAGATGGGGGATTGCCAGGCTGCCGTTGATCGTCTCGCCGAGTTGCTCGAGCGTTATCTGGGCGCTACGGTTGTCGTTAAGACGCTTGTGACCCGCGACAATCCCTGCGTGGAGCTGTAGCGACGCCTGCGGATCATGTTCGCCGGCCCAAACCACCACAAAGGTGCCTGTCCTCTTTGTGGTGGTTTTTATGTTGATGGGTTAACAAATAGGGCGTGCAGGGCTGCCGGCCGTTAAGTACGGCTAAGATGTTTACCCGTTAGCATTATGCAAGCGAAAGGCGGTCGTCTCCCATGCAGCAGAGCGACGAGACACGTTTCGAGGACTTTGTCGGACTGATCAGCGGACTCTACAAGGAGATCCAGCGCATTAAGACGTCTGAGGGCGCAAGGCTGGGTCTCAAGGGCTCCGACGTTATGTGCCTGTACTATCTTGAGCGCAGCAAGGACGGCCTGACTGGCGCCGACCTGGCTCGCATGGCAGGCGTGACCCGCGCCGCCGTCTCGCGTACGCTGGCGCATCTGGAGGAGGGTGGCTACGTCGAGGTCGATGATTCGGGCGATGCCGCCGTTAAGTATCGTGCTCCGGTGCGCCTGACCGCTCTGGGCGGCGAGAGCATGAGCGAGGCGGACCGCATCATTCGCGAGGTGCTCGATACCACCGGTAAGGCTATGGGTGTGGAACAGCGCGAGCAGATGTATGCGTCGCTGCGCACGATTCTCAACACCCTGCGCGAGATCTAAGGCCGCCAAGGCATTTGCTTCCAATTAACAACTGCATAGTCCCGTTTGAGTGCGTATGCCGTGCCGGGGCATTGCTGTCAAAATTCCCCGCGCGAGGTCCGCGCAAGAAAGGATTCGCTATGTCCGTCCGCATTATTACCGATTCCGCGAGCGATATGTCGCCGGCTGAGCACCCCGCTCTGCGTGCTCTGCCGCTGTCCGTCACCTTTGGCACCGATGTGTACATGGATGGCGTCGACATCGATCACCAGCGCTTTTACGAGATGCTCGTGGAGCGCGATGAGCTGCCCAAGACCGGCCAGGTCAACCCGTACGCGTTTTCGCAGGCTATCGCCGAGGTTCGCGAAGCCGGCGATGAGGCTGTGATTATTACCGTGGGCGCTAAGCTTTCGGGCACCAATCAGAGCGCCCGTACCGCACTAGCCGAGGCGCCGGGCGGCGATGTGTACGTGGTGGATAGCAATAACGTCACTCTGGGCGAGCGTGTCCTGGTCGAGTATGCCCTGCGCCTGGTGGATGAGGGCCGTAGTGCGGCCCAGATCGCGGCGGCCGTCGAGGCCGTCCGTGACCGCGTGGTCGTCATCGGCCTGCTCGAGACGCTGGAGTACCTGGTGCGCGGCGGTCGTCTGTCTGCTGCGGCCGGCGCCGTGGGCACGCTGCTCAACGTAAAGCCTGTGGTGGCTGTCGAGGACGGTCTGATCGTGCAGCTGGGCAAGGCGCGCGGTTCCAAGAACGGCCGCAACCTGCTGAACCAAAAGGTCGAAAAGGCGGGCGGCATCGACTTTTCCATGCCGCTGGCGCTCGGCTATACGGGTCTTTCGGATGCGGTGCTCAAGAAGTATGTCGAGGACAGCGCGGCACTGTGGGCTGGCCACACCGAGGGCGAGTTGCCCGTTCACACCATCGGCGCCACCATCGGCACCCACGTAGGCCCCGGCGCCGTCGCCGTAGCCTTCTTCCAGCCCGCCAACTAACCGACCTGCCATAAACCACCACAAAGGGGACAGGCACCTTTGTGGTGGTTTATGCTTTTCCGGGTGGAAGGGAGCGAGCAATGGCGTCTGAGGGCTTTTTTGAACGGGTGTACGAGGTGGTCGAGCAGATCCCCGAGGGGATGGTCGCCACGTATGGCCAGGTGGCGCTGCTTGCCGGTCGTCCACGAAGTGCGCGGTACGTGGGGTATGCCCTGCATAGTAATCCGCGCCCCGGCGAGATTCCCTGTCACCGCGTGGTGTTTGCCGACGGGCACATATGCGAGGGCTTCGCTTTTGGCGGTCCCGATGCTCAACGTGAGCTTTTGCTAGGGGAAGGTGTGGCGTTTAAGGACGACATGCACGTCGACTTGGCCGCCTGTCGCTGGCCTGCCGGGCTCTAGCGGTTCTGCCGTGGCGAAAACCACCACAAAGGCGCCTGTCCCCTTTGTGGTGGTTTTACGCTGTAGGTTTACCAGAGCTAACTTATGGAGAAGGTGTGGTGGCGTACTTTGCCGTCAGAAAGTAAACCACGGTGAACTATATTGGTTTCAGCAACGGAGCAGGCAATAGGCGATGAAAAAGCCTGCCCTGTTGAGTTTGATTCGCATTCCTCCCCTCTGTGCGATTCAACGGTGTACTTCGGGAACAGGCCTGCTGGCAACTAGCTGCCGGCGGGCCTGTTCCTGTTTGTCGAGGGGGTGCGATGGACGGAGCCGAAGCGGTCCGGCTCCAAAAAAGGCGGACGCCGTAGCGCCCGCCCTAAAGCAATCGAAAGCTCAAGCCAGCAGATCGGTCTAGTACACCATGCCCATGGCGTCCTGAACCTCGGCCAGGGTCTGCTCGGCGATCTCGTTGGCGCGACGGTTGCCCTCGTGCAGCACGTCCTTCACGTAATCCAGATCGTTCTCGTAGCGCTGGCGACGCTCGCGGATAGGTGCGAAGTACTCGTTGACGGCCTCGGTCACGTACTTCTTGAGCTGGCCGGAGCCGCCCATGCCAATCTCCTCGGCAATTTCGACCTCGGAGCGACCGGTGCAGATGGCGGCCGTCGAAAGCAAACCGGACACGCCGGGGCGGTTCTCGGGATCGAATGTGATCATGCGCTCGGAGTCGGTCTGGCTCTTCTTGATGCGTTTGGCCGTCTCCTCGGCGGTCATCGAAATATTGATGGCGTTGCCGTAGCTCTTGCTCATCTTGCGACCGTCCAGGCCCGGCAGCAGCGGGGTCTCGGACAGCAGTGCGTCGACCTCGGGGAACACCTTGCCGTAGCGGTTGTTAAAGCGGCGGGCGATGGTACGGGTGAGCTCGATGTGCGGCAGCTGGTCGCGGCCGACGGGCACCACATTGCCCTTGCAGAACAGGATGTCGCAGGCCTGGTGCACCGGGTAGGTGAGCAGAAGGCCGGTGAGCTCGTGGCCCGAGGCCTCCATCTCGGCCTTTACCGTGGGGTTGCGCGCCAGCTCGGCCTCGGACACCAGCGACAGGAACGGCAGCATGAGCTGGTTGGCGGCGGGCACGGCGGAGTGCGCGTAGATCATGGTCTTGTCGGGGTCGATACCGCAGGCAAGGTAGTCCATGACCATGTTGTACACGTTGTCCTGGATGTGCTCGGTGGTGTCGCGGTCAGTGATGACCTGGTAGTCGGCGATGAGCACGTTGGTCTTGGCGCCCATGTCCTGCAGCTCAACACGGCCCTTGAGGGTACCGAAGTAGTGGCCCAGGTGCAGACGGCCGGTGGGGCGATCACCGGTGAGCATGGTGAACTTCTCGGGCGTATTGGCCAAGCCCTCGCGAATGGCGTTGCTCTTTTGCAGCGCGACTTCGTAGCTGTTCTCGTTTGGCATGATTGCTCCTAACGTATGTTCATGGGTCAAGATGATAACGCGTTTATTGGAGGGGCTGGGCGTAAGTAGGCGAGGCTGTCTCTTATACACATCTGACGCTGCCGACGAATAGCCTTGTGTAGAT
>CABSMS010000121.1 GCA_902478885.1 uncultured Collinsella sp. | reverse complement strand
CATCCCCTCATCAGTTGCGGTGAAATAGTTCCTGTTTTTGGGTTCTAGCAGCCCATCCAGGAACTATTCCACCGCAACTTAGTTTGGGGGCTTGGGGACCAGGCTAGTCTAGGCGGAATGGGTCGTGAGGGTAGGCGTTGAGAATCTCGACGCCCTTCTCGGTCACCAGGGCCAAGTCCTCGATGCGGACGCCGGTGCGGCCGGGGAGGTAGATGCCCGGCTCGATGGAGAACGTCATGCCCGGCTCTACGACCTGCTCGTTGACGAGTGAAACGTCGCCCGGCTCGTGGTCCTGCAGGCCGATCGAGTGACCCAGGCGATGCGTAAAGTACCGCCCATAGCCCGCGTCTTCAATCACGTCGCGTGCGGCGCGGTCCAGGTCACACATGCGCACGCCCGGTGCGATGAGTGTTTCGGCGGCCTCGTTGGCACGGCGCACGATGTCGTAGATGCGCGCCGTCTCCTCGTCCGGCTCGCCCCAAAAGAACGTGCGCGTCATGTCCGAACAGTAGTTGCAGCGGCGTCCGCCAATGTCGAACAGCACCACGTCGCCACGCTTGAGCACGGTGTCGTCGGGTTCGTGGTGCGGGTCGCCGGCGTTGGCACCAAAGCTCACGATGGGCGAAAAACTAAAGCCCTCGCAGCCGTGCTTGCGATACAAGCCGAGCATCTGGTCGGCAATCTCGCGTTCCGTCACGCCTTCGTGGACGAGCTTGATGGCATCGGCCATCACGGCGTCGTTAGCGGTCGAGGACGCGCGCATGAGCTCCTGCTCGGTGGCATCCTTGTGGGTGCGCGCTGCGGTGACGGCAAAGTCACCCAGGAAAAACTCGCTCGTAGCATGGCGCTCCATGAGCGGCATCAAAAAGCCGGAGCGCATGACGGTGTCGATGCCGAGCGGTTTGGTCGGATCGATTTCGCGAGCGATGGCATCGGCCACGACGTCGGTATCGGTGTGGTAGGCAACGCGGGCATTGTCATACTCGGGCAGCTGATGCAGAGCGTTGACCAAGATCACTGGCTCGTTACCGCGTGCGAGCAGCACGCCGCAAAAACGCTCGAACATATCGGCATAAAAGCCGGTCAGGTAATAAATCGACCACGGGTCGTTTACGAGCAGCTGTGCGCCGGGGTGCTGAGCCTCGAGCGCATCGAGCACGCGCGCCACGCGCTGGTCATCGACATGTGCCATGAAACATCCTTTCGCTAGGTTGCCACCATGGTATCCCATGCCCGGCAGCTAGGGACGTTCCTTTTATGCCGGCACTTTGGGACACTCCATGGCGAGCCTGGCAAGCGCGCAGGAAAAAGTAGTCATAAGAGGCCCGTCCCAAATGGGCTGGCTTCAAAAGTATGGCGGATTACGGGGCTGGACCTGTATTACTTGACCATGGGAAAAATCACGAAATTAAAACCGCAGGTAGACGGCTTATCAAAAATCGAAAATTGCCGGTATGGATGGGGGTCTCCGAATCAGTCCCGTAATCCGGCATAGTTTTGAATTGGAACTAAAGTAGGCACAAGCTAAATACCGATTCCAAGGATAGTTGCGGTGGAATAGTTCCTGGATGCCGGGGTTGGGCGGAAATCAGGAACTATTTCACCGCAATTGAGGTGGGACTGGGTGGATGTCGGGGTAGCTAAAAGAGCCCCGTCCTAAATTAGCTGCTTAGGTTGGGTCGATGTCCATGCTGGCGGCGAGGTCGATGTTGGTGCCGAGGAGGTCTTCCAGAACGACGTCGCCCATGCGGATGGGGGCGTCGACGACCACGCCGCGGATGAGGTCCATGGCTTGAGCGTGGAGCGTCAGCGGGATGGCTTCGGCCGTGCGCACGGGCAGCAGCGCCTCATCGCCGCCGGATACAGCCACGGTGGTGGTGAGCACGCGCATGGGGCAGGTGAGTTCTTGGTGCGCGAACTTGTCGCCGCGCGGGCAGCTGTTGCCGGTTACGAAGCGCACCGCTGCCACGGCACCGTTGGCATCGCGCTCCACCTCTACGGTCAGGAGGCACTCGGATGGGCATGTGGTGCAGTTGAACTGCAGCGTCTCGGTCACATTCGTGCTCATGGCCTTACGCCTCCTCAACGGGATCGACGGACAGGATAATCTCGCTAGCACTTAGGTCGAGTGCGCGCTGAATCACTTTTGCCGGCAGCGGGAAGCTTTCCATGACGCTCGGCTTAAATGCACGGACCTTGCCTGCGAACAGTTCCTCGCCGCCAGCGAGAATGCGCACGCGGGCGGCGTCGACCGGTTGGCGCACGCGGAAGTTGAGCTTGGTGAGCGTCACAGCCGTTATGCGTCCCGGCAGCGCGTATCCCGCGATACCGGCGGGGGAGACCGTGAGCTCGCAGGCCGTGTCCGCAGCGCTCGCCCCGGCGTCGCCGCCCAACGCCCACGCCGCCGCAGCCGCACCGGCGCGCTCGGACTCGGTCGTCACGTTGTCGGCCAGGTCGTGCACGTGCAGCACGTTGCCACAGGCAAAGATGCCCGGCACGCCCGTCTGCAGACTCTGGTCAACTACGGCGCCGCGCGTGCGCGGGTCAAGCTCCACGCCTGCGGCAACCGAAAGCTCGTTTTCGGGAATCAAGCCCACCGAAAGCAGCAGCGTGTTACACGGAACGATGCGCTCCGTCCCGGCAATGGGCGCCAGGCGTTCGTCGACCTGGCTTACCTCGACGGCTTCCACGCGGTCGTGCCCGATCACGCGTGTGACGGTGGTGGACAGGTGCAGCGGAATTCCAAAGTCGTCCAGGCAGTTCTTGACGTTGCGGCGCAGACCGTTGGCGTACGGCATGAGCTCGTACACGCCCTCGACGGAAATCCCCTCGAGCGTGCAGCGGCGTGCCATGATCAGCCCGATATCGCCCGAACCCAAAATGACGGCGCGCGAGCCGGGCTTGAGGTTTTCGATATTGATGTATCGCTGCGCCAAGCCGGCCGTAAACACGCCGGCGGGACGGCTACCGGGAATCTTGATCTCGCTGCGGGTGCGCTCGCGGCATCCCATGGCAAGGACGACCGCACGCCCGGTGAGCTGCAGCATACCGGCACGGCTCATGAGCGTGACGGTATGGACTGCGGCATCTCCCGCACCCTCGTTCACGCTCGACGCGCCCGCGCCCTCGCCCGAATCGATTCCAAGTACCATGCTGTCCAAGAACAGCACGATGTCGGTCGCGCGCACCTGGTCGATAAAGCGCTGCGCGTACTCGGGGCCGGTGAGTTCCTGCTTAAAGTGCGACAGGCCAAAACCTGGGTGAATGCACTGGCGGAGGATTCCGCCCAGATGCTGTTCGCGTTCAACGATGGCCACTTGCGCGCCGGCCTTTTGCGCGGCAAGCGCGGCCGCCATACCGGCGGGGCCGCCTCCGATAACGACCACGTCGAAGGCCTGCGTCTGCACCGCCTCCGTAGCTCCTGCCTCTGCGCGTTCGTCGCGCATATCAAGCGTCGCCATCCTAGCGCACCCCCTTCAGCGGTCCCTCAACCAGCCAAGATCCGGCATCCTCTAACAGCACCTCGCTGGGGTCGCAGCCCAGCTCGCGCGCCAGGATCGCAACCACGCGGCTCTGGCAAAAGCCACTCTGGCACCGACCCATGCCGGCGCGGCAGCGGCGCTTGACGCCCTCGACCGAAACTGCGCTCGGGCGGCGCCGAATCGCGGCCACAATCTCGGCCTCGGGCACCGTCTCGCAGCGGCAGACGATCTGCCCCCACGCGGGATTGGACTCAATGAGCTCTTCCTTGCGTGCGAGCGGCGCGCGGTCAAAGTCATCCGGCGCGTGGCGGATCGGGTTCCAATCGGCACGTTCACGCAGGGCCACGCCGGCGTCGCGCAGCACCTGCTCCATGCGCTCGGCAATGGCCGGCGCGCTCGCCACGCCCGGCGACTGAATGCCCGCCGCCTGGAACAGCCCCGGCACCACGGCCGACTGTCCAATAAAGAAGTCGTTCGTACCCTGAATGACCGGACGCCCGCCGGCAAATGCGCGCACCACGCGGCGCGTATCCAGGTCGGGCACCAGCTTGCGCGCACCGTCCAGCAGCGCGTTGACGTCGTCCGCATAGGTCTGCGTGTCGCCTGGCTCGCGCACGGCGGCGGTCGCGGTAATCACGGTGTTGCCATGCACGGTACCCGTGACGATGACGCCCTTCGATATCGGCGTCGGCACCGGGTAGAGCGGCATCAGCGCGCGCGGTTCCTTGTCCAGAACCACAATGTTTCCCTGGCGCCAGACCATCTGGAACTCCTCGGCGCCGGCCATATGCGAGATGTCCGCGGCACCGTTGCCTGCGGCGTTGATCAGATAGCGACAGCGCACGTCGCCGGCGGGCGTTGCCAGCGTAAAGCGCGCGGCTTTGTCATCCGAGCCGGCAACATCAATGGCCTCCACTGGCGCAGACCGCATAAACGTCACGCCGTTGGCGACTGCGTTCTCCAGCGCGACGATGGCCACTTCAAACGGGTCGACGTTACCGGTCGAAGGGCACCACAACGCGCACGTCGCCTTAGCACTCGCGCGCGGCTCCAGCGCGTGGATGCGCTCGGGGCCGACAATCGACAGCTCGGGCACGCCGTTGGCAAGGCCATTCTGGCGCAGCTTCTCCAGGTGCGCGCGGTCTTCGTCGTTAAACCCCAGCACCATCGACCCGGTGCGGCGGAATAAAAAGCCGAGTTCCTGAGACCATGTGCCATATAGCTCACAACCACGGGCGTTGACCTGCGCCTTTACGGTGCCTGGCGCTGGATCGTAGCCTGCGTGCACCAGGCCGCCGTTGGCCTTTGAAGCCCCCAGCGCGATATCGTTTACTGCCTCGACCACGCAAATGGACAGGTCAAACCGCGCGAGCTGCCGCGCGATGGCGCATCCGGTGATGCCCGCGCCGACAATCGCGATATCAAACGTTTCTGTCACAGTGCCTCCCAGACGAGTTGACAGGCCGTCAATAAGACTATCCTACGGTTCGCACACCCCCAGTGCTGTCTCTTATACACATCTCCGAGCCCACGAGACTAG
>CABSMS010000120.1 GCA_902478885.1 uncultured Collinsella sp. | reverse complement strand
GTCACGGCGCCCACGCCACCCGGCACGGGGGTGATTGCGCCAACAACCGGCTCCGCGGCATCAAAATCGACGTCGCCGACCAGCTTGCCAGCGGCTTCGTCCCAATTAATGCCAACATCGATAATCGCCTGGTCCTCGCGGACCGCATCTGCGCCAATCGTGCGCGCGCGTCCAACGGCGGCAACCACAATGTCGGCAGCACAGCACTCGGCGGCAAGATCGCGCGTATGCGTATGGCACGTCGTCACGGTTGCGTTGCGCGCCGTAAGCATGGCGGCAACGGGGCGGCCAATTACCAGTGAGCGTCCGACCACAGCAACCTTGGCCCCATCCAGCTCAACGCCGTAATGATCCAGCAAAGCAAGCACGGCTTCGGCTGTGCAGGGGGCAAAACCCTCGCCGCGCCCCGAAAGCGTGGTGAGCAGTGAAGCCGGCGTCATGGAGTCAACGTCCTTGGCGGGATCGAGCGCTGCGGCGACGGCGTTCTCGTCAAGGCCGGCGGGCAGCGGGCGGAACATCAGACAGCCATGAACAGCCGAATCGGTATTGATGTCCTCGACGGCCGTCAACAGCTCGTCCTGCGAAACATCGGCAGGAAGCAAAACGCGGCGAGCCTCAATGCCAACCTTCTCGCAGCGCTTGAGGGCACCGCGCTCGTAGGACAGGTCGTCCTCGCGCTCGCCCACACGAACGATGGCCAGCGTCGGTACAACACCGCGCTCGCGCAGGGCTGCACAGCGAGCAGCAAGTTCCTCGGTCAAAGCGCGAGCAACGGGAGCACCCTTCAGCAGTTCAGCCATGGCTATCCTCTCTTCCTTGCAGCGTCGGAGGCGCGGCGCGCCAGCGCATCGGCGCGCGGCAACCATGTGTCGAGCAACTCATCACACGCCGTCTCGAGCTCCTCAGCACGAACGCGATCTTTCATAGACGTGGTGTTCGCAAAGAGCGTCAAGCTCGCGCCCTGCATAGCGGCACGGCAGAACACGGCGCCGCACGCCACATCGGACAGCAGCTGACGCGAACCCTTGTCGGCCATGTCCTCGAGCAGCGCCAGCGCACGCCCGCAGGCATCCATAATGCGATACGGCGGCATAGCGGCCACATGCAGCGCATCCTGAATCGCGGTCGCTCGAGCCGGATCGTCACGCGGAATACCGTACGCCGTGGACACCTGCCCGTAGGCACGAACGTCCTCGGCGACCAGACCCACAAGTTCCTGCGCCAACTCATCCGCCTGGGCAAACGCGCGCGTCAGATCGTCTGCGCGATCGGCAAGCGCAGGGTTTGTCGCCCCATAGCGAGCAACCATCCCGCAAAGCGAGGCGCCCAGTGCACCTACAAAGGCGCTCGCGCTACCGCCGCCGGGAACCGGCTCGCGTGCGGCAAGCGCCTCGGCAAACTCTCGACATGTTTTATCCATCATCTCTTGGCTCATACGCACGCACCTTCAAGTCATATACATCGGTCGGGTGGCAACCGCCGACCGACCGCATCAATCACATAATGGTGCTAAGTCTAGCCCATAAGTACATGAGCGTCAGCGCACCTGGCCATCGCGGATTTCTATGACGAACGATAGGCGTCGGCACCGCAAACATGGGACACATGGCCCACCTTTCGAGACTTCCGGACGTCAAAAACTGAGGCATATCTATAAACAAGGAACCTGTTGGGGCAACGCCCACGCACGCGCGCCCCATTAAATCAACGGGCACCTCACCCCGGGGAGGGCCGACAGCACCAGCCCTCCCCTCTTTTGCGCCCGAACATATTGCCACTTAACGGCGCAAATCCTGCCCCCAGAATGGGACACATGGCCCACCCGAATGAGCTGCTCACGCGTACAGTAAAGACAGGTAATCCATGGGCGGTTACAGATCGAGGAGGACACGACCATGAAAAAGAAGGCCTTTGCGATTCTCACCCTCTGCATGAGTCTTTTTGCCGCGGTTGCCCTGGTGGGTTGCGGCGGAAGCGGCGGCGCTACCGGCAGTGGCGGTGGCGGCGGCGCAGAAAAGCCAGCCGTGGATATGAGGACCGACTTCATTTGGTTTAAGGTCGAGGTCCCCGAGGGCGTCGAGATCACCGACGTCGCAGGCGACACTGCCGACAGGGCCCAGTTTAAGTTCACCGAGAGCGAGCACGCCAGCGATCGCTTCATCCCCGTCTTCGATCCTGACAAGAACGCCGACGAGCTGTTCGACTACGAGGCAAAGTGGAATGCCAGCTTTGAGTGGACCGAGAATGACCCCGTCAAGTACAACGGCAAGACTTGGCGCAACGCTTCCTATACACACTCGGGCGGCGTGACGACTGAGTACTTCACCGAAGCAGGCGGCGGCAGCGTCTACGTGCGCATCGACAACGTCGAGGAGCACAAGGATGCCGTCGAAACCATGATGAAGTCTCTGGAATTTGCCGATGATATCGCCAAGGCCAAGACCGAGGCCATAGATGTTAAGCTCGACGATATCGAGATTAAGCGCTAAGCGACTCGCGAGCGCAACGAAAAACACGAGCGCAGCGCCAACAAGCGGCGGTGCCCCAGCGTTTCGTACTAAGGGAGGGCCGGTAAACCGACCCTCCCTCTCTTATGCCGGCAGCCGACAAACGCGAGGATGCCGGACGCCGGAACCACCCCAAATGTGGCAACGGTACGAAAACGGCAAGCACCCAAACACGTCCGCCCGCCGATTTATAACGCCGCGCACACAATTTAAGTCGGCGCCTTTAAACATCTGGGCAGTATAGTTACCAAAATGAGTGCATAACCGCACCCTGCGAACGGAGGAGTTATGACCGAACACCACGCCATCAGCCGCCGAGCATTTACGTTGGGCCTTGGACTCGCAGCATTGTCGCCATTTGTAAGCCTGCCCGAAACCGCGGGATTGGGCCTTCCCATGCGCGCGGCATTTGCAGAAGACACGCCCACATCGGCGGCCACCCTCGACAAGTTCGTCATTCGCCTTCGCCCCGCGGGCTATTTTCGCACCGCGAGCGTCAACGAAGACGGCAACGTCATCGGCAACGTCTGCCACCTGTTTAATGACGGCACGTCCAACAAGCTCATCCTCGAGCACGTGGCGACCGATACAGATAATACAAATTGGTATGCCATTCGCACCTTGCTCAATTTCGAGGAGCACAAGAAGACGGGCTACAGCATTTGGTCGGTCGACGGCGACTCGGACAAAGATGGAAAGGTTATCCACGTATGGAGTGGCGAGCATGACGGCAAGGCCAGCCGCTCTTTTGCGTTCGCCCGCCAGCAAAACGGAACATACATCATCCGAGACCGCACAAACGAGAAAAAAGACATTAATTACCTGGCCATAGAAAAGGACGGCAAAGACCAAGACAACAACAAGATCTGCCACAAGAGGAAGAGCATTCCGTGGGAGCTCGAACTTGTCGGTTACGACAAGGGCGAGATCAATACCACGGTTAGAAGTATCGACTGGATCACGTATAGCAGCTACGTCGACGGACCATGCTGGATGAAATACGTCGACGGCAACAAATACCTCGACGAGCTGAGCATCCCGGGCACGCATGATTCGAGCACCTGCAGCGTCGACAACGACACCGAGCCCCAAACCTCGCTTGCAAAGTGCCAGCAGGATTACATCCCCACGCAGTTGCTCGAAGGCATTCGCTATTTTGATATCCGACTTGGAAAGAACAACGATAAAGGCGACCCCGGCATCGACCATGGAATATGCTACCTGCTCAAAAAAGACGGGGGCTTTATACATCTCTCCGATGTCATCAGTTACTTCAAAACATTTTTGAACGAAAACCCGTCAGAAGCGCTCATCATGCTGGTGTCACGAGGCAACGACGAAGCTACCGACGAAAGCGTTACGACGGCTTTCGCCAATGTTATGGACAATAACTCCGATCTGTTCTATACGTCGAGCCATGTCCCCACACTGAACGAGGTGCGCGGAAAGATCGTCCTGCTGCGTCGATTTAAACTCGCCGGCGACAGTGTAGACGGCCACACGTGGGGCCTCGACCTCACCGAATGGGACGACAAAATCAAGGCGCATTCCGGAAAGTCCATGTGCCTCGTGAAATACGAGCAAGGCTTTGAGGCTGCGGGCAATACGGGCGACAAAGAGCCCTATAGCACAGCGGTATATGCCCAAGACCATTACAACTGCACGGGGTCCAGTAAAATCGACTGGGTCGATATGGCCCTGAAGGCAGCGTCCGAGTTCGAGCGCAGCACCGTAGATATCACTGCCGCGGACGGGACAACGGTGCAGGCAACGGAGCGCTGCTGGTTTATCAACTACACGAGCTGCACGCAAAACAACCCTTTTACCGCAGCGCGAGTGGTCGACGAGCACCTGTACAAGAGCTCGTATATAAACAATAGCGGAGTTGAGAGCACAAAGGCGGACTGCCGCAAGCACATTGGCATCATTGCGTCCGACTTTGTTGATGCGGCACTGGCCCGAAGCATCTACCAGCGCAATTACGATACACAGCACAAGCAGATAGCTTCGTGCTACCTCCCAGCCCGCATGCACATGACATATGGCGACTCGTTGAGCGATGCCTCACTCCAGGATGGAAAGACCGTTGGCGAGGGTCATTTCCGCCTTGTCGACAGCAGTAACGTACTCAACGTGGCGGCTTCGGGCCATACGTTTGCCATCGAATACGTTGATGTCGATGCCTTGGGCAACGAGACCGTTACGGGGCTGCAGGGTTCCGTGCCCATCGATATCGACCCGCGCGCGCTGACGCCCCATTTTGAGGGGCTTGAAGGCCTTAAGGCCGGCGAAGACGTGCGCGCCAAGATTGCGGCATCACTCGAGGGCAAGCTCGAAACCGATGCCTGCACGGCCCAGCTCGAGTTTGTGCACGACGCGAACGGCGCTCCGGGAACGGCGATGGCCGAGGGCGAGGCATTTACCGCGGGGACGTATTGGGTGCGTGCGAAAGGCCTGTTGGGCGACGCGGCGAAAAACTACACGCTTGCCACCGACGGAGCCGCAAGCTTTACTGTGACGACTTCGGGCAACGCGGGCGCTACGGACCTGTCTCT
>CABSMS010000119.1 GCA_902478885.1 uncultured Collinsella sp. | reverse complement strand
TCATCGCGGTCTACGGGGTCAACGATATGGCACCGTGGGGACACATGTATGTCAACCCTGGTCTAACAGAGCCTTAAATAATCATTTGGCTGCCCGCCGGCTAAGTGAGTAGACTTTTTTGGAAATGCCGAGCACCCAACATATTTGCCTCAATAAAATCGCAGGTCACAGACTTGTGCTCTGTCGGTGTGGTCGGGGATTCGGTAAAAATCTACTCACTTAGTTTTACGTGTCCGCAACGAGACTCCAGCCGGGGTGATTCCACCGCAAATTAGCTTCTCCCATCGCCGCAATTAGGCGCCGTACGGATTCCGGTCCCTCTCTATGCGTTGGCGGATGTGGGCGTACTCGATAATCAACAGTACCAGCAGTAGGGCCATGATGGCCAGGTAGCTCACGACGGCGCCCATCAGGCCGAGCAGATTGATCAGAATCACCGGGAGCACCACGCTCACGGCAAAACAGATCAGGTAGATCTTGGTGACGTCGCCGGCATGGCGCAGCACCGTGATGATGGCGTAGATAAAGTCGATGGCCGCGGTGACGCCGCCGGCGACGACCATCAGCAGCGCCAGCGTACGGTAGCGCTCAAAGCTGAGACCGTACATAAAGCTCATGAGGGGAATACCGGGACCTGCCATAAATGCGGCGCACACGCCGGTGATGACCACGATCAGCGCCATAACGGCAACAATAATCAGGTCAAAGCGACGACGCTTGCGAGGATTAGCCCAAATGCTCGACAAGCGCAGGAGCTGCGGTTTATAGACAAATCCAATGCTCAACAGAATAGCCTGAGCTGGAAAAAACAGGGCATTAAAGTACAGCTGGTATTTGTAGGCCAGTGTTCCTTCCATCACAAACTTGGGCATGCTCTCGATAAGATTGAACAGGAATAGCGCGCCAAAGAGTGGGGCGCACTGGACAAACAGGTGGCCGACCTCACGCAGGCTTACGCGGCGCGATTTTTCGGTCTCGAGCAGGGCGAGCGGCGCGGTGACCAGCACGAGCGAGGCGATCGCGGCGATGCCCATGGCCATGGCCGCGATGGGCATGCTGCGCGTGAGGAACAGCGCCACGCTGAAGACCGCGATGACGCCGACGGAGCGTAGCGTTTGGCTCATGCCAGCCAGGTAGAGCTTGTCGGCCTGCTGCAGGCGGCCTTCGTACACGTCGGCGACGCCGTCGATGACCTTATACAGGTAGACGCCCAGGCCGATCGTCGCCATCTGCGTGTCATAGCCGCGGGCGCTGCTGTACATGAGGCTGCAGCCTAGGGCGAGCGCTCCGCAAAGCCAGCGGTTGAGCTGGTAGGAGGCAAAGGACGTCTTTTCGTCGATGTCCGAGACCTGGAAATTGCGCACGCCGTAGTTGCACGCGATCATGATGAGCGTGCCGGTGACAAAGGCGATGGAGAACTTGCCGGCTTCTTCGGCGCCCACGAGCTGCGTAGACACGATGGTGAGCAACGGAAACGCCAGACCCCACACGGCGGTGCCGAGGGTGTTCCAAAGATAGTCGCGACTGGTGGCGTGCTCCTCGTATTCCGCTTCCTGCATGGAGAAGCCGCCGCCGTAGACGGCACCGAGCAGACGGTTCCACCAAGCGTTGACCATGCGGCGGACGGGGCCGGGCTTGCGATCGCGTTCGCGCCGGCGACGTGTGGCTTGGCTGCTATCGGGCCCGCCGGCGTTGCGCTGACTCAGCTCTTGGATGCGTGCGAGTTCCTCGGCAGTGTGCGAGGCAGGGAAGAGGCCGTTCTCGATGCGGCCGCCCTGGGCCTTCGCGGCGCCGTCTCTCGATGCAGCGGGGTTGGAGACGCCGTTGCGGCGGGCGATGGCGCGGCGAATGCTATCGAGGGGCGTGATGCTCAAAGCGGAGTCCTTTCTATTGCTGCGCTTTAGTATAGACGCGACGGTGTTCGTTCGTGTTTTTGAACGGATTGTTCAATAATTTCGGCGGGCGGCTGAAATTTGTCGGTAAACGTGCGGTATCCTGTTGAAGTTTTGTGACACCCCCGATGCCGCCCACGCGGTACCAAGGAGCTTCTACCTATGGACGTCGCCGCATTCTTACTGGCTCTTGTGCCGATTATTTGGCTGGTCGTGATGCTGCTGTGCTTTAAATGGCCAGCTTGGAAGGCCGCTATCGGATCGTTTGTCCTTTCGTGCTTGCTCGCCTTCGCATGGTGGCACCTGCCGGCAGCGCAGATCGCGACCGCCTCGCTCGAAGGCTTTTTGATGGCCCTGTGGCCCATCGTCCTGGTGATCATCGCCGCGGTATTCACGTATAACCTGTGCGTTCGCACGGGCGCCATGGACGTGATCGGCAGCATGATCACCTCCATCAGCAGCGACCGCCGTCTGCTGGCGCTGCTCGTGGCTTGGTGCTTCGGTGGCTTTATGGAGGGCATGGCCGGCTTCGGTACCGCTGTCGCCATTCCCGCCGGCATGCTCGCGGGCCTGGGCTTTGAGGCCGTGCCTGCCGTGCTCATCTGCCTGCTGGCCAACGGCGTGCCCACGCCCTACGGCTCCATCGGCATCCCCACGGTGTCCGTTGCCGACCTGGTGGGGCTGGATTCCCTTCACCTAGCGACCGTTCAGCTGGTGCAGCTCGCACCGTTCTTTGTGGTGATGCCGCTATTTATTGTGCTGGTTGCGGGCCGTGTTGCCGATGACCAGGGCAATCCCGCGAGTGTGGGCGAGCGTCTGCACGGTGTTGCCGGCGTGGCGTTGCTCTCCGGCGTGTCGTTTGTCGGCGCGGCTCTGGTCGTTGCCATGTTTGTGGGCCCCGAGCTGGCCGTGGTCGTAGGATCCATCGTTTCGCTCGCGCTGACAGCTGCGCTTGCCATGCGTGCCGAGAAGTCGGGGCATCTGGACGCACGCTTCCATATGAATATCGAGGCCGGCGAACAGCTCACCGTTAAATCGGCGCTTTCGGCCTGGTCGTGCTTCATTCTGATTTTTGTACTGCTGCTGGGTGCGTCCAACCTGGTGCCCGCCGTGCATGCCGCGCTTGCGCCCTTTGCAAGCCACGTGCAGGTGTATTGCGGTGAGAATCCCGGTACGCTTACGTTTTCGTGGATCAACACGCCAGGCGTCTGGATTTTCCTGGCGGCGTTTGTCGGCGGTGCCATTCAGGGCGCTTCGCCGCGCATGATGGGCGAGGTGCTGGTCGCGACTGTGAAGCAGATGACGCCGACGGTGATCACGATGCTTTCGGTACTGGGCTGCGCCAAGGTGATGGGCTATGCCGGCATGATTTCGTCGATCAGTGCGTTTTGCATTGCGGTCGCCGGCGGTCTCTACCCGATTCTGGCTCCGTGGATCGGCGCAGTCGGTGCGTTCGTGACCGGCTCGGGCACGTCCTCGGGCATGCTGTTTGGTCCCATTCAGAGCCAGGCCGCCACTGCGCTGGGTGTGAGCGACTACTGGATGGTCGCATTGAACGCCCTGGGCGTCGCCGCTGGTAAGATGATCTCGCCGCAGACCCTCGCCATTGGTCTTGCCGCCGTGCACGTGCGCGGTAAGGATGCCGAACTCCTGGGCGCGGTGCTGCCCTACGCTGCCGGCATGCTGGTCCTGATGAGCGCCATAGCCATGCTCGGCCAAGGCCTGCCGCTGTAGTCGGCACTTAGGGACGTTCCTTATGTGCCGGCACTTTGGGAACGTCCCTAAGTGCCGGCATCCGGGGACACTCCTTGAATGTTGTCTGTTCAAGAGTGTCCCCAATGACTAGTCGTTTAAAAGCGTCCCCAATGACTAGGCCGCTTGCCTGCGATTTTTGACCGTTGGGCGGGCTTGCCGTCCTTGCCGCAAAAACGTTTTGCATATCGGGTACAACGGGCTTTATGTGAGTAAAGTGCGCGCCGCGTCCATGTGTCGCGTTTTTAAAGGAGGCCCCATGGCTGGTGTTACCCCTGCAGAAGTTTTGTCCAACTTTGGTATTACGCTCGTTGAAGATCCCGCCGAGAATCAGCCCCGTCTGCTGGTCGATCTACCCGCCGCGGAGCTCGTCGAACACGCTATCCGCCGCGAAGAAGGCCGCATGGCATCCAATGGCGCGCTGGTGATCGAGACAGGGGAGCGCACTGGCCGTTCGCCCAACGACCGCTTTATCGTCGACACGCCCGACGTGCACGACAAAATCGCCTGGGGCGCGGTCAACCGCCCGCTGTCCGTCGAGAGCTATGAGGCCATCAAGGCCGGCATCGTCGACTATCTCAACGAGCGCGACGTGTTCGTCACCCGCGGCATGGCGGGCGCCGACCGCAACCACACGCGTCGCCTGCTCGTTGCCTGCGAGCGTGCCAGCCAGGCACTCTTTATTAAGCAGATGCTCGCCCGCCCGCTTGCCCGCGAAATCGCGCGCACCGGCGAACCCGACTTCTGCGTGCTCGCAGCGCCCGGTTACCAGTGCGATCCCGCCATCAAGGGCCTCAACTCCAGCGCCGCCGTGGTCATCAACTTCCAGGAGCGCGTGATTTTGGTCGCGGGTACCGGCTACTCCGGCGAAATCAAAAAGTCCATCTTCAGTGTCATGAACTACCTGCTGCCTGTCGAGGACGACGTGCTGCCCATGCATTGCTCGGCCAGCATGGATCCCGTCACGCACGAGACCGCCGTGTTCTTTGGCCTGTCCGGCACCGGCAAGACCACGCTTTCGGCCAATCCCACGCGCCTGCTGATCGGCGACGACGAGCACGGTTGGTCCGACATGGGCATCTTCAACATCGAGGGTGGCTGCTACGCCAAATGCGAGGGCCTGGACGCCTTCCACGAGCCCGAGATCTTCAACGCCGTCCGTTTTGGCGCCATTTGCGAAAACGTGGTGCTCGACGAGAACCGCAAGCCCAACTACGACGACATCTCGATCACGCACAACACGCGCGTGGCCTATCCCGTCGAGCATATCCCCAACGCGTGGACCAAGGGCATGGGCACCACTCCCAGCGTCGTGCTGTTCCTGACCTGCGATGCCTTTGGCGTGCTGCCGCCTATCTCGCGCCTGACGGCCGACGCCGCCATGTATCACTTTGTGACGGGCTTTACGGCCAAGATCCCCGGCACCGAGGTTGGCGTCACCG
>CABSMS010000118.1 GCA_902478885.1 uncultured Collinsella sp. | reverse complement strand
CAAGGGCGCTCGTTACCTCGAGCTCGCTCAGGGCTACGTCACCCGCATGGCTCTCAACGACAAGAACGAGATCATCGCATTCGAGTTCCTGAACCTCGGCAAGTTCACCGACGCCGTCAAGGCCGGCAAGACCCCCGAGGAGGCCATCGCTGGCGCTATGGGCCACTATGGTCAGTGGGAGAACGCTGCCAAGTACATCGACCCGCGCACCGACGAGGAGACTCACTCCGTCGCCAGCGTGTTCCCGGTTCACGAGTAGAAAGGGAGGGAAATAACTATGACTGTTACGTTCGAAGGTTACGAGCGCCGCGCTGACAAGATCAACAAGTGCCTCGCCGACAACGGCATCGCCTCCCTCGAGGAAGCTCTGCAGATCTGCACCGACAAGGGCTTCAACCCGCGCGAGATCGTCAACAACACCCAGTCCATCGCCTTCCAGAACGCCGAGTGGGCCTACACCCTCGGTTGCGCTCTCGCTGTCAAGCGTGGCGCCAAGTCCGCTTCTGAGGCTGCCGCCATCATCGGCGAGGGCATCCAGGCCTTCACCGTCCCCGGCTCCGTCGCCGAGGACCGCAAGGTCGGTCTGGGCCACGGCAACCTGGGCGCTATGCTGCTCTCCGACGACACCGAGTGCTTCGCCTTCCTGGCCGGCCACGAGTCCTTCGCTGCCGCTGAGGGCGCCATCGGCCTGGCTCTGAACGCCAACAAGGCTCGCAAGAAGCCGCTGCGCGTCATCCTCAACGGTCTGGGCAAGGACGCCGCCCAGATCATCGCCCGCATCAACGGCTTCACCTATGTGAAGACCCAGTTCGACTACTACACGGGCGAGCTCAAGGTCGTCGAGACCATCCCCTACTCCGATGGTCCCCGCGCTGCCGTTAACTGCTACGGCTCCGACGACGTCCGCGAGGGCGTTGCCATCATGTGGCACGAGAACGTCGACATCTCGATCACCGGTAACTCCACCAACCCCACGCGCTTCCAGCACCCCGTCGCTGGCACCTACAAGAAGGAGCGCATCGAGGCTGGCAAGAAGTACTTCTCCGTCGCTTCTGGTGGCGGCACTGGCCGTACCCTGCACCCGGACAACATGGGCGCCGGCCCTGCCTCTTACGGCATGACCGACACCATGGGCCGTATGCACTCCGACGCCCAGTTCGCCGGTTCTTCCTCCGTGCCTGCGCACGTTGACATGATGGGTCTCATCGGCATGGGCAACAACCCCATGGTCGGTGCCACCGTCGCTTGCGCTGTCGCCGTCGAGGAGGCCCTCAAGGCCTAATCGCGCCCGCGCGATGCTCATATAGTTGAGCTTTAGAGCCGCTACCTTTCGAGGTGGCGGCTCTTTTTGTATGCGCTGTCGCAGGGTAGCTAATGCCGGAATATCAGTTGGGGCGAAATACGAGATGTGATGAGACGGAGCGTCAGAACGCCTATGACGCCCACCTGCCATATTTGCCCTTTACCGATTTGCCGAGTCTTTGCGGCCCCATTGCCGATCACCCATGCGACAATGCGCCGGACGAGAAAGGAATCCGATGGAATCGACTGATGTACTGGTAATTGGATCTGGCATTGCGGGCCTTTGCGCCGCCATCGAATCGGCACGCACGGGCGCAACCGTCGCTGTGGCAAGCGCCGGCAAGATTATGAGTGGATCGAGCTTCTTCCCCGGAACCTGGGGCCTGGGGCTTATCGGACCCGTTAACGAAGACGACGAACAAGACCTCATCGACACCATCCAGACCGTCGGCGGCGGTGTCGCCGACCCCGAGCTTGTCCAGACGTTTGTCCACGGCATTCCCCAGGCAATTGAATGGCTCGAGCAAGACCTGGGCGTTGAGCTCCAGCGTCCGCAAAGCGCTGAGAGCGCTCAGCAAAAGCAGTTTATCCCCTGCTTTGACCACAAAACGCGCATGTGGCGCGGCCTCACCCGCAAGCCCCTTGAAGACGCCCTGACAGCGCAAATCGAATCACTCGGTATCCGTCTGCTCCCCCGCCATGAGCTTATCGACCTTATTGAAGATTCGAACGGAAAGATAGCCGGCGCCGTTCTCTACGACCGCGCAAACGAGCATCTCGTGTCTATAGCAGCCAAGGCCACTATCATCGCTGCGGGCGGCACGGGTGGCCTGTTCGAGCGAAGCCTCACTTCCGCTGACGTGCTCAGCTCATCACAGGCCATCGCGCTGGCGCACGGTGCGTCCCTTACTAATATAGAGTTCATGCAGATGATGCCCGGCTTCATCGAGCCCAAGCGCAACCTTGTCTTTAACGAGAAGACCTGGCGCTACGTCACATTTGACCAACCGGTCGATATTGCCGACGAAAAGCTGGACGATCTGCTTGAGCAGCGATCCGGATATGGCCCCTTCACGTCGCGCTTGGTCTCCCGCGTCATCGACCTTGCCATCGATCAAGCGGGTGCTGAAGGCCTGGCGCTCCACTACGACTTCCCTCGCGAAGATGTCCCAGAGTTTGTGCAGACCTTTGCCACCTGGCTGCAAGACGAGCACGGCATCGCCCCGACTGACGAGATGCGCGTTGCGATGTATGCCCACGCCGCTAACGGCGGCATCAAGATCGATAAGACCGCGTACACGGGCGTTGAGGGCCTCTACGCTTGCGGCGAGGCGACAGGCGGCATGCACGGCGCCGACCGCATTGGTGGCTTGTCAAGCGCCAACGGCATCGTGTTCGGACGCATCGCAGGAGCATCGGCAGCCCTTGCAGCGCAGAATGCACCTGAGATGGCCCCGAAGACGGATATCGACCTCCCCCAGCATGGCATTGCCACAACAGATGCCAAACGCCTGACACACAGCCTTAAGCACACGATGAGCACCTATTGCATGATCAACCGAACCGAGACGGGCCTATCCGAGGCTCTGCAACAGCTTGAAAGCCTGCAAGACAAGGCCATGGCGCTGAACAAGCCGCATGCCGATGACAGCGAGATCGCAGCCCTCGCCCGCCTACAGTCGCAGATTCAGCTGTCGATGGAGATGGTCAAAGCCATGCGCAAGCGAACCGAAAGCCTGGGTTCGCACTATCGAGCGAATTAAACTGACACCTATCTAAAGCAGAACACAACTAATCGATATCTATGGGCGCCGCAAGCTCGAAGTGGCGCAGGGCCCATTCGTGTCCGCACGGCAGCGTATCCTTATTCTGAATACAGAGTGGGCAAAGCCCGCATAGACAATAGACTAGCGAGGAGGAGATATGGACAGTAGAGATATCGAGAAGTGGCGTGTCAAACTTGATAGCTACGCCAATGTGGAAGACGGCGTTGAGTATTGGTTCGCACGCGATTTAATGGAACCCATGGGGTACACTCGATGGGAGAACTTCGCCGAAGTTGTTAAGAGGGCAAAAGTCTCGTGCGAAACAAACAAAACTCCAGTTGATTCCCATTTTCGTGATACCACGAAAATGGTAACTGCCGGTGTCGCCGCTCGCGCGGTTAAAGACTACAAACTTACGCGCTATGCATGCTATTTAATCGCACAGAACGGAGATTCAAACAAGCCAGAGATCGCGCTCGCCCAGGCATACTTTGCCGTGCAGACGCGCCGCCAAGAGCTCATAGAGCAGCGCTTCGCAGAGATTCAGCGCTTGCAGGCGCGCCACTCGCTATCCGATTCAGAGAAACAGCTCTCGGGTATTGCGTTCAAACGCGGCGTGGACTCCAAAGGATTCGCGATCATCAAGTCGAAGGGCGATGAAGCGTTATTCGGCGGCAGAAGCACGGCGGAAATGAAGCAGCAGCTCGGCGTACCCAAGAGCGCGGCATTGGCGGACAGGTTAGCCGATGTCCTCATCAAAGCAAAGGACCTTACGAACTCGATGACGGCCTTCAACGCCGAGGAACACGACCTGTACGGTCTGGACCAGATCAAGCAAGAGCACGTCGAGAACAACACAAGCGTGCGTGGCAGCCTCATCGACCGTGGGATTGTCCCCGAGAACCTACCGCCTGCCGAGGATACAAAAAAGCTCGAACGTCGCGTGAAAGCAGACGAGAAAAAGCTCAAGGAGGGTACTGACGGTTTTACCGATCCCCAGGGTAGGCTCGATCTGTGAAAGCGGCCGCGCCCTTTCGGGTTCGACCCCATGCGAGGTCAACAAAAAAACGGCCAACCGAAGTTGACCGTCTTAACTTGCTTTGGTGGGCCGTCAGGGGGTCGAACCCTGGACCTTGGGATTAAGAGTCCCCTGCTCTACCAACTGAGCTAACGACCCGATATCAACACGAAGCAAGAACTGGGGTGGGTAAAGGGACTCGAACCCTCGACCTACGGGACCACAACCCGTCGCTCTAGCCAACTGAGCTACACCCACCGTGTCCTGTGCGCTTCGCGCTCGACTATTATTGCAAGGAACGCCACGCGATGCAAGCCCCAATTTTCAAGAATTTTGAAAAGAGTTTTTCGAGACCATTTCGAGCAAATCCCACCGGTTTCATAGGAGTAAACTTGCCCCACTGCAAATGCTCGAAAGGACCGGCATGAAAGAACTCTCCAACCGCACGGCAACGTTTACCGATTCCGTCATCCGCCGCATGACGCGCATCTCCAACAAGTATGGCGCCGTCAACCTGTCGCAGGGCTTCCCCGACTTCGATCCCCCGGCGCAGCTGCTCGATAGCCTGAGCACCATCGCCAGCGACCCCAAGCCGCTCTATCACCAGTACTCCATCACCTGGGGCTCCCAGGCCATGCGCGAGGCGCTCGCCGCCAAACAGGAGCACTTTATGGGCATACCGGTGAACCCCAACGAGAATATCGTAGTCACCTGCGGCTCCACCGAGGCCATGATGGCCGCCATGATGACGGTCACCAACCCCGGCGACAAGGTCGTCATCTTCTCGCCGTTCTACGAGAACTACGGCGCCGACACGATCCTTTCGGGTGCCGAGCCCATCTACGTGCCGCTCAACCCGCCCACATTCGACTTTGACCGCGAGACACTCGAGGCGGCCTTCCGCGACAACGACCCCAAGGCCATCGTCCTGTGCAACCCTTCCAACCCCTGCGGCAAGGTCTTTACACGCGATGAGCTCACCTTTATCGCCGACCTCTGCAAAAAGTACGACGCCTACTGCATCACCGACGAGGTATACGAGCGCATCGTCTACGCGCCCCACGAGCACGTCTATATGGCCACGCTGCCCGGCATGTTTGAGCGCACCATCAGCTGCAGCTCGCTGTCCAAGACCTACTCCATCACCGGCTGGCGCCTGGGC
>CABSMS010000117.1 GCA_902478885.1 uncultured Collinsella sp. | reverse complement strand
GAGATGAGCGCTAGTCTCGTGGGCTCGGAGATGTGTATAAGAGACAGCCCGTATTGATGCCGACGAGCTCGGCAAGCTGGGCGATGAGACGCGGAGGCAGGTTATCAATGCAAAAATAGCCCATGTCCTCGAACACGTGCATGGCCTGTGTGCGGCCCGATCCGGACATTCCGGTGATGATGACGATATCGGGGATGCGCTCCGAGCGCTCCGCCGCATCCATGGCATCTCCCTTTTGCATGTGCTGCCTCCCGAAAACAAGCGCGGGACCCAGCAACCCGGATCCCGCGCGGTCAATTGCCTATATTGAGTATACCGCCCCGAGCGGATACGAGGCCTGTCTTACGCCTCAAGTGCAGCCTTGAACCAACTCGTAATACTCGTGGGGTGCGTGATGGCGGTGCCGACGACAACGGCCCAGGCGCCAGCATCGATCGCGGCGCGAGCCTCCTCGGGCGTATGCACGCGACCCTCGCAAATGATAGGAAGGCCGGGGAATTCCTCAGTCGCCTGACGCAGGAGCGGCAGGTCGGGGCCATCGGCCATGGTGCAGTCGATGGCGGCGACGCCGTGAGAAAGCGTGGTGGATACCAGGTCAAAGCCCATATCAACAGCACGGCGAATGTCCTCGATGGTGGCACAATCCGCCATCAGGAGCACACCCTCCTCGTGCAGCGGGCGGAAGGTATCCTCGACCGTCTTGCCATCGGGGCGCGGACGATCGGTGGCGTCGATCGCCACGATATCGGCACCGGCAGCAACGCAGGCGCGAGCGTGACGCAGCGTCGGCGTGATGTAAACGCCCTCGTGCCCATCCTTCCACAGGCCGATGACGGGAACCTCACAGCGACCCTTAATGGCGGCAATGTCGGCAAGGCCCTGGCAGCGAATGGCGGCGGCGCCGCCGAGCTCGCAAGCGCGAGACATTTGCGCCATGGTCTCGGGCGTACGAAGCGGCTCGCCCATATACGCCTGAACGCTCACGACGAGCTTGCCCTTCAGGGACTGAATCAAAGGATCAACGGTCATGTTCGACTCAACCTTTCTCAAAACAGCCTTCTGAGACACCGCACCTTGACGTTCAAACCGTCGCTCGCGTACCGAAGTACGCTTCGCTCCTCTTTCACGTCAATCTGCGGCACCTCAGAAGGCACACTTGGTAGTTATGTTTACTTCAACGAGGCAAGAAGATGCTCAGCGGCACCGATGAGCGGAGCATCGCCCTCCAGAGAACCGATGAGGATCGGCGTGTCCTGAAGCGGATCGAGCGCCTGGCTGGCATAGCCCTCGTGCACCGAATCCTTCCACGTCTGCGAACGCCAATCGGGACCTTGGTGAATCACGCCGCCCGAAAGCACGATGACCTCAGGGTCCAGGATGTTAGCGAGCGAGCCCAAGCTGGCCCCCAGCGCAAAGCCGGCGTCATGGATGACCTCGGTCGCCTTTGCGTCGCCCGCACGGCACAGGTCGTTCACATCGCGACCGACCGAAGGACGGCTGGGGTCGACGCGACCAAAGCGCTCATCGTACATACGACCAATGGAAGTGCCCGAAGCAACCGACTCCAGATGGCCGGAACGCCCGCAGGCGCAGGGAATGCCGGCGGCAGCCGAGCACTCGATGTGGCCCATATGACCGGCAGCACCATGGAAGCCCTGCATCACGCGGCCGTTCTCGACATATGCGCCGCCGATGCCCGTACCGATGCCAAGACACAAGACGGAGAACTTGCCCTTGCCGACGCCCCAGTGGGCCTCACCCAGAGCATGAGCCTGCACGTCGCCTACGACGGCAACGGGAAGACCGAGGTCCTCGCGCAGGCGCGGCCCCAACTGAACGCCGGACCAGCCGGGCATGATCTCGTTGGCATACGCGATGGCGCCCGTCTTGGGATCGACGACGCCGGCGGCACCGATGCCGACGCCAAGGACCTCGACATCGGGATTCGCCTCGAGAGCAGCCTTGATGGACGCCTCGATACGCTGGAAGACGGCCTCGCCGCCCTCCTGGGCCTCGGTAGGAACCTCGGCCTCAAAAACGGGATGGGGCACGCTGCCGTCAGCCGGGTACTCCATGATGGCAGTCGCGATCTTAGTTCCGCCGATATCGACAGAGCAGACGTACTTGTTCTCCATGTCGCTCTCCTTAGGAGATAAAAACAACTACAGGAAATGAAGGCGGTGTTATCGCCGCAACTTAGTAAAGGTTTCCCAGGTGCCCGAGGTTGGGGTGAAAGTGGTCGGGCGTTGACCTAATGGGTCACGCCCGACCACTTGAGCCCCAAGATCGGGTGCCTGGGGAAGCTTTACAGGAGACCGTTGTCCTGGAGGACCTTCTTAATCGCCTCGACGTTCTCTCCGGTCATGGCCTTCACCGGGCGCGGCATGGTCGGGCTGTCGAAGATGCCCATGAGGTTCATAGCGGTCTTGAAGGCGCCGACGCCACCGGCATAGCCCTGGACGCCCGAGGTGACATCCCAGATGTGCGAAATCTCATTGAGGCGATCCTGCTCGGCCTTGACGGTAGCCCAGTCACCAGCCTGAGCGGCCTTCCACTGACGCACGTAGCCCTCGGGCTCAACGTTGGCGAGACCCGGGACGGAACCGTCGGCGCCACCGAGGTAAGCGCCGTCGACAACAACCTCGTGACCGGTGAGGATGCTCATCGGATGGCCGTTCTTCTCGTTCTCCTGAACGAGGTAGCGGAACGAGATGTCATCACCCGAGGAATCCTTGACGCCGGCCAGAACGCCCTCGGCGCCGAGCTTGGCAAGGAGCTTCCAGGGGAGCTTGGTGTGAACGCAGACGGGAATGTCATAGGCAAAGATGGGCAGGTCGAGCTCCTCGTGCAGGATGCGGAAGTGCTCCTCGACCTCGGTCATGCCCTGCAGGGCATAGAACGGGCAGGTGGCGACGAGGGCATCGGCGCCCAGCTCCTGGGCGACCTTGCCGTGCTCGATCATGCGCTCGGTCTCGGTATCGATGATACCGACCAGAACAGGCACACGGTGGTCGACGATACGAACGGCCTCGGCGATAATCTGGCGACGGCGCTCGTCGGTGGAGAAGACGACCTCGCCCGAGGATCCCAAGAAGAACAGGCCATCGACGCCGGCATCGATCATGCGGTTGATGCTGCGCTCAAAGGAGGCAACGTCGAGCTGGTGATCTTCGGTATCGGGAACAACGACGGGAGGGATAACGCCGGTGAATTTCTGAGTTGCCACAAGAATCTCCTTAGCTGTCTGGCGGGCGGCCCTATGCCACCCACTCTTGTTGGCAGTGTCCAGGCCGTCTAGGCCAAAGAACACGAGTAGAACGTTTGGTTAAAAAAGTCGACGACTTCGTTTTCGAACGCATTGATGCGCTCGTGAGCGTATTTTGCATAGATGATATGCCTCCGGTCACACTCAAGACCGTTGAATACGGCAAACTGATCCTTGGGATCGCTCACGGTATCCATAAGCGATGTGCCCATGAGCACCGATCCGCGCACCCGAGACGACAGCGCCTCGAGGCCGCCAGGAAGCGGATTGGCAACCGCCGTGCAGGCGAGGCCCCGCTCGTCCAGAGCAGAAACCGCCAGCGCGACTCCGCCGCCAAGACCCTCGCCCCATGCAAAGATGCGGTCGGGGTCCATGCCATCAAGATTGCGCGCCACCTTCGCCAGCGCGCAACCCCAACGGACGCGCTCGACAAAAGCGGGCGAAGAAATCCCCCGCTGCAGGTCGTCCGCACCAGCAACATCGTCATCCAGCGCGAGGACGGCATACCCCATGGCGGCAAATCTCGTCATGTGATGCCAGCCGCGCACAGGCCGATCGATGTCGTGGAACATCAGGCACAACGGCACGCGCTCAGATACTCGGGCACGACCGACAGGCTCGATCAAACGAGCGTGAATCGCATCGTCACCGAGCTCAAAGGAGACCTCCGAGTAACGGGCGCAGGGGTTAACAAAGTCAATCGCCGTAATGGCCAGGCCTTGAATCTCAAGATTCGAAGCGCATGTCTCTAAATCAGAAACATCTGCTTGGACATCACCGCGCCAGTCCCGATATTCTGCGAGCCTTGACGAAACCGTTCCAGGAATTCCCACGAGTCCGGGGACAATCAGCTCGTCAACATTGCTCTCGCACTTAGACATGAGCCTCCCCTCCCTTGCAGAAAAACGGAATGATCAAATCGTCAAAATCCTGAATCTCCTCGTGGCCAAAGCCTTCAAAGAACTCATGACGCTTTTCACAGGTCAGGTTGTTATAGACCGCAAACTGCGTCGCTGGCGGACAGACGATATCGGCTGTGCCAGTGCCAAACAGCACGGGGCATTTGACCATAGGGGCAAAGTTCTTGGAATCGAAGTACGCCAGCTTGGCATAGGCTTCGTCAATACGAGTCGAGTCCTCGTCAAACCAGCGAGACCAATAGCGCAGGCCCTCGTAGGCAATGTCGTCTGCATCCAAATCCCAGACCAGGCGGAAATCTGACAGGAAGGGATAGAGGATGGCGGCACGATTGATAAGCTCGCTGTTAAGCGCACAGGTCGCAATGCCCAAACCGCCGCCCTGCGACGCGCCGTTCACAAACACACGCGCAAGATCGATGCCCTCGAGCTCGCGAACGATGCGGCACAGGATGCGAATATCTTGGTGCAAGCGGACATAGTAGAGGTTGGCCGGGTCGCCGTCGATACCGGCGACGATATGACCGGCAACCGTTGTGCCCTCAAATCCACCAATGTCCTCGGAGGGACCTCCTTGGCCGGGGCAGTCGAGGGCGATGAGTGCCATGCCCATGCCCGCAAACGACGCCTGCTCAAACCAGCTGCGGCTTGCACCCGGATACCCATGGAACTGAAGTACCAATGGCACGGGCTCGTCCGAGACGGGTTTAAGGTACTTGGCATGCAGGCGCGCGCCACACATGCCGGTATACCAGAGGTCGAAAAGCTGGCAGGTCGCGGCATCGGCGACCGATGCCGTCTCGATCGCATAGTCAAGCCCGACGGCGTCGGCCTCGGCCATGCGATCCTTCCAAAAGAGATCGAAATCTGATGGACGGGGCATGGCGCCTCGATATTCATCAAATTGATGTTGTAGCTCCTGAGCACTTGGCATGGCTCGTGAACCCAACCTTTCGAAATCGCAACGGAGGTGCGCCCGGCAAGGGAGCCGGGCGCACGGGAGGGAAAGCGAGGCTACTCGCCGAGCTTGGGATGCAGCAGCGACGGCGCAGCGCCTGTCTCTTATACACATCTGACG
>CABSMS010000116.1 GCA_902478885.1 uncultured Collinsella sp. | reverse complement strand
CAAGAAGGAGTAACATCGGGACTTGCAGCGACGGACCTCAGGACACTCTTACACCACGTCTGCGCGCGCGACCTCATTCAGGGCATGCCAATGCTGAATACTCCCAAAAATGCACGTCGCAAGAGGGGGTACCCGCTCAATCGGCTAAATACCCGCAAGTTCGCAGTAGCGGTCGACATTGCTGGCAAATACCATCTCGACGGCGCCCTTCTGGACGGGCACCGTCGGGGTCCTTCCCCACAGCAGATAATCGCCCAGCGTCTTAGCGCCGCGATACGCCAGGCTCGTCGGGTCCTTATAGACAATATTGGTAAAGATACCGCGGCGCAAGGCCAGAGCACTTTCGGGAAACAGGTCGTTGCCGATCACCATGACCTGACCGGCCTTGCCGGTCGAGACGAGCGCGTCGGCAACCACTTCGGAACCAACGGCAAAAACGCTACAGATAAGTTCGGGGGCGTCCGGCGCACTCAAGCGCTTTTCGAGCTCATGCTCGAGTTGTTTGACTTGCGCATGGGCACCTGCAAGATCCTCAACCTGCCATGGAATATCACGTTCGCGCAGGTAATTGTGGAAGGCGCGGGCGGTTAGATAGTGCGAATCGGTATATGGATCGCCTGTCAAAAGGAGCACGCGAGCGTCGGCTCCAGAAGCATGGACCAGGTTTGCCGCCTGCTCGGCCATAAGGCTGCCTGCCGTCGAATAATCGGCCAAGCTCGCACCCAAACGATTCAAATGCGGACGGTCGCCGTCGACAAGCTCAATCGTCACGCCCGCCTCGGCGATCTGCCCCAAAAGCTCAGTCGCACGATCGTCGCCCGGCGCATAGGCGAGCAAGCCATCAATCTTCTCGCCCACCTGCAGACGCTCGTCGATTTGCTCGAGTGCATCAGCGTAGCCGCCCACGCCAAATTCAACACGCTCAACCGTAATGCCCTGGTCGATGACCTCCTGTTCAAAGCGATTGCAGCCTTCCCACAGGTAACGGAAAAAGTACGCTCCCTCGCGCGATGCGCGGGGCAGGCAAAACACCAGATTGATGTCCTTGCGGCGCAGGCTTGAGGCACTTGTGTTGCGGTGATAGCCCATGGCCTCGGCCTTGGCGTTCACCTTGGCGCGCACGGATTCGCTCACGCCGGCCTTTCCCGTCAGGGCCTTGTGCACGGTATTGATGGAAACGCCAAGCTCGGCGGCTATGTCCTTCATGGTTACACGAGCGCTCATGGGATTACTCCGTTATAGATAAGTTGCCAATTTACAGTTCAATTAACGATACCCCAAAAATACTCTTCAACTCGCCGCGCTCGTGTCTAAATGCGCAAAGCGCCCCGCGAACGGATGCTCGCGGGGCGCTTGGATGTCCAGACCTTATTTGATACCGCGGCCCAAGTCTTCGGCGATTTTGTCCACGCCCTTAAGCGCGGCACACGTCTTTTTGTTGGAGCAATGCCCCGTGCAAACGCCACCCTGGGCGCAGTCAGCGCAGGTGCCCTTGCGGTAGATGCGCACGCACACGGCGACAAACGCAATACCGATAACAGCCAGTACAACAATATCGATAGGTGCCATAGCAAGCCTCCTCTAGTTAACCATCACTTACTTTACCCCATTCTCCACCTACCAAATAGGGACGGTTTATTTTGGTCGGTTTTATCTGCGGAAACGCCATATCTCCCCCACCAAAAAGCCCGAGTGTCGCTGGGACACCCGGGCTTGTGGAAAGGGGTTAATCCTTATTCGGACTTAAGCGGAAACTGCGGCGGAAGCAGTGTTGGTCTCGTCCTCGTCGGTCCATGCATGCTTGGGCATGGGACGGAAGATCTGGAAGAGCATCGCAACCAGCAGCACGATGGCCACAATCGTCCAGATACCAAACTGTCCAAGAACAAGCAAGTTGTAGAACTGGTTGATGAACAGGCCGATCACCCAAGCGAAGGCGCACTCGTAACCGATGGCGATCGCAGTCCACTTGCCGGAATCCATCTGGTTGCGGATGGTGCCAATGGCGGCAAAGCACGGAGCGCACAGCAGGTTGAAGGCGCCGAAGGCAACGCAAGCGCCCATGGTGGGGAACATGCCGGCAAACGCGGTCCACAGGCTCGGGTCGGTCTCGCCCGCGTCGGCGACGGACAGCAGCGAGCCGGCGGTGGCGACGACGTTCTCCTTGGCGACGAGGCCAGAGACAGTCAGCGCGGTGGCCTGCCAGGTGCTAAAGCCGAGCGGGGCGAAGATCCAAGCGACCAGGTTGCCCAGCATGGCAAGCACGGAGTAGTCCATAAACTCCTCGGGGATGCCGTCCATCGCAGGCAGGAAGCCAAAGGAACCGTTATAGCTACCAAAGTTGGACAGGAACCAAACCACGACAGTGGACGCAAAGATGACCGTGCCGGCCTTCTTGATAAAGGCCCAGCAGCGCTCCCACACGTGCAGCGCCCAAGAGCGGATCGCCGGGAAGTGGTAGGCAGGAAGCTCCATGACAAACGGGGTCGGACGGCCGGCGAAGAGCTTGGTCTTCTTGAGCATGAGGCCCGAGGCGATGACGGCAAAGACGCCCAGGAAGTAGAAAAGCGGGCTGATCCATGCGGCCGTGGTGGAAGAATCGCCAATGATGGAGCCCATGAGCAGGGCGATGATCGGCAGCTTGGCGCCGCAGGGGATGAACGTGGTGGTCATGACCGTCATGCGGCGGTCCTTCTCGTTCTCGATGGTCTTGGTAGCCATGACGCCGGGGACGCCGCAGCCTGAGGACACGAGCATGGGGATGAACGACTTACCGGACAGGCCAAAGCGGCGGAACACGCGGTCCATGATAAAGGCGACGCGGGCCATGTAGCCGCAGTCCTCCAGGAAGGACAGCATCACGAACAGCAGGAACATCTGCGGCACAAAGCCGAAGATGGCGCCCAGGCCGCCAACGATACCGTCGCAGACCAGCGAATCGACCAGGCCACCGTCCTCGGTGCCACCCGCCACGAGGGCGTCGTGCACCATGGTGGTGATACCCGGGACATAGGGGCCGTACTGTGCCGGATCGACCGAGTCGGCGTCGTCACCCGCGGCCTCGACAGCCTCATCGTAAGCATCGCGGCCCTGACCGAGCACATACCAACCGTCGGTGCCAAAGAGCTGATCGTTGGTGAAGTCGGTCACCGTTCCGCCCAGGGTGGAAACGGCGATGTAGTACACGCAGAACATGATGACCACAAAGATCGGCAGGCCCAGGATACGGTTGGTAACCACACGGTCGATCTTCTCGGAGGTGCTCATCTTGGCCGGGGCCTTGGTGAGGCACTCGTCGATGATGTGTGCGATCACGCCGTAGCGCTCACCGGTGATGATGGACTCGGCGTCGTCATCGCAATCCTGCTCGCACTGGGCGACCAGTTGCTCCACGCGAGCAGCCTTCTCCTTGGTGAGGTTGATGAGTTTGCAGGCGTCTGCGTCACGCTCAAACAGCTTGACGGCGTAATAGCGACGCTTGTTAGCGGGAACGCTCGCCGGAAGGTTGTTCTCGATGTGCGTCAGAACGTCCTCGATGGAGGAGTCGAACTTGTGCTCCGGCACCTGCCCCTTGGAAGCAGCGGACTTTTTGACCTGCTCGAACAGCTCCTTGATGCCCTTGTTCTTAAGAGCCGAGATCATCATAACCGGGCAGCCGAGCTTCTTGGAGAGCTTGTCCGTGTCGATCTTGTCGCCGTTCTTCTCGACCAAGTCGGCCATGTTGAGGGCGACGACCACGGGCAGGCCGGTCTCGATAACCTGAAGCGCCAGGTACAGGTTGCGCTCCAGATTGGTGGCATCGACAACCTGGACGACGACATCGGGCTCGCCGCTCATGAGGTAATCGCGCGAGCATTGCTCCTCGGGGCTGTAGGGGGAAAGCGAGTAGATGCCAGGGAGGTCCGTGATGGTAACGTTCTTGTCGCTTAGGAGCTTGGCTTCCTTTTTCTCAACCGTGACGCCGGGCCAGTTGCCAACGTAGCCGTTGGCGCCGGTGATCAGGTTGAAAAGCGTGGTCTTGCCGCAGTTGGGGTTACCCGCCAGCGCGACATGGATCTGAGAATCCGCCATTCAATCCTTCTTCCTTGTGTGCCTGCGCTGCTTTCTCCGCGCAGGCTGGATAATGTGCTTCAAAGATGCTGCATTAAGTTAGAAATACCTAACTTTATCTGCAGAAATATACGCCGCGAGCCCTTACTGGACCTCGACGACGGCCGCCTCCTCCTTGCGGATGGAAAGCTCGTAGCCGCGCACGTTGATCTCGACCGGATCACCGAGCGGTGCAACCTTCACGACCTTGAACGAAGTGCCCTTGATGAGCCCCAAGTCCATAAGGTGGCGGCGAAGCGCACCCTCACCGTGAAGCTTGACGATGGTAGAGCTCTCGCCCACCTTAACGTCACCCAACGTCTTCATCCTCTTGTCCCCCTTTCGGTTTTTATGAAATGCTGCTGACTAACCGACGGTCATGATGTGCATGGCAACCTTGGAATCGATGCCAAAGCGTGCGCCCAGCACCGTGACGATGATATTGGCACCACTCGAGCTCACCACGTGGATTTCGTTGCCCTCGACAAAGCCGAGGTCCTTGAGGTGGTGTTTCATGTCCTCATTGCCCTTTACACGAGACACGCGCACGGTTTCGCCCGCTTTTACCATCGAAAGCGGCATGGCCGGCATCTGCGGTCCGCAAGACATGAGTTGCTCCTAACGTCAGTTCGTCCTCAACATCGACGCGTAAAAAGTTAACCACGTCTATGTTCGCTATAGTAAACTAGCACGTGGTTAACTTTTTGGAAAGGGTCCCCATTCAGATTTCGAAAAAGTTTCCTATACGAAACAAAAAGGCGCGGCAAAGGACCATCCTTTACCGCGCCCTATCATGCTTAGAGCGAGAGGTTTCTGATCGACGTGACGCACGAGGCCTCATCCACGCCCGAAACGCGGAAGATGATGTCCTCGCCGCACTCGCCGTAGAGAGCCATGAGGCCCATAACGTCGCGACCGTCGGTATGGCGGTCACCGATGCTGACCGACACGTCGCTACGATGCCTGGCGATAATGTCATAGAGCAACGCAACCGGGCGGGCATGCAATCCCAACGGATCTTTAATCGTCTTTGTAAACTCGACCATGTCCCCTCCCACGACATCGCACATTCGGCCGGCAAAACCCAGCCACGTGGTAGTTATTGGGTCGCGCGCGCAGACGTGGTGTAAGAGTGTCCTGAGGTCCGTCGCTGCAAGTCCCGATGTTACTCCTTCTTG
>CABSMS010000115.1 GCA_902478885.1 uncultured Collinsella sp. | reverse complement strand
GTCGGCAGCGTCAGATGTGTATAAGAGACAGGCTGTAATGCCTTAAGAGCGACCGCGGCAGAAACCCCATGCCGAGCCCCTCGGTCCGCCACCAACAAGCCCCTCTTCTTTGCCCCGTGAGCAGCCTCCTGCCCGCGGGGCTTTTTGCTACCTTGCCGACGATTTTTCTAGGGCGGGGGCTATTTTGTACCTCGGCTTGATTCGTTTGCCACGAAATGCGCCTATCTACTACGTTTAACCGACCACCCTCAACCATACCGAATTTCGAGAAATAAAAACCGCAGGTAAACGGCTTGTCGATTTTCGGAAAACCCAAGTATGGTCAGCCCCTACGGGCAAAACGTAGTAGATTGGCCGTTTTCGTGGCACGGCTCCAAAACAGTCTTTTGGGACGGGTGGTATCCTTGGTAGCCCTGTGCTGCAAACGCACCTTAAACGCAAGGAGTCCCATGGATCTTATCGCCCAGCTCGCCCGCGAGCTCAACCTTAAGGCTGACAACATCGAGGCAGCCGTCAAGCTCATCGACGAGGGCAACACCATCCCCTTTATCTCGCGCTACCGCAAGGAAGCAACGGGCGGCATGGACGACGTTGCCCTGCGCGCACTCGACGAGCGCCTGTCTTACCTGCGCAATCTTGAGCAGCGCAAGGAGGACGTCATCCTGCTCATCGACGCCCAGGGCAAACTCACGCCCGAGCTCGAGCAGCAGATTCGCGAGGCCACGCAGCTCCAGCGTGTCGAGGACCTCTACAAGCCCTACCGCAAAAAGCGCATGACCCGCGCGCAGAAGGCCCGCGAGGCCGGCCTGGAGCCGCTCGCCAACATGATCATCATGCAAGCCTCGGCCAAGGGCAGCGCGCTCGACGCCGCCGCGGTATACGTCAATGATGAGGCCGGCTTCGACACGCCCGAAAAGGCGCTCGCCGGTGCCGGCGACATCGTGGCTGAGACGGTAGCCGAGGACCCCGAGAACGTCGCCGACCTGCGCGCCTTTACGCAAAACACCGCCGATATCGTCGTCGAGGCCACCGATCCCACCGAGAAGACTCCCTACGAGCCGTACTACAGCTATGACGAGCCACTGCGCCGTATACCCAACCACCGCGTGCTGGCTATCGACCGCGGTGAACGCGAGGGCAAGCTCCGCGTGCGCGTAAACGTCGACGGCGCTGCCGCCACGGCACGCCTTGGAAGCCGTTGGCCCCGCCGTCAGGGCGTGTTTGCTCCCATCTTCGATGCCGCCATCGCCGACGGCTACAAGCGTCTCATGGCCCCCTCGCTGGAGCGCGAGGCCCGCGCCAAACTCACCGTTCGCGCCCAGACCGAGGCCATCAACGTCTTTGCCAAGAATCTCGAGGGTCTACTCTCGGCACGCCCCGTGCGAGGCGCCCGCGTGCTCGCGCTCGACCCGGGCTACCGCACTGGCTGCAAGGTCGCCGTCATGGACGAGACCGGCAAGCTGCTCGACCACGGCGTGGTCTACCCCACCAAACCGCGCCACGACGTCGCCGGCACTAAGCGCGAGCTCGCCCGCCTCGTCAAGAAGGACGACGTCAACACCATCGTCATCGGCAACGGCACCGCCAGCCGTGAGACCGAGGAAGTCGTCTCGGAGTTCATCGCCGAGCAGGCGCCTGGGCTGCGATACACCATCGTCAACGAGGCCGGCGCGTCGGTGTACTCCGCCTCCGAGCTCGCCAGCCAGGAATACCCCGACCTGGACGTCACCGTGCGTGGCGCCATGAGCCTGGGCCGTCGCCTGCAAGACCCGCTGGCAGAGCTCGTCAAGATTCCGCCCCAGTCCATCGGCGTTGGCCAGTACCAGCACGACCTTGACCAGGCCGAGCTTTCACGCACCCTGGGCCACGTGGTGGAGGACGTCGTCAACCGCGTGGGCGTCGACGTCAACACCGCGAGTGCGAGCCTGCTGGGCTACGTGTCGGGTATCACGCCGAGCGTGGCCAAGAATATCGTGGCCTACCGCGAGGAAAACGGCGCCTTTACCGATCGCCGCCAGCTCAAGAAGGTCCCCAAGTTGGGGCCCAAGGCATATCTCAACGCCGCGGGTTTCCTGCGCATCAGCGGTGGCAAGGACCCGCTCGACGCGACAAGCGTCCACCCCGAGAGCTACGAGGTAGCCACGGCCGTCCTGGAGCGCGCAGGCGTTAAAGCCAGTGAGCTCAGCCGCGGCGGCGTGCCCGACATCGAGCGCCGCCTGGGCAGCATCTCGGCGCTGGCAAGCGACCTGGGCTGCGGTACCCTCACGCTCATCGACATTGTCAACGAGCTCAAGAAGCCCGGTCGCGACCCGCGCAACGACGCGCCCGAGGTGGTCTTTAGCCGCTCAGCGCTTTCCATCGACGACCTGGAGCCCGGCATGGAGCTCAAGGGCACGGTGCGCAACGTTGTGGACTTTGGCGCCTTCGTCGACGTGGGCGTACATCAGGACGGCCTCGTGCATATCTCCAAACTGGCCAACCGCTTCGTCAAGCACCCGAGTGATGTCGTGCGCGTCGGCGACACGGTAAAGGTGTGGGTCGAGAAGGTCGATCGCGACCGCAAAAAGATCTCCCTCACCATGGTGCAGGGGAAGTAAACCGCCAAAGCAAGGGTCCCCCCTCACGCGACGTGCAAAATCGCGAGTATTCTGCAAATTCCACCGTTCCGGATGCCCCTCAGAGACGAAAAAGCAAAAAACAGCCCCCGTTTTAGCGTCGTCAGAGCCAAAACGGGGGCTGTTCCGTGCTTCAACCAGCTGGTAAAAATCTTTACCTTGCTGAATACTCTCAATTTTGCACGTCGCAGGCGGGGGTACCTTTGCCCACGGCAGGATTGGAGGCCGATCACCAACCTACCGGCAAGCTCGTGTCGGCAGCCCCGGCCTTTCCTTTGCCTAGCGCGACCCTCGCGAAGCGCGTGAGCGATAGGGAAAGGAAAGGCCGGGACGAACAACCCGCGGCGCAGCCAGTGCTCGCGTTACGGCAGGATATGGAAACCGAGCGAGGCGATATCCTTGGCAAAGCCGCGGACGGTGTCGAGCGAGACCTCGTACGGATCGCGGCCGATGTTCTTACGCTTGACCAGGATGTTGTTGGGCACCGTGATGATCTGGCAACCGCATCCTTCCGCCTGGTAAATGTTGATGAGCTCGCGCGTGGACGCCCACAGGACCTCGCAGTTGGGCTTGGCGGCGGCCTTCTTGACCGACTCCGTCATAAACGGAATGGGGTCGACGCCGGTATCGGCGATGCGGCCGGCAAAGAGCGAAATGATGGACGGCGTCTCGGCGTCAACGGCCTCGACCATCTCATCGACCTGCTTAGGCGTAAAGATAGTGGTGACGTTGACCTTGATGCCGTCGGCCGAAAGCTTGTGGACCAGCTCGGCGGTGGACTCGCCCTTGGTGGTCACGCACGGGATCTTGACGTAGACGTTCTCGGCCCAGGTAGCGATCTCGCGAGCCTCAGCCTCCATGGTCTCGACGTCGTCGGCAAAGACCTCAAACGAGACGGAAACGTCGGTGATGTGGGCCAGGACCTCCTTGGCAAACGCGCGGTAATCCGTCACGCCGCCCTTCTTCATAAGGGACGGGTTGGTCGTGAAACCCTGAACGTTGCCGTTCTCGTACATGTCGAGCATGCCCTCGAGGTTTGCACCGTCAGCGAACACCTTGATTGCCATCTGCCTGATTCCTTTCGCTTGCACATGGGCGTTGCACTGCTAAACACTTTACCTACGTTTATCAAGGCGTGAGCTGCGGGTTTTTATCTTCTCGGCGAACGGTATAAACACCTCAGTGTTTGGATTGATAAATCGATTGAGCATGCAAAGGCAAAGAGTCGCAGTTTGAGCAAACGTCAGAACGCGGGATTCATTAGATGAGGCCGAAATGCTGCATCGCTGTGACGGTGCCGTCGTGTGCGACATCGTCAGTCACGTAGTCGGCGACCGCTTTGACCTCGGACATGGCGTTGCCCATGGCCACGGCCGTCTCGACGGCAGCGAGCATGCCCAGGTCGTTACCCGAATCGCCAAAGCCAAAGGTGCGCGCATTTCCCTCGCGGCCCAGATACGTCAGCGCTCGCGCCACGCCCACGCCTTTGTTGATGCCCTTGGGGCTCAGCTCGCGATTCTGGCCACCGGTGTTGCAGGCCTCAAAATAGCGCTCGATAAAGCCGTCATCGTTGGCTACGCGAGCCAAACTGGGCACATTGAGGCATACCTTGCCCACGCGCAGACTGCCGTCGACGCGCATTTCCTCGGCGCTGTGCACCACAGAAGTGCCGATCAGAGACGACTGCTCAACACCCGCGGGTTCCAGGGCAAAAGTAGCCACGTTGGTCTCGAAAAAGGCCTCAATCCCTGCCGCGGCCATACGGCGTGCAAGCTCCTCGACAACGTCCTCGTCAAAGCAGTCCTCATGCACCACGCGGCCCTCGACTTCGAGCGTGGCGCCCGCCATGGCAACGATACCCGCCGGGTTCAGCGCACGCAGGCCATCGGCAATCAGCCACAGGGGGCGACCCGTGCAGATAAATGCCTGGTGACCCGCATCGCGCAGGCGACCAAATGCATCGACAACGGCCTTCGACGGATGGACTGCATTGAAGTCCTTATCGGTCATATCGTCGGGATCGAACGACGTCAGCGTGCCGTCCACGTCAAAAAAGAGCACGGCGGATTCGGGGCACGCATCAATCATATGGGTTCCTTTCGAGGATAAGGGCAAACGAAGCATCCATCATATAATGGAGCGACGCAACCAGAGAGGTCACCCATGGAATTTTACGCAAGCTGCCCCGAGGGCTTTGAGTCCGCACTCGCCGATGAGCTTAAACGCCTCGGGCTTTCGCATGTTCGCCGGCTGAAGGGCCGCGCCACGTTTGAGGGCGAGCTCGAAGAAGGCTACCGCGCCTGTCTGTGGTCGCGCCTGGCGAGCCGCGTGTTCGTGGTACTCGGGCGCTTTGAGGCGCAGGATGCCGATGAACTGTACGATAGCGTTTACGACATCGCCTGGGAGAGCATCGTCCGCCCCGGCGCCACCATCGCCATTACCGCCCGCGGCGTGACCGAGCAGCTGCGCAACACGCGCTTCTCGGCCCTGCGCGCCAAGGACGCATTGTGCGACCGCCTGGCCGAGACCACGGGCCGTCGCGCCGACGTCGATGCCGCCGACCCCGATGTTCACCTACTGCTTTCGTTGCGCCAGCGCCGCGCGAGCATAAGCCTAGACCTGTCTCTTATACACATCTGACGCTGCCGACGAATAGCCTTGTGT
>CABSMS010000114.1 GCA_902478885.1 uncultured Collinsella sp. | reverse complement strand
AGGCTATTCGTCGGCAGCGTCAGATGTGTATAAGAGACAGGGTCGTGGCCTTGTGAATGGCGGGGTTGGCAGGGTTCACAAACTGGCCGGCGATGATGCTGTTGGGAGTCTCCTTCTGCAACTCCTCGGCCTTGGCGATAGCGCCCTTCATACCCTTGGAGCCGTCGGTGAGCACAAGCTGCGCACCGTATGACTGCATCAGCTTGCGGCGCTCGACGGACATGGTCTCGGGCATGGTGATGATCACCTTGTAGCCGCGGGCGGCCGCCACCGAGGCGATGCCGACGCCGGTGTTGCCGCTCGTGGGCTCGATGATGGTGTAGTCGCCGCCGCGCACGAGCTTGCCTGCCTTCTCGGCCTCGTCAATCATGTTCTTGGCGACGCGGTCTTTAACGGATCCGGCGGGGTTGAAGTATTCCAGTTTGACGAGCACGCGAGCCTTGAGGTCCTCGTCGGCCTCAAAGTGGGTGAGCTCCAGAAGCGGGGTGTGGCCGATAAGCTGATCGATGGACGTGTAAACCTTGCTCATGGTGAACCTCCAAAGTGTTCAAGTTGCTGGTTGCCGTGTGGTTTTACGGCGTGTCTAACAGCTAAACCCATAAACCTTATAGGTTGTTCGTTTAGCTGTTGGCAAGCATAGTAGACACTAAAGCCTAGTAATGCAATAGGAAATGGAAGATTATTACAAGCTGATTAACCATCTTGACCGGAACGGGTATTTTCAAACCGAATTTTTCGGCTAGAATTTCAACGGACTAAAAGACCGAAAGGCAGCACTATATATGTTGGTTTCTACTAAGGGTAGGTACGCCCTGCGCGTCATGGTTGACCTGGCCGAGCACCAGGCGGCCGGCCGCATCCCGCTCAAAGAGATCGCGGCGCGACAGGGGATTTCCGAGAAATATCTCGAGAACATCTTGGCTACGCTCGTGCGCGCCAACATGCTTTCGGGCATGCGTGGCAAGGGCGGCGGCTATGTGCTCACGCGCCCGCCCGAGCAGTACACGGTGGGCGAGATCTTGCGCCTGACCGAGGGCAGTCTGGCACCGGTCGCCTGCCTGGATGGCGACTGCAAGGGTTGCTCGCGATCTGATGAGTGCCCCACGCTCGACGTGTGGAAGAACCTGGACAAGCTCATCAACGATTACCTCGACGGTGTGACGCTCGATCAACTTGTCGCTCCCAACCATGGCTACGACTACGTCATCTAATCCCACCTGTCATGTGGGGACGGGGCAGAAATGGTAGATTCTCTCGTCCTTTGAGACTTGGCAAAGAAGAAGGCCGCCCATTTTTGCGATGGGCGGCCTTTGTTTTGGGTCGATATGACGGTTCGTATTGAACAGTTCTAGCCCTCGGCGACGCCATCGAGGATGCTGCGCATGATGGACACCAGGATGCTGCCCATAAAGGCCGATCCAAAGCTGGCGATGGAGATACCCGCGCCCAGCAGATTGACCGACAGGTAGCTGGCCAGCTCGAGCATAAAGCTGTTGACTACGAGCTGAAAAATACCAAGCGTAATAATAGTGAGCGGCAGTGAGATAACCGTGAGGAACGGCTTGACGAGCGAGTCGACGATGTTGAGGAACAGTCCCACAAAGGCGAAACAGACCCAGGCCTCGGCAAAACCGAAGGGCTGGATGCCGGGAACGAGGAACGTGGCGATCGCGATGGCGATCGAGGTAAAGAGCCAGTTAAGCATAAAGCGCATGGCGTGAATCCTTTCTTGCGCCGGGGTTGCTGGCGTCGCGTGAAGCGGCTTGCGGCGGCGACCTGGATGGTTGCGCGGGCGCGCCGCGGTGTTTGGGCGCCCATTGTCTCAAATATTCGTGGAGCTTACGTGCGCATTCGGTTTCTAAACGGCGTTCGTCCTGAAAAACGCGCCGCTGGCAGAGAGTCTTGTCGCTTTAGTTTGGTGGTGTGCTACACTGCTACGGGCAAAAGCCACAGGCGTTGCCCTATTGCATAGAACGGGCGAACGATGCCCGATGTCAGTATCAACTTCGATGCCTTTTGGCGGGTTTGGCGGTGATCGATGAATATCGAGAACATGTTTGACAAGCCTGATGTCAAGCAGCTGGTCCACGCATTTAGTCTTTTGGATGACGAGAAAGATATCCAAGCGTTTTTGACCGATATCTGCACGCCGCGCGAGATTTGCGACCTTTCTCAGCGTTTGCAGGTTGCGCGCTATTTGGACGAGGGCGAGCCTTATGTTGAGGTTCAGGCCCGTACCGGCGCTTCGTCCACCACGGTGAGCCGCGTGTCCAAGGCGCTCAACGGCGAGTATGGTGGCTACCGCAAGATCCTCATCAAGCTGGAGGATGGCGAGTAGGCCAGCGACAATATTGAATTACGAAGAACCGTCCCTCCGGGGGGCGGTTTTTTGATCCCTTGGGGACGGAGGAAAACGGATCACCGGGTTAGACTGACCCCCTCGGTGATTCGTTTTCCTCCGTCCCCATGGGATCAAATCTGTTGGCGTGGGGCAAATCTGTCCGCTTGGGCGGGTAGGATGGATGCATTGATTATTGCGAACAGTTTGAGCGGAGGACCATGCCTGTTCGAATCTATACCACCAATGCCGGCACGGATTTGAGCGATGCCGAGTCGGCACTGCTTGCCGACCTTATTGCCCGCCACGGGCGTGCCGTGTTGCTGGCACCAACGTTTGCCGAGCTCGACCTGTGCCGTCATGATGCGGCGGAAGCCGGGATTTCGCTGGGCATTGACTACAAGACGCCTACATCGTGGCTTCGCTCGCTTTGGGAGCTTATGGGCGACGGGCGCGGTTTCGTCGACAACCTGCAGCGCCAGATGCTGTTTTCGGACATGGTCACGCGTCTCGACGATGCCGACCTGCAGCCGCTTTCGTGCAGCCAGGGCACAGTGCGCATGCTCGCGCGCATGGCCCGCGACGTGTTGCCGGGCGTTGCGGGGACGGGTGCCGAACGATGCCGTGGCGACAACTGCCGGCCTGAGCCAAAAAGCGATGCCGAGGCTCGTGTGTTCGAGCTTTTGCGCGCCTACGCGGGCGGTTTGGACCGTCGAGATATGGTTGAGCCCTGCGAGGCAGCTGACATTATGACCAGTGTCCTGGCCGATAGCCTGCCGGCGTGCACTCGCGCCGTATGCGTGCGCGGTATCACGTCGTTTACGCACGGTCTGCTCGAGCTGCTGTCTGCCGTGGCGAACAATGGGGGAGAGGTCGTCGTGCTGCTTGCCCGCGAGCAGGCGGCGATGCGTGAGGAGCTTGCCGCGGCATTTGATGCCCGCGGTGTGCTGTTTGAGATCGCGCCGCTGGGGGAGGATGCCGTCGCGTCTGATGTCGCTTGCGGGACCGCCGCTCAGCCTGCCTTTATTGAGGTTGCCGGCCCCCATGCCCGTGCTCATGTCTATGCGGACGCCATCGATAAGTTGGTGAAAGCGCACAAGGAGTCCAAGGCCGATAAAACTACGGCAACGCCCGCCGACCCCGTGCGCGTGCTCGTTGTTTCTGCCCGGGCATCCCAGCTGTTCGGTGAGCTCGCCTCTCGTCTGGCGGCTCGTCATATCGCTGCCGAGACAGTTGAGTTCACGGCGTTTTCCCAATCCATTGCGGGCAGGCAGTTTGGGGCGCTCGCCGGCCTGATCGAGCGCATGAAGGCCGCCGATGAGGGCACGGTGTCAAAGACCGAGTGGTGGCCCGCGCCGGAGCTTACCGACTGGATTTACAGTCCGCTTTCGGGCGCTGATGCCGTCAATGCCCGTACCTTCGATAAGAATATGCGTCTTTCGCGCAGCAAGACTACCGAGGGCGTTAAGAGCCTGCTGCAGAGCGTTCAGGGCCAGGTGAGGGGCGCGCGCAAGGCGGCGAGCGACGATAACTGGTTTAAGAACGTACCGTGTGTGGTCTCGGACGTGTTCCAGGCGCTGTGGCGTGACAAGCCCGTGACGGCGCTTAAGGCCATGCTTGCCGTTGCCGAGGCGTTGCCCGATCGCTCGCTGGGCAGCTTGGATGGCCAGGCTCGTCGCCAGGCGGAGGCGGCCCTGCTGCGCCGCGTCATCGACATCCTTATGAATGGCGCCCGCGCGCTCGACGTGTCGCAGGTCGCGACTGTGCCCGTGCTCGACTGCGTTCGCACCAGGGTGGACAAGCGTAGCACCGCCTACGATTACGAGACCCACGAGGTTGACCGCGCGCCACATGCTCAGGTTCGTTTTACTTCGCTTGCCGACGCGGCGGCCCTGCGCCCCGGCAGCTACGATGCCGTGCTGTTTGCCGATGTCGATCTGGACAGCTATCCGCTCTCGCACGAGGAGGGACCGCTGGCTACGCTGACGGCGAGCCTTGGTCGCGAGGGCGTGACGCTTGAGCCCGCGGCCCTGCTGCGCGTGCGCTTTGGCCGTGCGATGCAAGCGTCGCGTGGTCCGGTTACGCTCGCCCGTGTGACCCACGATCGTCAGGCGCGCGAGTGCTATCCGGCGGCCGTGTGGACCGAGTTGCGTGCGCACACCAAGGTCGCTGACGCTGCTAAGGCAGCTGACGACGCTAAGGACGCTGACACCGACAAGGCCGCTGACGACGCTAAGGCCACTGGCAACGCTAAGGTCGCTGGCGCCGACAAGGCGAAGTGCGTGGGTGAGGGCGATATCGTAAGGGACTTCGATCCCGCGGCAGGCGAAGGTCTCAAACGCGAGCGCGTGACCTGTGAAGCCCCTCAGCATCTGAGTGCCGAGGCCGTGCCGTATTTGGTCCTGCGCCGTCGCGATGGCGAGGGTGAGGACGCGCCGCTCGTGCCGCGTCTGACGTCCGCCTCGCAGATCGAGGCCTATTCTACCTGCCCGCTGTGCTGGTTCGTCTCGTATCGCGTGAAGCCTCAGTCCATCGACGCGGGCTTTGGGAACATGGAGAAGGGCAACTTTGTCCACGACGTGCTGGAGCATCTGCATGCCCGTCTGCCCCAAGAGGGCATGGAGCGCGTGACGCCCATGAATCTGCCTCGGGCGCAGGAGCTGCTGAGCAAGGTCTTTGACGAGACCCTGGCCGAGCATGCCGGCAAGCGCGGTACCGAGGGTCCGCTCGTGCCGCTTTCCCCGGTGGAGGAACGTCAGGTGGCCGAGATTCTGCCGCAGCTGGAAGGCGTGCTCGCCTACGAGTCCGAGGCACTTGCCCCCTTTGCGCCACGCTACCTTGAGTTCGCCTTTAATGAGCTTAAGGTCGAGTATGCCGGTTGGCCGCTCGGTGGGCGCATCGACCGCGTGGACGTGGATGCCGAGAACCGTGCCGTGGTGATCGACTACAAACATCGCTCGGGCGTCGAGGAGTATAAGCCTGTCTCTTATACACATCTCCGAGCCCACGA
>CABSMS010000113.1 GCA_902478885.1 uncultured Collinsella sp. | reverse complement strand
GGTTAAGGGCAACCTTGCCAAAAGCTTGACGGATGCAGATTTAGACGTCGATGAATGAACACTCTAGGCAGGCTCCAAGCAAAATTCTGGGCTGATTCTCGATAATCGCTTCCAATCGTCCCTTGCCGCGTGCCGCCCTCGCGTACAATCTGCTCCGACATTCGTGCGCCGCCCGGCGCTTAAGAGGGGAGGACCCCATGGCAAACGAGATCTGGACCATCAAGCGTTGCCTCGAGTGGACCAAGGAGTACCTGGCCGAGCGCGGCGAGGAACACCCCCGTCTTTCTGCCGAGTGGCTGCTGTGCGCGGCAACGGGCCTGGCGCGTATCGACTTGTATATGCGCATGGACGAGACGCTCGACGCGGCGCAGCTCGAGACCATGCACGCGGCGGTCGTCCGTCGCGCGAAGGGCGAGCCGCTGCAGTACATCACCGGTAGCACGCAGTTTCGCATGATTGACGTCGCGTGCGCCCCCGGCGTGCTCATCCCGCGCCCCGAGACCGAGATGCTCGTCGAGGAAGTCCTGAACTATCTGGATGCCGAGGTACTGAGCCCCGAGGCCGCTGCCCGCCAGCGCGTGGAGCTGCCTTGGAACGATGAGGTCGAGCAGGCCCGCAAAGCCGAGGCGGCGCTGGCTGACGAACGCGCGGCCGCCGAGCGCCGTGCCGCCAACCTGACGGCCGCCGATGAGGCTGCGCTGGGTAGCGACGTGCTCGGTAGCCGCGCCTATGCCGAGGAACTGGCCGACCGCGAGGCCGAGGAAGCCGCCGCGCAGGCAGCAGAAGCCGAAGCGGCAGAAGCAGAGGCCATGGAAACCCCCGAGCCCGAGCTCGACGAATACGGCATCGCCATTGAGGACAACGACCAACAGGCGACTCCCGCGCAAGATGCCGCCGAGGCCAACGTATCTGCCCCAGCCGAGCCCCGCACTGCCCGCGTTCTCGAGGTCGGCTGCGGCACGGGCTGCATTTCGCTCTCCCTTGCCTGGGAGCGCCGCGGGCACGTTACCTGCACTGCTACCGATATCGAGCCGCGCGCCATCGACCTTGCTACCAAAAACCGCGATGCGCTTGGCCTCACGTCCGACGAGGTCGCCTTCAGCCTCACAAACCTGGTGAGCTCCATTCCCCGCGAAGAGTGGGGCACCTTTGACGTACTCGTCTCCAACCCGCCCTACATCCCCACCGATGTCATGCGCTCGCTGCCGCATGAGGTCAAGGACTTTGAGCCCGATCTGGCGCTCGAGGGCGGTGCCGACGGTCTCGATATCTTCCGCCGCCTGCTCAACGCGGCGCCCTACATGCTGCGTGCCGGCGGCCTGTTTGCCTGCGAGCTCTACGAGGGCGCGCTCGACGCCGCGGCCGAGCTCTGTCGTCAAGCAGGCCTTTCGGACGTGCGTATCGTCCACGACCTCACCGATCGTCCCCGCATCGTTCGAGCCATCGTCACCGAGCCCAAACAGCGTATTTAAGCTGAATAAATAGACATTTGCGCAAGTTTGTCCTTGCAATATACCGTAAAACTTCTACTATAGAAGGAGAAAGGTATGTCAAATCAGCTGCATCGGTACCGTATCGTGCTTGATTACATTGAACCTTGGCTTGATGAGCAGGATGAAGCTACGCTGAAGCAGATTTATGCAGACCTTTTGGTGCTCGAGAAGGAAGGTCCCAGCCTTGGTCGTCCGCTGGTTGACCGCGTAAAGGGCTCGAAGCTTCATCATTTAAAGGAGCTGAGAGTGACGTCGTGTGGTGGGCAGGTGATTCGCATCCTCTTCGCCTTTGACCCCAAGCGCCAGGCGGTATTGCTATTGGCGGGTGATAAGTCGCGAGCGGGATCGTCAAGGGCAAAATGGAACGGTTGGTATGCGATCAACATTCCAAGGGCCGAGCAAATATACCGTCGCCACGTAAGGAGGCTCGATCGAGATGGAACTGCATGAGTATATGGAATCTCGCGGGATAACACGCGACTCCATTACCGCCGAGCAGGAGAGGACTCGCGATCGTATCGAAGCCTATAAGCTTGCTCAGATTCGCAGGTTAAAAGATCTAACACAGGCGTCGGTCGCCCAGTTGATGGGCGTTTCTCAAAAACGTGTATCCGAGCTCGAGCGTGGGGAGTTGGGTTCGATGAGGCTCGACACGCTGAGCAGGTACGCAGAGAGCCTCGGCGGAAAACTGGTTGCAAGCATCGAGTTTCCCGATCGTACCGTTACGCTTGCGCGCTAAAAATCTTCAATTAACCCCCTCACTTTCACCGACTACTAGAGCCGCTCACCAAACCAACATGCGCTCTGGGCAAATAGGTTGAATGTTTCGTGCGAGAATGCCCCACAGTAAACAAACTTGCACCGGAGCGTAAGGGGCTGGCATACACATGCAGACGGTCTATCGGGTATACGAGGGAACGCGCGAGCCGCATCGGCTTGCCGTCGAGCGCACGGCCGAGGTGCTCGGCCGCGGCGGCCTGGCCTTGATTCCGACCGAGACCGTCTACGGTGTCGCCGTGGCAGTCAACGCCTTCTCGGACGCCGTGCCCCAAGATACAAGCGAATTCCCATCGTGGCCGCGCGATCCGCAGGCTGCCGTCAATGGCGCCGCAGTTCCTGCGCTCGGCACCGGCTATCGCCGTATCTTCACTCTCAAGCAACGTGAGCTCACGCAAACCGTCGCTTGGCTGGTCGATGGCGTCGAAGCACTCGACCGCTATGGCGTGGATATCCCGGAAGATGCCCGCGTACTCGCGCGACGATGCTGGCCGGGAGCCCTGACTATCGTGGTCAAGGCAGCCCCCTGCGTGCCGACCTTTATGCGCGCTGCCGACGACACCGTGGCCCTGCGCGCTTCGGCCTCTCCCGTGGTCCAAGCGCTCATCCGCGCCTGCGGCAGTCCCCTTGCCTGCACGAGCGCCAACACGCACGGTGCGCCTTCGCCGGCAAGCTTTGCCGCCGTCGAGGGTCGCATCCTGGAGGGGGTCGATGTTGCCGTCGACGCCGGTGAGACCCCGTGTCGCGACGCCTCGACCATCGTGTCGTTCCAGCACGGCGGGCTCCAGATCCTGCGCCAAGGCGCACTTCCCGCCTCAGAGATCGAGCGGGTCCTGTCCGACCCGATGCAATAGAAGGGTGTAAGCGATGTCGTTGAATCTGGGCAGCCTGGGCATGGAAGATGCCTCGTTTAACTTTGGCGGTTCCTACATCATGGCGCTCGACTGCGGCACTACCTCGGTACTCGCGGCCATTGTCGACGAATACGGCTGCATCGTTGCCCAGGCGCGTCGTAGCGTCAAAACCAGCTTCCCGCGCCCCGGCTGGGTGGAGCAGGATCCCACGGAGGTGCTTGCCAGCCAGATCGGCGTGATGATGGAGGTTCAGTTTAAGAGCGGCATCCATTCCGATCGCATCGCCGCCATCGGCATCTCCAACCAGCGCGAGACCACGGTGGTCTGGGACCGCGTGAGCGGCCAGCCCATCTATAACGCCATCGTATGGCAGTGCCGTCGTACCGCGCCGGCGATCGACGCGTTGGTTGAACAGGGTTGCGAGGAGCTGGTGCGCTCCCGCACGGGACTTACGCTTGACCCGTATTTCTCGGCCTCTAAGGTGCAGTGGATTCTCGACAACGTCGACGGCGCACGCGAGAGCGCGGCGGCGGGCGACCTCATGTTTGGCACCATCGACACCTGGCTCATCTACAACCTCACCGGCGGCCAGGTCTTTGCCACCGACTACACCAATGCCAGCCGCACGGCACTCTTTAATATCCATACGCTCGATTGGGACGACGACCTGCTGGCGCTCTTTGACGTTCCACGTTCCATGATGCCCGAGGTTCGCTGGAGCTCGGGCGACTACGGCCGCGTCGCGAGCGACATCATGACCAACATGCCGCCCATCATGGGTGTGGCGGGCGACCAGCAGGCATCGCTGTTCGGTCACTGCTGCTTCTATCCCGGCCAGACCAAAAACACCTATGGCACGGGCTGCTTTATGCTCATGAACACCGGCGACGAGATCGTCGAATCCAAGAATGGCCTGGTCTCCACCATCGGTATCGCTGCGGACGGCAAAGTCAGCTATGCGCTCGAGGGCTCTATTTTTGCCGCCGGCTCAACGATGAACTGGCTTCGCAACAACATGGGCATCATCTCGAGCGTGAGCGAGTCGGCACAACTCGCCGCTTCGATTAGCGACAACGAGGGCTGCTACTTCGTTCCCGCCTTTGCGGGTTTGGGCGCTCCCTGGTGGGACCCGCATGCCCGCGGTATCGTGTGCGGTCTGACCGGCGCCTCGAGCCGTGCGACCATCGTACGTGCCGCCTGCGAATCCATGGCATATCAGAGCTACGACGTGCTGCGCGCCATGGAGCAGGACGTGGGGCTTTCGATCGAGCGCCTGTCTGTCGATGGCGGTGCCTCGCGCAACGAGTTCATCATGCAATTCCAGGCCGACCTGCTGGATATCCCCGTGTTGCAATGCGAGACGGTGGAGACCACGGCAATCGGTGCCGCGTACTTGGCGGGTCTTGCCGTCGGCTATTGGGAAGACCTGGAGGAGCTGGAGCAAAATGCCCAGATCGTTAGGACCTTCCTTCCCCACATGTCCGCCGAGCGCCGCGAGCAAAACCTTGCGGGCTGGCGTGATGCAGTCAGGCGCTCGCTCAGCACCGCACAGTAGGGCTGCGATGGGCTGCTCGATACAACAAACCGCTAAACTAATGCATGGCGTGCGGCGGCAACATTGCTGCACGCCTTGTCAGCAAGGCCGTTTTGCGGCCGCAACGAAAGGGGCAATCAATCCATGACCGTCACCTACGATGCGTCCCGTGTGACGCTTGTCGACCACCCGCTCGTCCAGCACAAGCTGTCGATCCTGCGCGACAAAAACACCGGCACCAACCAGTTCCGCCAGCTCGTGCGCGAACTCGCGCTTTTTGACGGCTACGAGGCCATGCGCGACCTGCCCATGGAAGACGTCGAGGTCGAGACCCCCATCACTACCGCCACGTTCAAACAGCTTGCCGGCAAGAAACTCGCCATCGTGCCCATCCTGCGTGCGGGCCTTGGCATGGTCGACGGCATCCTCGACCTGGTGCCCTCCGCTCGCGTGGGCCACATCGGCATGGAGCGCGACGAGGTCACCCACGAGCCGCACGAGTATTACTGCAAGATGCCCAAGGATATCGACCAGCGCATCTGCCTGGTCGTCGACCCCATGCTCGCCACGGGCGGTTCGGCCGAGATGGCCATTAGCTACCTGCGCGAGCGCGGTGTCAAGGACATCCGCATGCTGTGCATCGTCGCGGCCCCCGAGGGCCTCAAGTCGCTGACTGAGAAGGATCCTGATGTGCATATCTATACC
>CABSMS010000112.1 GCA_902478885.1 uncultured Collinsella sp. | reverse complement strand
CGGCCAGATGGTACTCGGGAAACTCGGTATCGTACTCGACCATCATCTCGTCACGCGTGACCTTGGCCATGATGGACGCCGCGGCGATGCAGGCGATTTTGGCATCGCCCTTCACCACGTCACGCTCGTTGGGAACGGCGCCCAAGGGGTTGCCGTCCATAAGCACGCAATCGGGCTCAAGCCCCGTATCGGACACCGCACCCGCGACAGCGGCTCGAATGGCGCGGGCCATGCCCATCTCATCGATATCCGCAGGAGCGATATGGCAAAAGCCGATAGCAGTCGCCACCTCGGCAATCTTCACCGAGAGCAGCTCGCGGCGCGCCGGCGTGAGCTTTTTGGAATCATTGATGCCCCAGATGCGCGGCTCCATCGGAAGACACACGGCACACACGGTCAAGGGACCCGCTACCGAGCCACGGCCCACCTCGTCGACGCCCACGACCACGCCATCACCGCCGAGCTCATGCATAAGCTCGTACATGCCGTTGACGCGCTCGCGTTCGGAGAGTTCCTTGGCATGGCGCTTAAGGGCACGTTCGCAAGCCTTGATCACCTGCTGGCGCGGATCCTCGCGATAATGCTCCACGAGGGCGGGAATCTCCTCGAACGTGGCGCTCGCCAGCTCGCCGGCAACCTGCGATGCCGAAACCGAGCTCGTCATATTGGCCATACCAGGCCCTCCTTGTATGCAAATCAAATAAAAAGAAGGGCCACCCGAAGGTGACCCTTTTGTCCAAACGAGTGGACAGACGCTGCGATCTTCTTAGCGCTTCTCGGGGATGCGAGCAGCCTTACCCACCTTGTCGCGGAGGTAGTACAGCTTGGCGCGACGGACGCGACCATGACGGACGACCTCGAGCTTGGCGATCTTGGGGCTGTGAAGCGGGAAGGTACGCTCAACACCGACACCGAAGGAAATCTTGCGGACGGTGAAGGTCTCACGGGCACCGGCGCCGGCCATGCGGATGACGTCACCCTGGAAAACCTGGATGCGCTCGCGGTCGCCTTCCTTAATGCGGTAGTGAACCTTGACGTTGTCGGCAACGCGGACCTGCGGGATGTCCTCGCGGATCTGCTGACGCTCGATTGCGCGGATGTAATCCATGTGCAATTCCTTACTCTTCTAGAGGTGCCGTACCACCTTGGCCGGCACGTAGTTGAACAAACGTATTCGAGTATACACGCGCGGGTTTCTGCTGCAAGAACAATTTTTTACGCAGACAAAAAGACAAAACCCGCACATGATAACCGCCCGCCTCACGAATGAGGCGGGCGGCATGAAGGGGCTACGCTAGGCGCCTAAGCCCAAAACGTTAGGCGGACCGCTTCGCCTCGAGCTTGGCCTGGGCGGCAGCCAGGCGTGCGAGGGGCACGCGGTAGGGCGAGCAGGACACGTAATCAACATCGGCCACGTTAAACAGGCCCTTGATGGACTTGGGGTCGCCGCCGTGCTCACCGCACACGCCAAAGTGCATGTCGGGGTTGGTGGCGCGGCCCTTCTCGACAGCCATGCGCACCAGCTCGAGTACTGCCGTATCGATGGTCTCGAAGGGGTTGTCCTTTAAGATCTTCTTGTGCATGTACAGCGGGATGAACTTGGCCTCGGCATCGTCGCGGGAGAAGCCGAAGGTGGTCTGGGTGAGGTCGTTGGTGCCAAAGCAGAAGAAGTCGGCATGATGGGCGATCTCGTCAGCGACCATGCAGGCACGCGGCAGCTCGAGCATCGTGCCCACGGGAATATTGAGCTCGACGCCCTCCTCAGCGGAAACCTCGGCGATCACGCGCTCGATAACCTCGCGGGTCTGGACATGCTCGGCCGTGATGGAAACGAGCGGAACCATGATCTCGGGGCGCGGATCGACGCCTTCCTTAATGAGGCGGGCGGCAGCCGTTGCGACGGCACGGACCTGCATGAGCGGCAGATCGCTAAAGACGACGGACAGACGTACGCCGCGTAGGCCGAGCATCGGGTTAGACTCGACCATGCCGTCGATACGACGCAGGCGGGCGCGCAGAGTGGCAAGCTCTTCCTCGCTGGCGCCAGCGGCTTCCTTCTTGGTGATGGCGACCTCGAGCTCGCGAGGATTATCCAGGAACTCATGAAGCGGCGGATCGAGCAGGCGGACAACCACATCACGACCGGACATGGTCTTGAACATCGCCAGAAAGTCCTCGGTCTGGACCTTGAGCAGGTCGGCCAGGGCCTGCTGCTTCACGGCCTCATCGTCTGACAGGGTAAAGCTCTGGATGATGTTCTTGCGGTCACCCAGGAACATGTGCTCGGTGCGACACAGGCCAATGGCCTCGGCGCCAAACTCGAGGGCGAGCGCGGCATCCTCGGGGTTGTCGGCGTTGACGCGCACATGGTTGGCGTGGCCACAGGTCTCGTCCAAGCGAATCTCGTCGGCCCAGGACAGGATGGTGTCCAGATCGCCGGTGAGCTCGGCCGAAACCAGATCGACGGCACCGTCGACGACGACACCCTGGGTGCCGTCGATGGAGATGACATCGCCCTCGCGCAGCACGCGGTCGCTGCCCTCGATGCGCACGACCTTCTCAGCAGCGTCGATATGGAAACGCTCAACGCCGCAGACGCAGGGCGTACCCATGCCGCGAGCGATAACGGCGGCATGGCTCGTCTTGCCACCGTGGCTGGTCAGGATGCCCTCGGCGGCGACCATGCCCTTCAGGTCGTCGGGGTTGGTCTCCCAACGAACCAGAATGACCTTGTGACCCTCGTTGGCGCGCGCGACGGCGTTGTCACTCGAGAACACGACCTCGCCCACGGCGGCACCGGGGCTGGCATTAAGACCGCTGGCGAGAGCCTCGTACTTCTTGGAGGCGTCGAACTGCGGGTGAAGGAGCTGGTCGAGTTGTGAGGGATCGATGCGACTCACGGCCTCTTCGCGGGTGATCAGGCCCTCCTCGACCATCTCGATGGCGATACGCAGGGCGGCAGTGGCGGTGCGCTTTCCCACGCGAGTCTGGAGCATCCAGAGCTTACCTTGCTCGATGGTGAACTCGATGTCGCACATATCACGGTAATGGTCCTCGAGCGTCAGGAAGACGCGCTCAAGCTCCTCGCCCGCGGACTCAAGGCCCGGGGTGGTCTTGAGGTCGGCGATGGGCTCGGTGTTGCGGATACCGGCGACGACGTCCTCGCCTTGGGCATTAACCAAAAAGTCACCGTAGAACTCCTTGGTGCCGTCGGCCGGGTTGCGTGTAAAGGCGACGCCCGTCGCAGAGGTCTCGCCCTTGTTGCCAAAGGCCATGGCCTGCACGTTGACGGCGGTGCCGAGGTCGTCGGAAATGCCATGCTGCTTGCGGTAGATGCAGGCACGCTCGTTCATCCAGCTGCCAAAGACGACCTGGATGGCAAGGCGTAGCTGAAGCTCCGGGTCGTGCGGGAAAACGGGCTTGCCATCGGCGACCTCGAGCTCGGGATACAGGGAGGCATCGACGTTCTCGGAGAAGATGCCCTTAAAGGTCTCGACGAGTTCCTGCAGGTCCTCAGCCGAAAGCTCGGAATCGACGCGAACGCCGGCGACCAGGCGGGCCTGGGTCAGGGCGTTCTCGAACAGGTCGGCGTCAACGCCCATGACGACGTTGGAAAACATCTGGATAAAGCGGCGGTAGCTATCCCAGGCAAAACGCGGATTTTGCGTCTGGGCGATGAGACCCTGAACGGAGTCGTCGTTGAGGCCCAAGTTGAGAACCGTGTCCATCATACCGGGCATGGAAAACGGAGCGCCCGAACGAACCGACACGAGCAGCGGATCATTATCGTCACCGAGCTTCTTGCCGCAGCGGGCCTCGAGGTCCGTCTCGGCGGCAACGATCTCATCGAGTGCGCCCTCGGGCCACACGTTGCCGGCACCGGAGTACTCGACGCAAGTCTGGCAGGTAATGGTAAAGCCACCGGGAACCGGCAGGCCGATACGGCTCATCTCGGCAAGGTTAGCGCCTTTGCCGCCAAGCACGAAGTTCATGGACTTGTCGCCCTCGGTGACACAGGTGCCCTGGGCGTCGGTTCCAAAACGGTAAACCCTCTTGCAATCGCTCACGATACTTCCCCTTCCATGCGCTCTCGCGCACGACCGTGGTAACGAATCGACCCGCCGGATGCGGGCCGTGAGGGTACTATACGGCGGGCATTGAGCGGGCTTGCGTAGAGGGCGCGGGGTTTGGTAAACGTGGTAAATGTGACGGTAAACGGTAGGTAAAGGTGGTAACCTTATGAAGATACCACTGTAAGAAGGTGCAGGTCAGATGCGATATTTTTGCTAAATCGCTTTATCAAAATGCTGCTACTATTAGGCTCGACGAGCGGCGCGGCGGGCGCGGGCTTCTTGAATTTCCTCCAAGTGGCTAATGATCTCGGAGGCGCTTTCCTCGATGGCCTTGCCGTCGGTACGCACCACAAAGCAGCCTAGGCGCTTCATGAGGGCACGAGCTTCCTCGAGCTCGCTGCGCACGCTCTCGGGCTCGGCATAGGAGCCGGCAACGGCACGGGCGTAGTCATCGCCCAAGCGGCTATCGCGAATTTCGGAAACCACATCGACGGTCGAAATCAGGCCGAACAGGCGCATCGGGTCAACCTCGTAAATCGACTTCGGCGGCTCCATGCCATGGGCCAAAGGAACATTGGCAACCTTATAACCCTGATAGGCCAAAAACATCGACAGCGGCGTCTTGGACGTACGGGATACGCCCAGCAGCACGATATCGGCACCCGACAGATCGTCGCAGCCGCGCCCATCATCGTGCTCAACGAAATACTCCATGGCCTCGATGCGATGGAAATAGCGTTCATCGGTCTTGTGAATCACACCCGCAACGCCCTTGGGCGGCACGCCGACGAGCGACGACAGCACGGCGAGCGTCGGACCGATCAGGTCGACCGAGCGAATGTGCAGCATGCCCAAGTAGTCGAGCACACGAGCACGAAGGGCCGGGTCGACAATGGTGTGGAACACGGCGATATCGCGATGGTCGGCATCGACGCGCGGCCCCACAAACGACTTGACCTGCTCCACAGAGGTCACCTTGGACAGGCGCAAAACGCGAAAAGCCCCTTCATCAAATTGCCCGGACGCCGCAAGCACCACCTCACAAGCGGTATCACCGAGCGAGTCGGAGATAACGATAACGGTGGGATGAGCGGTGACCGGGCAATCCATGCGGGGCTCCTTTTGCGCTTATGCGCAGGCTAGCTTACTTTTTGCGGGCAAGCTCACCGATGTTGGCGATGCCGGAGAAAACGGCCTCGAAGCGGTTGAGCAGCTTAAGGCGATTATCGCGAAGCTGCTCGTCCTTGTCCATGACCATGACCTCATCGAAGAAGCGGTCGATGGGGGCACGCAGGGCGGCGAGGGCGGCAAATGCGGCGGGGTACTCCTCGGCAGCAAGGGCGGCATCGACAGCGGTCTGAGCGGCCTCAGAGGCATCG
>CABSMS010000111.1 GCA_902478885.1 uncultured Collinsella sp. | reverse complement strand
AAGGCTATTCGTCGGCAGCGTCAGATGTGTATAAGAGACAGGAACATGTACAACCTCAACACCAAGCGTGCGCGCGTGGACGAGGACGGCGACATCGAGTGGATCAGCGGCTCCTTCGGCAGCCACGTGGGCTACCTCTACCCCATGAGCGTGCTCAACGGCCGCCGCGCCCGGTCGAGCTTTACCGGCATCACCTTTGCCGGCGCCGGTCAGAATCTCGACACAGGCTGCAAGGTCGTACTCAACGCGCCCGAGACCTCGGCGACCGTCGAGACCAAGGGCATCTCCAAGAGCGGCGGCATCCAGACCTTCCGCAGCTCCATCGTGGCCACGCCCAAGGCCGAGGGCTCCAAGGCAACCGTGAGCTGCCAGTCGCTCATGCTCGACGACCAGAGCCGCTCCGACACCATCCCCGCCATGGACATCCGCGCCAAGAATGTCGACATCGGCCACGAGGCCACCATCGGACGTATCGGCGACGACAAGGTGTTCTACCTGATGAGCCGTGGTATCTCGGAGGAAGAGGCCCGTACCATGATCGTCAACGGCTTTGCCAACCCGGTCTCCAAGGAGCTGCCGCTGGAGTACGCCGTCGAGATGAACAACCTGATCAAGCTCGAGATGGAAGGAGCGATCGGATAATGAAACAGGAAACCAACACCGCTGCTACCACGCTCGAGCAGGTCAACGCGATGCCCGCGGCAACCTGGGGCTGGTTGAAAATGAACCAGACCAAGCTCGAGCTCTCTGACGAGCTTGCCGCCGCTCCCGCCGAGACCGTTAAGGTTGAGGGCTTGGACGAGCAGTTTGCTGGCGTGGCAGACGCGTTCGACGCCGCCATGGACGCCATGGCCGAGCGCTTCCCCGAGCGCCGCGCCTCCGCCCCGGGTGATGCCGCCGACCGCGGCCGTATCACGCCCGAGACCGAGCTCGACGTGCCCGCCACCTCCATCTACCAGGCCGGTGCCATCAAGCTCGAGGAGGAGCTCTCCCCTGCTGAAGCCTTCGAGACCGGCATGGGTGAGGCTGCCTACGCCTACTTGGCCGAGCACGCTACCAAGCGCGTCGTCATCGATGTGCCCGCATATAAGCACGCCACGGTTACCGTGTGCGTGAGTGGCGTCGACACTGCCGCGGCCATCGCCGCCATCGATGTCGTCGCCCGTCCGCAGGCAACGCTCGACCTGTGCATAGCCCTGGACTCCCCCGTTGCCGGCCAAGGCGTCGTGGGCTCCGTGCTACGCGTGTGCGCCCACGAGTACGCCACCGTCAACGTAACCTGCACACAGACGCTCGACGATAGCTGGATCGCGCTCGACGACACCGGCCTGTTCCTGGACGAGGGCGCGCGCGTCAACGTGCAGCACACCGTCCTGGGTGCCGGCGCCAGCGCCACCGGCCTTGCCGGCGACCTGCTGGGCGATACCGCCAAGGTCACCATCGATACTGACTACCTTGGCGCCCGCGAGCAGGTGCGCGACTTTAACTACGAGCTGCGCCACCGCGGTCGCAAGACCGAGTGCGAGATCGACGCCAACGGCGTGCTGACCGGCACGTCCAAGAAGGTCTACCGTGGCACCATCGACCTCGTGCACGGCTGCAAGGGTGCAACCGGCACCGAGCGCGAGACGGTGCTTTTGGCCAACAAGGGCGTCGACAACAAGACCATTCCCGTCATTCTCTGCGACGAGGACGACGTCGCCGGCAACCACGGCGCCACCATCGGCCACGTCCGCGACGAGCAGCTGTTCTACCTCGCCTGCCGCGGCCTTGACCAAAACGCCGCCGAGGACCTGTTCATCCGCGCCAAGCTGGAGGACGCCGCGCTTTCCGCCACCGACGAGCGCACCCGCGCAGCCGTCGTCCGCCTGGGCAATAACCTGATCGACAACTTTGAAGAGGAGCTCGCATGATCGACACCGAGCACGTTAAATGCGACACCTGTACTGCCCCCGAGCCCATGGAGCTCGACGCCAGCGACGAGGCCTCGCGCGGCTGGCCTACCGTCGACATCGAGACTAATCCCTACAAGGCGCAGTTCCCGCTGTTCCAGCAGCACCCCGAGATCGCCTTCCTCGATAGTGCCGCCACCGCGCAGCGTCCTGCCTGTGTGCTTGACGCCGAACGCGACTTCTACCAGCGCATGAACGCCAACCCTCTGCGCGGCCTGTACTCGCTGTCCGTCGAGGCCACTGAGGCTATCGCGAAGGTGCGCCAGCAGATCGCCGACCTCATCGGCGCTGCCCAGGCCAACGAGGTCGTCTTCACCCGCAACACGAGCGAGTCGCTCAACCTGGTCGCCAAGAGCTTTGCACCCACAGTCCTCGAGCCGGGCGACGAGGTCGTCATCACCATCATGGAGCACCACTCCAACCTGATTCCGTGGCAGCAGGTCTGCCGCGAGACCGGCGCCAAGCTCGTCTACCTCTACCCCACCAAGACCGGTCAGCTCACCACCGAGGAGGTTCTTGCCAAGGTTGGTCCCAAGACCAAGATTCTGGCCGTGGGTCAGGTCTCCAACGTGTTGGGAGTCGAGAACCCAGTCAAGAACCTCGGCAAGCTCGTGCACAAGTATGGCGGCTACCTGGTCGTCGACGGTGCGCAGTCGCTGCCGCACATGCCGGTCGATGTGGCCGACCTGGGCGCCGACTTCTTTGCCTTTAGCGCACACAAGGCTATGGGCCCCATGGGCATCGGCGTGCTGTGGGGCAAGATGGACCTGCTCAACGCCATGCCGCCCATGCTCACCGGCGGCGAGATGATCGACTCTGTTACCGAGCAGGACGCCGTCTGGGCGCCCGTTCCCGAGAAATTCGAGGCCGGCACACAGGACGCCGCCGGCATCTTCGCCACAGGCGCAGCACTCGACTACCTGGTCAACACGGTGGGTTACGAGAACATCCAGGCACGCGAGCAGGCACTCGTCCACTACCTGATGGGCGAGCTCATGCAGCTCGACTTTGTCCAGATCATCGGCTCCATCTATTGGGACAACCACCACGGCGTTGTGAGCTTTAACGTCCGCGGCATCCACCCGCACGACGTCGCGAGCATCATGGACATGGACGGCGTGTGCATCCGTGCCGGTCACCACTGCGCGCAGCCGCTGCTTACCTGGCTGGGCGTCGAGAACCTCGCCTGCTGCCGCGCCAGCGTGGCCTTCTACAACGACAAGGCCGACATCGATAAGTTCATCGCCGGCCTGCATCACGTTTGGAGCACGTTCAATGGGTAATCTGTACACCTCCACCACGTTTATGGAGCACAACTCGCACCCCGACTACAAGTACGAGATGGATGCCCCCACGCACGAGCACGACGGCATCAACCCCAGCTGCGGCGACGAGCTCACCTTGCAGCTGCGCGTCGAGAACAACGTGATCGAGGAGGCCTCCTTTACCGGCCACGGCTGCGCCATCAGCCAGGCCAGTGCCGACATCATGGCCGACCTCATCACGGGCGAGACGGTCGAGGAAGCTCGCCGCCTGGCAGAGCTCTTCCTCGCCATGATCCGTGGCGAGAAGCTCTCCGAGGAGGACCTGGAAGACCTGGACGAAGCCGCCCAGCTCCAGGACATCTCGCACATGCCCGCCCGCGTCAAATGCGCCGAGCTCGCCTGGCGCACCCTCGACGGCATGCTCACGGGGCAAAATAATCAGTAGAACTTGTCCCAAATCTTAAGATTTTTGTTGGCCGAATCGCTGGACAAGAGTGGTTCGGCCATTTTCTATTCCGAGAGCTCAGCCTGTGCCTTCACCCGCGCATAAGCGCGCACGATACGAGAGACGGTACTTTTGCCAATCCCGGTATACCGCTCAATCTGGCGCACCGTAAAGCCGGCATTGTTCAATCCAACAATAACAGTATCGCGCTGCGCCGGCGGTGCAGTTTTAACCCCGTTGAGCGGAACCCCGAGACTCTTCGCCAACTTGCCGGCAAAGGCATTGCGTTCCCACTCTGTCTCTTTCATATCGCACAGCGCTGGCTTGCTGCCGTCGGGCGTCGAAAGCGAATGGGCAATAAAGCCCTCGGCAGAACCAAAAAGCTCAAGCACGCAAGAAGGATCAGAAAATCCCCTCGCGACATCAGCCGCGTCACCGTCGTAAGCGCGCAGATGCTCGGCAAAGCTGCTCCACGGATAACGCTCGATTAGGCTAACGCCCGCCTCCTGCGGATCGGCGTGTACGGAGCGAATAGCCTCCATCACCTGCCAGTCGGTATCGAGCGAGCGCCGGTCAAAACGGTTCTGGAACAGATGGCCTGTGCGCCCCATGCGCTTATTGAACCGCCGCGCGTACGTCAAAAGCAGCCGGTGCATCGCCGCGCTCATCCTGTCCTCGTAATCTGCAAGCACCAAATGCACGTGATTGCCCATAAGGCACCAGGCGATAACCGTCACACCCTCCTCGCGGCAGCACTCGCGCATCAGCTCCAAAAACTCCCACCGGTCGTCATCGCCCTCAAAGATGAGCCGCTTGCCCGTACCGCGGGCACAGACATGGTAAAAGCCGGTAACCGTTCTCCAAACGCGCTGCATGGCGCTCCCTTCGCCGGGATCTGCTTGCCATCCAATACAGCACGATTGAAGCGTGCCATCAAAACATTCACGCAAAACAATACACTCGCGCGGCCAAAGGCAGCAAACAGGCGACGAACGGCACCGTTGCAACAGGTCAACCCCTACAACGCTTACAAGAGCTGACCAAAAGCTTGCCCAAGAAGGACCCCCTCTACGGAAGTTCACGACCACAGAACATAGAGTTAAACCGTTTCAATTAAAACTTCCGGACTTCTCGCTACGAAAACTGAGCCGTTCGCCGAATATTCCGTGCATTTCGCGGTATTATAGGGGCTGCATGTCATGTCCCTTTCGAAGGGTCGCCCGGCAATCGCCAGCCACGACCCCCAGACGGGACGCCAACACGATAGAGAGGAGAGGCATGCAGTACTCACAGGAAGTGGAGAACATGTGCCCCGTTGCCAAGGGTGCATACCACGGCCCCGCACCCATCCCCGAGGAGGGCAAGTGGGTCCAGGCTAAGGAGATTTCCGACATCTCCGGTCTTACGCACGGTGTGGGTTGGTGCGCACCTCAGCAGGGCGCCTGCAAGCTCACGCTGAACGTCAAGGACGGCATCATCGAGGAGGCCCTCGTTGAGACCATCGGCTGCTCGGGCATGACCCACTCTGCCGCCATGGCTTCCGAGATCCTTCCCGGTAAGACCATCCTCGAGGCCCTCAACACCGACCTCGTCTGCGACGCCATCAACGTTGCTATGCGCGAGATCTTCCTGCAGATCGTTTACGGCCGCAGCCAGACCGCGTTCTCCGAGGGCGGCCTGCCCGTGGGCGCCTCCCTCGACGACCTCGGCAAGGGCCTTCGCTCTCAGGTCGGCACCATGTTCGGCACCAAGGCCAAGGGCGCTCGTTACCTCGAGCTCGCTCAGGGCTACGTCACCCGCATGGCTCTAAACGACAAGAACGAGATCATCGCATTCGCTG
>CABSMS010000110.1 GCA_902478885.1 uncultured Collinsella sp. | reverse complement strand
GATGAGCGCTAGTCTCGTGGGCTCGGAGATGTGTATAAGAGACAGGTATCGGCACCGTCATGGTCGCCGTCGATCCCGACTTGACGTTTGAGCCGCACGAGGTTGCTGATTCGGCAGCAGAGAAGGAGCGCTATCAGACCGCTCTTTCGGTCTTCTGCGAGAAGACCCAGGCTCAGGCCGACCACATGAAGGAGACGGTGGGCGAGGCCGAGGCCGAGATCATGAGCGGACACATTGTCCTGGCTCAGGACCCGGGCATGACCGACGCCATCAACGCCGCCATTGACGGCGGTACCTGCGCCGAGCAGGCGCTCATGGACACTTCGACCATGTTCGAGAACATGTTCCTGTCCATGGACGACGAGATGTTCCGTCTGCGCGCAGCCGACATCGCCGACATCCGTACCGGTATTCTGGCCGAGCTGCTGGGCAAGGAGGTCGTCGACCTTTCCGTCCTGCCCGAGAACACCGTCGTTGTCGTGCACGACCTCACGCCGTCCATGACCGCCACGATCGATAAGGCCCACGTTGCCGGCATCGTCACCGAGACCGGTGGCCGCACGTCGCACTCCGCGATCATCGCGCGCGCCCTCGAGATCCCGGCTGTCCTTTCGGTTTCCAACAGCTGCACCGCGCTGCGCAACGGTATGACCGTTGTCGTCGACGGTGGCAAGGGTATCGTCGAGGCCGATCCCGACGAGGAGACGCTCGCTGCCTATACCGCCAAGGCCGAGGCCTTCGCTGCCGAGAAGGCGGCCCTCGAGGCCTTCCGTGGCAAGCCGTCCGTGACTGCCGATGGCATCAAGAAGATCATCGCCTGCAACATCGGTAACCCCGATGACGTGCCCAACGCGCTCGATCACGACGCCGAGGCCATCGGTCTGTTCCGCTCCGAGTTCCTGTTCATGGACTCTGCTGAGCTTCCTTCCGAGGAGGAGCAGTTCAACGCCTACCGTAAGGTCGCCAGCGCGCTCAAGGGTGCTCCGGTCATCATCCGCACGCTCGATGTGGGTGGCGACAAGGAGATTCCGTATCTGCATATGGTCAAGGAAGACAACCCCTTCATGGGCTTCCGCGCCGTGCGTTACTGCCTGGCCAATCCCGACCAGTACAAGGTTCAGCTCCGCGCTCTGCTGCGCGCTAGCGCCTTCGGTGACGTCAAGATCATGATCCCGCTCGTCACCTGCGTCGAGGAGGTCTTGGCTGTCAAGGAGCTCGTCGAGCAGTGCAAGGCCGAGCTGACCGAAGAGGGTCGCAAGTTCAACGAGAACATCGAGGTCGGCATCATGGTCGAGACGCCCGCCGCTTCGCTGCTCGCAGACCGTCTGGCCGAGGTCGCCGACTTCTTCTCCATCGGCACCAACGACCTGATCGGCTACACCATGTGCGCCGACCGTGGCAACGACACCATCTCCAACCTGTACCAGGTGTACTATCCCGCCGTGCTCCGCTCGCTCAAGAACATCATCGAGAGCGGCGTGAAGGCCGGCATCATGGTCGGTATGTGCGGCGAGGCCGCTGCCGATCCGCTGCTCGAGCCGCTGCTGATCAGCTGGGGCCTGGAGGAGTTCTCGATGAGTGCTCCGTCGATCCTGCGCGCCCGCAAGACCATCAGCCAGTGGACCAAGGCCGAGTGCGACGAGCTCGCCGAGAAGGCGCTCGCCTGCAACACCGCCGCCGAGGTCAAGGCACTGCTCGAGTCCGCAGCTCGCTAATTTGGTATCAGAGGTAACCGCGTGGTTGGAATGGGCCGGCCACGCGGCCCTCACATATACAGGGGGTACTGTAAATGTTCTACACGCTAACCGCTAACCCGGCTGTCGACATGACGGTTTCGAGCTCTCCGCTCGAGCCCGACGAGAACGTCCGCACCGGCTCGGCCAGCTACACGGCTAACGGCAAGGGCCTCGACGTGTCCTTCGCCTTTAAGAAGATGGGCGTCGACACCGTCGCGCTCGGCTTCTTCGCCGGCTTCACGGGCAAGTTCATCGTCGAGGAGGTCATGAACCTGGGTTGCCTCTGCCGCCCGGTCTGGACCGACGGTATCACGCGCATTAACACCTACGTCAACGATGGCCAGCATGAGTACGGCATCCTGAACCCCGGCGCTCCTATTACGCCGCAGCACCAGGAGGAGCTCTACAACATCCTGGACACCGCTGGCGATCTTGAGTGCCTGATCGTCTCCGGCTCCGTGCCTCCCAAAGCTACGCCCGACTTCCTGGCTAAGGTCATGGAGCACGCTCAGGCTCGTGGCGCCGACGTCGTCCTGGACCTGTCCTCTGACAAGCTCAAGGAGCTCGCTCACAAGAAGCCGCTGCTCATCAAGCCGAACCATCACGAGATGAAGGCCATCTTCGGCGTGCCGGTCGACACCGACGACGAGGTTCGCGTTGCCATGAAGATGGCTCACGACGCCGGCGTTCAGAACGTGCTGCTCACCCGTGGTAGCCGCGGCGACGCTTACTTCTCCAACGGCGAGGACATCTGGTACGCCAAGCGTGAGTTCAACATCAAGCTGGTTTCTTCCGTCTGCGCCGGCGACTGCACCCTCGCTGCGTTCCTGCACAAGTGGTACAGGGATCGCGACAACGTCGAGGAGGCCATGAAGCTCGCTATGGCCACCGGCGCCAACGTTGCCGAGTCCGTCGGCATCGGCGACTTCGGTCACGTCGACGAGTACAGCAAGCGCGTTGCCGTCCGCAAGCTCGATCGTCAGTAATCGAACCGCGACATATTCGTGCGCATGTGGCGCCCCGGTTTCGGCTGGGGCGCCTTTTTGTTCCGCCACGGGGGAGAGGCGTCCCGCCGTACTTCATCGCTTCCACACCGTTCACCGAGTTGTCCTAGCCTTTTACCGATGCGTGGAATATACTTTCATTAACACGTTGCTTCGTGAAAGGAACATTCATGATTTACACGCTCACTGCAAATCCCGCCATTGACTACAACATCGCCTGCGACGGTCTTGCTGCCAACACCGTCACGCGTACCCGCAACGCGGTCTACACACCCAACGGCAAGGGCCTCAACGTCTCGTTTACGCTTGACCACTACGGCGTCGACACCACGATCCTGGGCTTTTTCGCCGGTTTCTCGGGCGAGTTTATCGTTAAGGGCGCCGAGGCCCTGGGCGTGCCCGTCAAGCCCGTGTGGACCGACGGCATTACGCGCGTCAATGTGTTCCTCAACGCCGGCCCCGACACCGAGTACAACATGGTCAACGCCGGTGCCGCCATCAACGAGGCCAACGAGCGGGAGATGTTTGAGCTCATCGATTCACTCGATGACATGACCTGCCTGGTCATCAGCGGCTCGCTGCCTCCCAACACTTCCGAGGGCTTCTTGGCCGAGGTCCTGCGCCGCGTCAAGGCCAAGGGGGCCGAGTTCGTCCTCGACATCTCGAGCCATCAGCTGGCAGACCTCATTGCCATGGAGCCGCTGCTGATCAAGCCCAATGACGATGAGCTGCTCGACATCTTTGGCATTAAGGTGAGCGGTGGCGACGACGAGTCCGTCAAGGGCGCGATGGCCGAGCTGCACGCCAAGGGCGCCAAGAACGTGCTGCTGACCCTCGGTGGCGCCGGTGCGTACTTCTCCAACGGCGAGCATATCTGGTTTGCCAACCGCACCTTCGACGTCAAGCTGCTGTCGACGGTGTGCGCCGGCGATTCCTCGCTCGCTGCCTTCCTGTCCGTGTGGCACGACGCCCCCGAGCGCGTCGAGGACGCCCTGCGCCTTTCGATGGCCACTGGCGCCAACGTGGTCGAGTGCCCCGGTTTGGGTGATTTTTCCAAGGTGGACGAATATAAGAAGCACATCGAGGTTCGCCAGGTCTGCTAGCCGCATCGAAAAATCGTTGCCGAACACCCGCCTTTGGATCTCCGAGGCGGGCGTTTTTTTTGCGCGCTGAACGTATGCGGCGTCTGCTGTCTCGTTTTATCGACTCGACGACGCGACTGCGTGTGCGCGCTTTCTCGTTTCTTGTTAGACTTCTTGAGGACCATCGATTAACGCTCGCAAGTGCAGGAGGCCACAGGCATGTGCAATGTTTCGCTCAACGGTACTCAACCGTCCGATGCGTCCCTGCGCGTCCTTCGCGCGCTTGAGGCGGCTGGCCTTGAGGCTTGGTACGTGGGCGGTTGGGTGCGCGACGCCCTGATGGAGTGCCCCAGCCACGATGTTGATATGTGCTGTAGCGGCCTGTGGCAGGAGTCCAAAGCGGCGCTCGAGGCCGCTGATATCGCGGTCGTGGAGTCGGGCATTAAATTTGGCGGAATCACGGCTATTTCCGATCGCGAGCGTATCGAGGTCACCACGTACCGTCTGGATGGCTTTTACACCGATGGTCGCCATCCCCAGAGTGTGGAGCGTGCCGCCTCGCTCGAGGACGATCTGGCGCGCCGCGACTTTACCGTCAACGCCATGGCCTGGCATCCCGAGCGCGGGCTTGTCGACCGCTACGACGGCCAGGGTGACTTGGAGCGCAAGCTGATTCGCGCTGTCGGCGATCCCAAGCGTCGTTTTAACGAGGACGCCCTGCGCATGCTGCGTGCGGTACGCTTTGCCTGCCGCCTGGACTTTATGATTGAGCCCGAGACTAAGCGTGCGCTTGCCGAGTGTGCGCCGCTGCTCGATGCCGTGGCGCGCGAGCGTGTGGGTATTGAGCTCGAGGGCATTCTTTCGACCGGCCATGGGGGAGACGCGATGCTGCGCTACCCTGAGCTCATCTGTGCCGCCGTGCCTGAGTTGGCAGCGGGTCGCGGGTTTGATCAGCGCAGTGTCTACCATGCGTTTAACGTCTACGAGCATATCGCCCGTGTGCTGACGGTTGCGGGGGAGCTCGCGCTGTGTGACGGCGTTGCGCCCTCGTCGAGCCTTATGTGGGCGGCGTTCTTGCACGACGTCTCCAAGCCCGATTGCTTTACGGTCGACCATGCGGGCAGCGGACACTTCTACGGTCATCCAGAGCTCGGCGCCAAGAAGGCGCGCGTCATTATGGATCGCCTGGCGCTCTCGCACGACTTGGTGCGCGACGTGTGCCTGCTCATCAAATACCATGACAAGCCGCTGCGTCCCGAGCGCTCCTGTCTGCTCAATATGATGCGCGCGCTTTCGGGCGAGGGCTTCGACACGGCCCGCCTGATTGACGAGCTCATGGACCTTAAGCGTGCCGACACACTTGGCAAGGCCCCGTCGTGCTTCTATTACGTTGAGACGATTGAGGAGATGCGCGCGATGGCGCACGAGCTGCTGAGGGCGGGGGAGCCCTATACGCTCAGGATGCTTGCCATCAACGGTGGCGACCTGATCCGTGCCGGAGTCAAGCCCGGGCCGGAACTAGGTCGGCTTCTCAACTCCGCCCTCGACGCCGTGATCGAAGACAACATTCCCAACGAGCGCGAAGCTCTTTTGGTCCATCTCAACTTGAATTAGCTACCTAGTTACCTGCGCGTTCCATAACCTGCCGACAATTTTTCGGCAATTTGGAATTTCTTCTTGCGCTGACGTTTTTTGTCCCGTAATATATTTCTTCGCAGCACGGCAGTGCAGATGTCATATGGCTCGTTCGTCTAGCGGTTTAGGACGCCGCCCTCTCAAGGCGGAGATCACCAGTTCGAATCTGGTACGGGCTACCAC
>CABSMS010000109.1 GCA_902478885.1 uncultured Collinsella sp. | reverse complement strand
TAAGAGACTGGCCATGGCCGATCTCGCGGCGCTTGGGGCTGCCCATGCGGCCGGTCTCGCCGGTGCAGAAAGGCGGGAAGTTGTAGTGGTGCATGTAGCGCTTGCCCTCGGTGGGCTCGATGGTGTCCAGACGCTGGCCCTCGTTGAGCATGCCGAGCGACAGGACGGAGAGCACCTGGGTCTGGCCACGCTGGAACAGGCCGGAACCATGAACGAGCGGCAGGTAGTTGTCCTTCACCATGATGGGACGGATCTCGTCGGCGGCACGGCCGTCGACGCGCTCGCCGGTCTCGACGACCATGGTGCGCATGGCCTTCTTCTCGAGTTTCTTGAGCGCCACGGGGATCTCGCGCTCCCAGGCGGCCTGCTCCTCGTCGGTGAACTCGGCACGGATGGACTCCTTCAGAGCCTCGACCTTGCCGATACGGGAGAGCTTGTCGGCGTCACGAAGGGCGGCTGCCATCTCGTCGTAGTGGGCGAAGATGCGCTCCTGGACCTCCTCGACGGGCTGGTCGAGCGGGTACTCCTTCTTGACGATGGGGCCGTTAACCTGCTCCCACTCGGCGACGAACTCGTCCTGAGCCTGGCAGAAAGCGGCAAGGGCCTCCTGGCCAAACTTCATGGCGGCGAGCATGTCGTCCTCGGAGATCTCCTCGGCGCCGGCCTCGACCATCGAGATGAAGTCGGCAGAGCCGCCCAGCTCCAGGTCCAGATCGGAGTTCTCGCGCTCCTCGTAGGTGGGGTTGACGATAAACTCGCCGGTCTCCACGTTACGGCCGATGCGCACGCAGGCAAGCGGACCCTCGAAGGGCACGCCGCCGAGCGTCATGGCCAGGGAAGCACCCATGACGTTGATGACGTCGAAGGGGTTGACCTGGTCGGCGACGAGCGAGGTGGCGACGATGTGCACCTCGTTGCGGAAGCCATCCGGGAAGCTCGGGCGAATCGGACGGTCGATCATGCGCGCGGTGAGCGTGGCCTTCTCGCTGGGACGGCCCTCACGCTTGAGGTAGCCACCCGGGATGCGGCCGGCGGCGTACATCTTCTCGTTGAAGTCGACGGTCAGCGGGAAGAAGTCGTAGTTCTTGCGTTCCTTGGAGACGACCACGGTGTCGAGCATCGTGGTGTCGCCCTGCTTGACCAGGCAGGCGCCAGTGGCCTGCTTGGCAAGCTCGCCCGACTCAAAGGTGTAGGTCTTGCCGTACAGCTCAAAGGTCTTGGATACGAGTGTCATTGTTCTCCTTAACCCCGCAGACCCCTTGCCTGCGGGCTTCTCATGTGACGCGGGCCCCCTGCCCCCGCCACGCTTCAGAGCGTGATTGTTCGCGCCCTTACACAAAAAGAGCGCCCCGCTGCGCAGGACGCTCTTAGCATGTACAAATCCTACTGGATGTTGTCGCGGATGCCCAGAGCCTTGATGAGCTCACGGTACTCGACGATGTCGTTCTTCTTGATGTAGGAGAGAAGACGACGACGACGGCCGACGAGCATGAGCAGGCCACGACGGGTGTGGAAGTCCTTCTGGTGGGACTTCATGTGCTCGGTCAGCTCCTTGATGCGCTCGGACAGGATGGCGACCTGAACCTTGGGGTTGCCGGTGTCGACCGGGGTGTTACCGAACTGGGCAGTCAGCTCCGCCTTGCGCTCTTTGGAAACAGTCATTGTTTCACCTTTCGTTTTGCGTCGCCCACGGGCGACTCGATTCGCCTCGGACTGGGAAGCCGCCGGTGGAGCGAACAACCAAGGTCGAGGTACCAACAGGTCGGTATGTTACCACAAGCAGCCCGCGCCTGCGCATCATCACCGACCCAACATGAATTCCATCGCGCGGAGGCGCTGATCGGTGTGCGTGGCGGCCCAAACATGCGAAAGCCCGAGCAGGAATGCCGCCGTATGCTGGTCGATTCGCTCGGCCATGAGCGCATCGAAGGTCATGGACATGAGGGCGCGCAGCCATGCGACCTCACCGGTCGACACCAACTCGGCACCCGGAACGCTCGACGCGCACGAGCCGCACATGAGCCCGCCGGCCTGGGGCGAAAAATACGACAGCATGGGGTCTCCGCACAGCACGCAGGCCGAAAAATCGGGTCGGTAGCCAACGTGCGACAGCAGCTTAAAGACATATGCAGCCACAAGCAGATCCATATGCGCTGTGTCGAGCCCGCTGCCCACCAGGGCAAGCGCTCGCTGCGTTATGGCAAAGGTAAACGGGTCCTCGGCGTCCTCGAACGAGCACACGCGCGCGACCTCGGCGATCGCGCTTGCGGCGCAGGTCGTCTCGTAATCGGGCGCAGCGCCGAGCGGCGCCTCCATAAGCTCGGCCTGGGAAACCACGTCGAGTGACCGTCCATGCGCGAGCAGCATATCGACCGTACAGAACAGCTCACAGCGCGCAGCCAGGCGCCCACCGGGTTTACGGGCACCCTTTGCCACGGCACGAACCTGCCGACCCCGCTCGTCAAGCATCGTCAGGATCAGGTCCGCCTCTTTGAGCTTCGTCTTGTCGAGGACGAGCACCTTGGTGCGATATGTCCGGGAGCCTGCCATGCGCGCCGCGCGTCCTTAGTCCTCGGCGTTGTAGCCAAAGCGGCGAATCTGGGCCTCGTCGTCACGCCAGCCGGCCTTGACCTTCACGTCCAGCTCCAAAAAGACCTGCGTGCCAAAGATGCGCTCAAGATCGCGACGGGCGTCGATACCGATATGCTTGATCATCTCGCCGCCCTTACCGATGATGATGCCCTTCTGGCCCTCGCGCTCGACGTAAATGGTGGCGTGCACGCGCAGCACCTTCTTGGTCTGCTCGAGCGCATCGCAGATCACGCCAACGGAGTGCGGAATCTCATCACGGGTGCGGCGCAAGACCTTCTCGCGCACAAACTCGGCAACGAGCGTCTCATCGGAAGCGTCGGTACCCATGTCCTCGGGGAACCAACGCGGACCCTCAGGCAAAAAGTGCGCAACGGTCTCGATAAACGCATCGACGTTGAAGTTCTTGACCGACGACGTCACGATCTCGTCGTCATATTCCATGAGTTCGTGGGCTGCCTTAAGCTGCTCCATGACCTGTGCGGGGTCGGCCTCATCGGCCTTGGTGAGCACCAGGACCTTCTTGCAACGAGCGCATCTGACACGCTCGGCAACCCAGGCGTCTCCCCTGCCGATCGGTTTGGTGGCATCAATCAAAAACGCGACAACATCAACATCGTTCAGCTCGAACAGCGCGCTCTTGTTGAGCTCGGATCCCAAGCCGTCCTTGGGCTTATGAATACCGGGGGTATCGACAAAGACCAGCTGGTAGCCGGGGCGGTTGACGACGGCGCGCATGCGGCGGCGGGTCGTCTGGGCCACCGGCGAGGTGATGGCGACCTTTTTGCCATAGCAGGCATTAAGCAGCGTAGACTTGCCAGCGTTGGGACGACCGACCAGGGCCACAAAGCCGCTGCGGAAACCGGGCTCAACGTCACCAAAGCCCGCGAGGTTGTCGTCCTCGTCGCACAGGGCGTCGAGTCCCTCGTCGCTCATACCCTCAAACGGGTCGAACTCCTCGACATCCTCGAGCTCCTCGGTATCCACCGCGTCCAGGGACTCGTCGTCCAAAATCTCATCGGTAGGCTGCATATTGTCGGACATGGGAATCCCTTTCTAAATAAAGTCGAGCGCGTGGGCAAATACCAGTACGCCCACAATCGCGGCAGTGATGGAAAGAACGTATACAGAGGCGGCGGCGATGTCCTTCGCACGCTTGGCCAGCGGATGGAGCTCCTGGGTCGCTAGGTCGACGATAGCCTCCATAGCGGTGTTGCACAGCTCGCCGTGAATCACCAGGCCACAACAGATGATAATCGTGGCCCACTCGGCAATGTCGAGCCCCACGATACAGCAGGCAATGACAGTGCACACGCCCGCCACGAGCATGACCTTAATGTTGCGCTCGGTCTTGACGGCGGTGACGAAGCCCTCCATGGCGTAGGAAAACGACTTTAAGAAGGACGGATGGTCCTTGTTCGATCCGGGAATCATAGACGGCTCCTAGTCGTGGGCGTGGTTGGTGATGGGGCCGACGTGGACTAGCTTAGGGTCCTCGCCGCGCTCGAGCGCCAGATCGCGCAGGATGGCGTCCTCGCGGGCCTCCATGACCTCGGCCTCGTCGTCCTCGATGTGGTCATAGCCCAGCAGGTGCAGCATGCCGTGAACGAGCATCAGACGGCACTCGTCAGCGGGGCTATTGCCAAAACCGGGGGCCTGACGGGCAATAACCTGCGGGGCCAAGATAATATCGCCGAGCTCGAGCGTCTCATCGGCGGGAATGTCATCGTCAAAGGCCGAATCGCACTCAAACGAGAGTACATCGGTGGTGCGATCGATACCGCGCCACTCGTGGTTGAGCTCGTGCATCTCGTCCTCGTCGACATACGAAAGGGAAATCTCGACTTCACGCTCAACGCCCTCGGCGGCAAGCACGACCTCGCAGATGTGCTCCACCTCCTGCGCATCGAGCAGCGTATCGAGCTCGGCATCGTTGCTGATCAATACACTCAACGGGACTCCTTTCGGTCGCGCGGGCGCTGCTCGCGCACGTCATCATAAGTGTCGTATGCCTCGACGATACGTCCCACCAAGGCATGGCGCACCACGTCGGCGCGCTCGAGGTGCGAAAATGCGACATCGTCGACACGGCCCAAAATCTGCTCAACGTCGGCAAGACCGCCACGACGACCCACCAGGTCGCGCTGGCTCAGGTCGCCGGTAATCACGAACTTGGAGTTAAAACCCAAGCGCGTCAGAAACATCTTCATCTGCTCAGGCGTGGTATTTTGCGCCTCGTCGAGCACCACGAAGGCATCGCTCAGCGTGCGGCCGCGCATATAGGCAAGCGGGGCGATCTCGATCACGCCGCGCTCCATAAGCTCATCGGTGCGCTCGCGATCCATCATGTCAAAAAGGGCGTCGTAGAGCGGACGCATGTAGGGATCGATCTTTTCCTCGAGGGTACCGGGCAAAAAGCCCAGGTTCTCCCCCGCCTCGACAACCGGACGCGTCAAGATCAGACGGCCCACCTCGTGGCGCTTGAGCGCGGCAACGGCAAGCGCCATGGCCAGATAGGTCTTACCGGTACCGGCAGGACCCAGGCCAAAGGTGATGGTATGCGAGCGGATGGCATCCACATAGCGCTTTTGGCCGAGCGTCTTGGGGCGAATGGCACGGCCGCGATACGAAAGCAGAACGTCATCGCGAAGCGACGTAGCCTCGTGCTCACCGTCGCGCAAGACGGCCAGGCAGCGAGAGACATCGTCGGCAGACAGCGTTCGCCCGGCGGCCGCCTCGCGAAAAGCGTGCTCGAAAAAACGCGCCACGAGCTCGACCTCGTCCGGATCGCCGCTCACGGCGATGCTATCGCCACGGGCGACCACATGGGCGCGAACCAAGCTCTCGAGCGCACGAAGGACGCCGTCGCCGGCGCCCAAAACGCGCGAGGGATCAATTCCCTCGGGAACGGTAAGTCTAATCTTCGAGGCTTCCATGAACCTCCCTGCGCGCATGGACCAAGCCGGAATCATCGACTCCGATGATAGCAACATCGAGCAGGCACGGAGCTGTAAGTCCACAGGTATCGTCAAGACGGGCATGATGGAACGAGCCGAGCGTCAGGTTGTCACCATACTCGAGCACGGCACGCTCGACCGTGCCCACGCGACGACGAGCGTCGGCAATAGCGAGCTCCTGTGCGGCGGCCCGCATACGGCGGCTGCGCTCGGCCATAACCTCGGGC
>CABSMS010000108.1 GCA_902478885.1 uncultured Collinsella sp. | reverse complement strand
GTCAGATGTGTATAAGAGACAGATGTATCGTAATAGGTGACACGAACCAAGTCGCCACGTTTGAGGCCCTCGAGCTTTTTCGAAAGTTCGAGGGCTTTTTCTTCTGTGAGTTCGCATTTTGGCTCGGCGGTGATCTCTTGTTTACGCACGAGCTCGTAGTATCCCGTGAGGGCGGCAAAGGGCATAAACTGCGCGGCACGGCCGGCACGGACGGTGCCGTTGGCGGTGAGCTTTGGGTCGGCGGAGCGACGTCTTCCCTCGGGGTCCGCTAGGCGTTCAAAAGGTGTCGGTGGCCGCATCGGCTGTTGTTGGGACTTAGGCACGATGTCCTCCTACCTGATCGTTGCGTTCGCGCGCGGTGGCGCCGGCGGTAAAGCTCAGCCCCTTAACCAGCGCGTTCTTGCCGTATTTGCCTTTCACGGCCAGCACGGCGCGTGCCAGGTCGCGCTCGCGCTCATCGGCCTCGATATCGCTGAACAGATCGATGGTGGCAAATTCCTCGGGCATGAGGTTGCCAAATCCCAGGTTGATGCGCTTGACCGGTCGTTTGGGATCGACAGTCTGCGCCCAGAGCTCATCGAAATAGCCCATGATCTTCTTGAACGAATTGGTACGCTCGGGCAGCTTTCGCGAGGCGTTGGAGTGCGCAAAGAGTGCGGCATAGCCACCGCGCGGTTTGCCGCCATGCTCTCCCACAAAGATGCCATCGATTGTCTGCGCCTCACGTACCAGACGACGCCGTTCGTCATCGCGCTGGACGGGCTTGGGCGCACGGGGTGCGAGCTCGGGGCCGGCGGTTGCGGTGGGTTCGATGCTCGACGTACTCGAGCGCAGGTGTCCGCATCCGTCCACATATTGTGCAGTGCCGCTGGCATCAAGCCTGCGGATGTCGGCGCGCTCGCTTGCATAGCCCACAAAGAGCGAGATGCTGTCGCACACCACGTGCTTGTCGATCAAATCCAGCACGGCGGCATCGACCATCTCGCGCAAGACGGTATAGGCCTGTTCGTAGGCATAACCCTTCGAGAGCACCTGTCCTGTGGTGGTCGAAGTTGCTTGCGGGCGATAGGCTTGGATGTCGGCGATGGTTGTCGGCTCGCGCCCGAAGGCATGGTCGATGAGATATTCGGCATTGACGCCGAGCTCGTCGTAAAGCAGGTTTTCGTCGAGCGCCGCGACGCCCATCAGATCGTAGACGCCGTATTTCTCGAGGCGGGCTGCCACGCCGGGACCGATGCCCCAGATATCGGTGATGGGACGATGGGGCCAGATCTCCTTGCGAAAGGCCTCGTCGTCGAGTATGCCGATACGGCTGGGTACGTGCTTGGCGGTAATGTCGAGCGCTACCTTGGCCTGGAATAGGTTGGGGCCGATGCCGACCGTCGCCGTGATGCCGGTGCGCGCCAGGACCTCGTCGCGCAACATGCAGGCGAAGCCTTCCGCATCGGTGTGATAGAGGTCCAGATAGGGTGTCACGTCGATAAAGCACTCATCGATAGAGTAGACGTGAACGTCCTGAGGGCTGACGTATTCCAGATAGATGCCGTAGATTTGCGCCGACACCTCCATGTAGTGCTGCATACGCGGCACTGCTTTGATGTAGTCGATGCCGTCGGGAATCTCGAACAGACGGCAGCGGTTGTGAATACCTAGGTCCTTCATGGCCTGCGTGATAGCGAGACAGATGGTCGTGCGTCCGCGCGATTCGTCGGCAACGACCAGGTTGGTGGTGAGCGGATCGAGCCCACGGTCGACGCATTCGACGCTGGCATAAAACGTCTTGAGGTCGATGCAGATATAGGTGTGACGCTCGTGCCCCACGCGGCCTCCCATCAAACACATGTTCTTATCGAATACATGTTCGATAATACCTGCTCGACCGGACACCGTCAAAACTTGTCCCTTTTGGCAGGTATGGTCGTGCGGCTGCATCGGGTTTTTAACGCAGCCCTAAAGAGTACGAAACAGCTCGGAAAAGCTCGCTTCGTAGCATGATGCCAACGATTGATACCACCATAAAGCACGGAAGGGTTGTGGGGATAATGGTCAACTATGGGTTTGGTATGCCGACGCGCTTGGTTGCGGATGGAGACGTGGCTCGCTGGTGTGGACGATTGGTCGCTCACTACGGCGGTACCAAGGCGCTGGTCGTGCTGGGCGGTGACAGGCATACGCGTGATGAGCTCGTCTCGGCGGCGCTCGGCTCGCTTGATCGGGCTCTGCTCGAACGCGTGCTTTTCCGCTGTGGCTCGGTTGAGCGCGACGGGGAAGACGGGCTGATCGACGAAGCTGTAGCCCTGGCGACCGATGAGGGCGTGGACTTTGTCCTGGCGATCGGCGATGCCGATACGGCGAGCTTTGCGCGCGAACTCGCTCGTCGCATGGCTGTGCTCGATACCGGCGAGGACGGCTTCGTTCCCTATGGGTGCATCGTCTCCGAGGGAAAAGTGCCTGCCGTCGTGGGTGCCGGCGAGGTTCCCGTTTTTGCCATCATTGCGCCCGAACTGTTGGAGGGCATTGGGTCTCCTCTGCGCGAGCTGCTCGGCAGTGTGTGCGCCGCGGCCTAGTACCTGCCAGGAAGGGACAGGTTTATTTTGGTAGGTAAAGCGTTTGACCTGCCAAAATAAATCTGTCCCTTTTTGGTGGGTCGCCGTTTGGGGACGGATTGGCAACGCTCGCTGATTACGGTCTTGACCTGCGCTAGAATAGGGGCATCTGATTATCCGGGCGCATGGAGGTATGCGCCCGTATGCTGAGGAGGACTTTATGGCAACTGTTGCCGCACCTATCGACGCTACGTCGACCGCCGCTTGGAAGGCGCTCGAGGCCCATCAGGAGAAGCTCGAGGCCGAGGGTATCGACCTTAAGGCATGGTTCGCTGCCGATCCCGAGCGTGTGAACAAGCTGAGCTTTGACGCTGGTGACCTGCACTTTGACCTGTCCAAGAACCTGGTGACCGATGAGACCGTCAAGCTGCTGTGCGATCTTGCCCGCGAGGTGAAGCTCGAGGAGCGCCGCGACGCCATGTTCTCCGGCGAGCACATCAACACCACCGAGGACCGCGCTGTTCTGCACACCGCGCTTCGCCGTCCGGCAAGCGAGAAGGGCCAGCTCATCGTTGACGGCCAGGATGTCGTCGCCGACGTGCACGAGGTCCTCGATCGCATGTATGCCTTCGCCGAGCGCGTGCGCTCCGGTGAGTGGAAGGGCGTTACCGGCAAGAAGATCGAGCACCTGGTGTCCATCGGCATCGGTGGCTCCGATCTGGGCCCGGTCATGGCCTACGAGGCTCTGCGTCCCTATGCCGACGCCGGTATCGACTGCCGCTACATCTCCAACATCGACCCCAACGACCAGGCCGAGAAGCTTAAGGGTCTGGATCCCGAGACCACGCTCGTGATCATCGTCTCCAAGACCTTCACCACGCTCGAGACCCTCACCAACGCTCGCGAGGTCAAGACCTGGATGCTCGAGCAGCTCAAGGCTCAGGGCGCTATCGATGGCTCCGATGAGCAGAACGCCGAGGCCGTGGCAAAGCACTTCGTCGCCGTTTCCACCGCACTCGAGAAGGTTGAGGCCTTCGGTATCGACCCCGCCAACGCCTTCGGCTTCTGGAACTGGGTCGGCGGCCGCTACTCCGTCGACTCCGCCGTGGGCCTGTCGCTGATCGTCGTGCTCGGCCCCGAGCGCTTCCAGCAGTTCCTCGAGGGCTTCCATGCCATCGACGAGTACTTCTGCAACACGCCGCTCGAGAACAACGCCGTCGCGCTGATGGGCCTGTTCAACGTCTGGTACGTCAACTTCTTCGGCTCCAAGAGCCACGCCGTGCTGCCGTACTGCCAGTATCTGCACCGCTTCCCGGCCTACCTGCAGCAGCTCACCATGGAGTCCAACGGCAAGCACGTCCGCTGGGACGGCAGCGCCGTGACCTCCGACACCGGTGAAATCTTCTGGGGCGAGCCCGGCACCAACGGTCAGCACGCCTTCTACCAGCTGCTGCACCAGGGTACCGTGGTGGTTCCGGCCGATTTCATCGCCTTCGCCAATACTGCCAACCCCGCAACCGACAGCGGCCAGGATGTCCACGAGCTGTTCCTGGGCAACTTCCTGGCCCAGACCAAGGCGCTCGCCTTTGGTAAGACGGCCGATGAGGTGCGCGCCGAGGGCACGCCCGAGCAGATCGTCCCGGCCCGCTGCTTTGAGGGCAACCGTCCGACGACCTCGATCTTCGGCGACACGCTGACCCCGTTCGCACTCGGTGAGCTCATCGCCCTGTACGAGCACATCACGTTTGTCGAGGGCACGGTCTGGGGCATCGACTCCTACGACCAGTGGGGCGTCGAGCTGGGCAAGCAGCTTGCCAAGCAGATTACCCCGGCCTTCCATGACGACGCCGCCAAGGCCGAGCAGGACGCTTCGACCCAGGCGCTCATCGAGTTCTACCGCGCGCATCGCAAGTAGTCGCTGCTGTTAACGCATCGCGCCTTATAGTCAGGGGCCCGTATCCTATCGGATGCGGGCCCCTTTGCTTTGCCGTGGTCCCGGGACGCACGGCTTTTGTGGAACATCGCCGGAGCGTCGCGTGCTGCGAGGGCCCTGCGTCTAGAGCTCGGTCTCCACATGGCCTCGATGCGCCTCGGGCAGCTCCCCGTAGAGCGGATGGTCTTCGAGCCTAAAGCGCTCGACCTGTTCGGGAGTGTGGCCGCGCACAAAGAGCCACGAGCGATCGATCGGCGTCGCCATGAGCGTGCTGGGCAGTGCGTCGGCGCGGTCGGAAAACACCCGGGCGCTCTCGGGATCCTGGAACGCCAGCACCAGATGCGTGTCGCAGTTGCCCATGATGGAGCGTGCGCGTGCCTCGCCATAGAGCGCATCGAGCTGGTTGGTCGACTGCAGCAGCAGCGTTGCCCAGATGTTGCGGCTTCGGATAATCGAGAGCACGTTGTCGATCTGGGGGATCTGCAGATTTGCGAAGTCATCGAGCATAAAGCGCACGGGCACGGGCAGGCTGCCGTCGGGCTGCCTATCGGCCTCACGAATGAGGCCCATAAACGCCTGCGAAATAAAGAGACCGGTCAGCGGATCGAGATTGCGGTCAATATCGCTCACGGTTACAAACAGGGCGCAGGGGGTGTGTCCCATGGAAGCGAAGTCCACCTGATGGCACTCACGATAGAGCTGTGCCGCACCGTCGAATCCCAGACACATGACCTTTTCGGCAAGGATGCCGACGATGCTCGCGTGCATGCGCTCGGCATTTTGCGTAATGGCGTAGCGCCGCCATAGCGAGAGGGCATAGCTTTGGGGGTCGGTCGTGATCAGGTCGTCAAACAATCGACCCGTGGCACCGTCCTGCAGGTGCTCGATCAGCTTGATGACCGAGCTGATCGTCTGCTCGTCGGCGGGTAGCTGTTCGGTGACGTAGGCGATAAGACACGACAGCAGGTTTGCCGCCGCATGATCCCAAAAAGGCTGGTTGTTGTCCTCGATGGGGCAGATGGCCTTTGCCACCGAGAGGATGTCCTGCTGGTTGGGCCTGCCGTCCGCCTTGCGGCGAATGTGCCTCAGGGGGTTGTAGCCGCAGCGCTCGATGCCGGGCGCAAGGGCCGGGACGGTGTTGAGGTCGGCGAAGTTGAGACATTGCACGCGGTAACCGTGGGCTGCCAGCACGGGTCCCACTTCGCGACAGAGCGTGCCTTTGGTGTCGAGCACGATGTAGCTTGCGTTCATTTGCAGCAGGTTGGGCTTGAGGACGTTTCGGGTCTTGCCGGCTCCCGAGGGGCCGATCACAAGTGCATTGTTGTTGAGTCCCTGTCTCTTATACCCATCTCCGAGCCCACGAGACTAGCG
>CABSMS010000107.1 GCA_902478885.1 uncultured Collinsella sp. | reverse complement strand
GAGATGAGCGCTAGTCTCGTGGGCTCGGAGATGTGTATAAGAGACAGGACCTGGTGATTCCGCACGGCATTGGCCGCTGCAGCATCGACCGCACGCCGCTTTCCACTTTCCACGAACTCATTGCCGAGGGCCTCGGCCAGAAGGGAGACGCATCCGCATGCTAGCCCGCATCACCCCGTCCCCGCTTAAGGGCACCGTTCCCGCCATCGCATCCAAGTCGATGGCGCATCGCCTGATCATCTGCGCTGCGCTTGCCAACGGCGAGACGCACGTTACCTGCAACACCACCTGCGCCGACATCGAGGCTACGGTGCGTTGCCTTACGGCACTGGGCGCTCGCATCGAGACCGTCGAGGATGGCTTCCAGGTCCATCCCACTATGAAGAGTGTTGAGTTTGGCCTGCTCAAGGCCCTTGCCGGCGGCACGCTCGACTGCGGCGAAAGCGGCTCCACGCTCCGCTTTATGTTGCCCGTCGCCTGCGCGCTGGGTGCGGATGCCACCTTCGTGGGCCAGGGCCGCCTTGGCGCCCGCCCGCTGTCCCCGCTCTCGGACGAGATTATCGCCGCCGGCTGCGACCTACAGGGTCTGGGCGGTTTTCCGCTCAAGACGAGTGGACGCATGCGCCCGGGCACCTTTGTGCTGCCGGGCAACGTGAGCTCGCAGTACATCTCGGGCCTGCTGTTGGCAGCCCCGTTGCTCGCCCAGCCCTCCTGCGTGCAGGTGACCGGCCTCATTGAGAGCCGCCCCTACATCAACTTGACGATCCAGGCCATGAAGGCCTTTGGCGTCGAGGTCAACGTCGAGCGTATTCCCGCCCGGGACGGCCAGCCCGAGGTCACGAACTTCCGTGTGAGCAGTGGCTCGTATCGCACGCCCGGCAGCGTAGCCGTCGAGGGCGACTGGTCCAACGCCGCCTTTTGGCTGTGCGCCGGCGCCATCGGCACCGACCCCATCACCGTCGAGGGTGTGTCCCTGAGCTCCGCACAGGGCGACCGCAACGTGCTTGCCGCGCTTTCGCGCTTTGGCGCCCGCATCGTGCGCTCCACCAACGCCGCCACCGTGCAGTCCGACAAGCTCGCCGGCTTCGAGATGAGTGCCCACGACATTCCCGACCTTGTGCCTGTTATCTCGGCCGTGGCCTCGCTGGCACAGGGCCGCACCTTTATCCGCGATTGCGCCCGTCTGCGTATCAAGGAATCCGACCGCCTGGTCACCACCACCCGCGAGCTCACCGCGCTGGGCGCACAGGTGCGCATTGCCGGCGATGACCTCATCATCAAGGGTGTCGATGCCCTTACCGGCGGCGAGGTCGATTCGCACAACGACCACCGCATCGCCATGATGGCAGCCATCGCCGCAAGTCGCGCCACCGGCGAGGTCGTGATCCACGGCGCCGAGGCCGTCAACAAGTCCTATCCCGATTTCTTCGACCACTACCGCCTGTTGGGCGGCAAGGTCACGCTCGAGGAGGAATAGCATGTCCTCGACCTTTGGCAACGTATTGCATCTGAGCATCTTCGGCCAGTCGCACTCCCCCGCTATCGGCTGCTCGCTCGATGGCATCCCGGCGGGCATCGCCGTGGACCAGGAGAAGCTGCAGGCCTTCCTTGACCGTCGCGCCCCCGGCCGCGACGAGACCGCGACCAAGCGCCGCGAGGCCGACGCCGCGCATATCATTGCCGGTGTGGTCGATGGACACACCACCGGCGCACCCATAGCCGCAATTATCGAAAACACTAACACGCGCTCCAAGGACTATTCCGAGCTGCGCCGCAAACCACGCCCCGGGCACGCAGACTTTCCCGCGCGCGTGAAGTATCGCAACATGCACGATGTCGCTGGTGGCGGTCATTTTTCCGGTCGCCTAACGGCACCCTTATGCATCGCCGGCGGCATTGCGCTGCAGGCACTCGAGGCCCGCGGTATTCAGGTCATGGCGCACGTCGCGCAGATCGGCGGCATCTCCGACCTGCCGATGGACGATATGGTCTATCGCGAGGCCGACCGCAAGGCGATCCTTACGAACGATCTGCCGTGCATTGACGCCGCCGCAGCCGGCCGTATGCGCGAGGAAATCCTAGCCGCGCGCGACGAACTCGACAGTATCGGCGGCATCGTGGAGTGCGGCATTTACGGGCTTCCCGCAGGCATCGGCGACCCCATGTTCGACGGCATCGAGAACCGCATCGCGCAAATCGCGTTTGGCATTCCCGCCGTAAAGGGCGTGGAGTTTGGCATGGGCTTTGCCGTCGCCGCCATGCGCGGCAGCGAGAACAATGACCCGTATCGCATCGACGCCGAAACCGGCGAGATCGAGGTCGAGTCCAATAACGCCGGCGGCATCCTGGGCGGTATTTCGACCGGCGCGCCCGTCATGTGGCGCATGGCCGTAAAGCCGACGCCCTCAATTGGCCGCGAGCAGCAGACCGTAGACATGGACGCCATGGAAAATGCCGAGCTCTCGGTCCACGGCCGTCACGATCCCTGCATCGTCCCCCGAGCCGTCCCCGTAGCCGAAGCAGCCGCCGCCCTCGCCATCTGGGACGCCCTCCTCGAGGACGCAGGACAGCTCTAAAAATCTCCGGGGGCCAACTCCGGCCCCCACGCCCACCCAGTGATTTTTCTGGGACGGGGATTAAAAAATCATTGTGTACCTAATGATTTTTTTATCCCCGTCCCAGAAAAATCACCGACACGTGAAAGGGGTCCCTATGGACCTTGCTGACATCCGCCAGGCCATCGATGGCATCGACACCACGCTCCTCAACAGCTTTGTCGAGCGCATGGACATTGCCACCGAGGTCGCCAAGTCAAAAATCGAGATGGGCAAGGCCGTCTTCGACCCCGCCCGCGAGCGCTCCAAGCTCAACAACCTCGCCAGCCGCGCGCCCGAGCGCTACGAGGCACAGACCATCGCCCTGTTCCGTCTCCTCATGAGCATGAGCAAGGCCGAGCAGCAGCGCTACATCAACGAGCTCAAGGGCATCACCGTCTCGCAAAAGGCCCACGCCACGGCTGCAGCCTTTGACACGCCCTTCCCTCAAACGGCCACCGTTGCCTGCCAGGGCGTGGAAGGTGCCTATAGCCAGATCGCCGCGTGCAAACTCTTCGACGTGCCCGACATCGCTTTTTTCGAGACCTTCGAGGGCGTCATGCGCGCTGTGCGCGACGGCTTCTGCGAGTTTGGCGTGCTGCCCATCGAGAACTCCACCGCCGGCTCGGTCAACGCCGTCTACGACCTGCTCGCCCAGTTCGACTTCCACATCGCGCGCTCGCTGCGACTCAAGATCGATCACAACTTACTCGTCAAACCCGGCACCGAGCTCGCCGACGTGCGCGAGGTCTACAGCCACGGTCAGGCCATCGCGCAGTGCGCTAGCTTTATCGAGCGCCACGGCCTGCACGCCACCAAGTACCCCAACACGGCCATGTCGGCCGAAATGGTCGCCAGCTCCGAGCGCACCGATGTTGCTGCCATCGCATCGCGCAGCTGCGCGGCACTCTATGGCCTGGAGGTGCTGGAGCCCAACATCCAGGACTCGGACAACAACTACACACGCTTTGTCGTCATCAGCCGCGAGCCGCGCGTTTATCCCGGTGCCAACCGTACCTCGCTCATGATCACCACGGCCAATGAGCCGGGCGCCCTCTACCGCGTGCTCGAGCGCTTCTATGCGCTCAACATCAACCTCATCAAGCTCGAGAGCCGTCCCATCCCCGGCCGCGACTTTGAGTTTATGTTCTACTTTGACCTGGACTGCCCCTTTGGCAGCAAGGCCCTCGACGACCTGCTCGATTCCATCGACGACGTGTGCGAGAGCTTCACCTACTTTGGCAGCTACACGGAGGTGCTCTAGATGACCGATTCCGCAGCAACTCGTCCCTACGGCGTTCTGGGCCGTGTGCTGGGCCACAGCTACACCCCGACCATCTACAAGGAGCTCGCTGGGCTTGAGTACGTGCGATTTGAGCGCGAGCCCGAGGACCTCGCGGCCTTTATGACCGGCGACGAGTGGGAAGGCACCAATGTGACCATTCCCTACAAGCGCGCCGTCATGGAATACCTGGACGAGCTGAGCCCGCTGGCCGAGCGCATGGGCAACGTTAACACCATCACACGCTTGCCCGACGGCCGCCTGCGCGGTGACAACACTGACTATTTCGGTTTTCAGTGCCTAGTTGAGGAGTTGGGCGTAGAGGTTGCCGGCAAGAAGGCCCTCGTGCTCGGTGCCACCGGTGGCGCGGGTACTACGGCCAGTATGGTGCTCGGAGATCTGGGCGCCATCGTCGTACCCGTGGGTCGCACGAGCGAGGTCAATTACAGCAACATCGCTCAGCAGTCCGATGCAACGCTGCTCGTCAACTGCACGCCCGCCGGTATGTTCCCCCACTGCCCCGACGCTCCCTGCACGCTCGAAGGCCTCGATGCGCTCGAGGGCGTCATCGACATTGTCTACAACCCCGCCCGCACGGGTCTGATGCTCGAGGCCGAGCGCCGCGGCATCCCCTGCATCGGCGGCCTGCTCATGCTTGTCGCCCAGGCGGCACAGGCTGTAGAGCGTTACACCGGCCAAGCTACCCCGCGCAAGCGTATCTTGGACGTTACGGAGCGTCTGTCCCGCCGCGAGCAGAACATCGCGCTGATTGGCATGCCGGGCTCGGGCAAGACCCGCGTGGGCGAGCAGATCGCCCAGCTCACGGGTCGCGAGCACATCGACTTGGATCGCGCGCTCGAGGAGCGTCTGGGCATGCCCTGTGCCGACTTTATCGTCGAGCGCGGCGAGGCGGCCTTCCGCGAACAGGAGACGGCTGCGCTGGCCGACATCTCCAAGCGCAGCGGCCTGGTGCTCTCCACCGGCGGCGGCGTGGTCACACGCGACGAGAACTACCCGCTGCTGCACCAGAACTGCCAGATTGTGATGCTCAACCGCAAGCTCGACGAGCTCGCCCACAAGGGCCGCCCCATCACCGCGCGCGACGGGATCGATAAGCTGGCCAAGCAGCGCATGCCACGCTACCGCGCCTGGGCCGACTACATCATCGACTCACGCGATTGCGCCGCCAACACCGCCCAAGCCCTCCTCGACACCCTCCCATCCGCTCTCTAACCAAAACCACCACAAAGGGGACAGGCACCTTTGTGGTGGTTTTCCAATCGCAAAGGAAGCAACCATGAAAGCACTCGTCATCAACGGCCCCAACCTCAACATGCTCGGCATTCGCGAGCCGGGCATCTATGGCAGCGACAACTACGACCGCTTAGTGCAGATCTGCCAGGAAGCAGGCGCCGCACAGGGCTTCGACGAGATCGAGGTTTTCCAGTCCAACCACGAGGGCAGCATCGTCGACAAGATCCAAGAGGCCTACGGGAAGGTCGAAGGCATCGTCATCAACCCGGCCGCCTACACGCACACGAGCGTGGCGATCCTCGATGCACTCAAGGCCGTCGCCATCCCTGCCGTCGAGGTACACATCAGTGCCCTAGAGACGCGCGAGGACTTCCGCCAGGTGAGCTACGCACGCCTAGCCTGCTTCGCCACCATAACCGGCGAGGGCCTCCAGGGCTACGCCCACGCGCTGGAGCTGCTGAGGGAGCATCTCGAAAAGTAGCCTCGCGAGCAAATCCATCAACGCGATTCACACGCTAATAATGCCAGTGCCGCTAGCAGCAACCTCGCTACTGGCGGCACTTTATTACTGGCATATAATCATTGCAGTCGCACAACGTCTGGAGACGCGCATGTTAAGCATCCATCTGGGGGATTACCCCGGTTCCATCTACGATACCGAAACCTATTTTAGGAACTCATACTTGGACTCATGGTTCGAAGACCCTATGGCCGCACAGATTATTAAAAGCGTGGACGGATCAGAGCTCATCGGTCCCCACAACATCGTAAGCAAACAGCTGGGCTCGATCACCCCACTCGAACTGTCCGGCGGCGTTAAGACGCTGCTGCTGGTGCGCAATCTCCCAAATATGGTGTT
>CABSMS010000106.1 GCA_902478885.1 uncultured Collinsella sp. | reverse complement strand
AGCGTCAGATGTGTATAAGAGACAGCTACGGACACCGGCGACGGCAACGGCAACGGCACCAACGCAGGCGGCGCCGACAAGAACGACAAGGGCAACAAGCGCAAGGGCTCAGGCGAAAAGCTTGCCGGCACAGGCGACAACTCTGGCATTGCCGCCGGGCTCGCTGCCGCCGCCGTGGCGACAACGGTCGCCGGCGCGGCAATGCTTGCCAGTGACCGCGAAAACGCTGGGGACGATAGCGAATAGGCAAGCTGGCTTTCAGACGCATAGGCTCAATCAGGGGCGCGGAATACCGTTCTGCGCCCCTATATTTTGACATGAGGGATCAGCTCATAAAGGACGCCTCGCAGGTTGAACGACCAGCCACCGTGCCGCCAGATGCACGGGCGTAAGTCTGGCCCGAACGCCGACGTCGGCTACATCACCATGTTCAGCGCGTTCACAAATTCCTGGGCCTGGGAGCGGCTGCTCAGGCTAAAGACACAGGCGGTCAACAGCCTGTTGCGCAGAAAAACATTGCGGCCCTTGATCCTGTTAACGCCCGTAATGTCCTTAAGGTAAACAATCTCGGTATGCTTGCCACCAAACGTGCCCTTCTTGAGCACCTCGATACGGTTAGGGTAGATCCTGACGTCTTTAAAGCTGCCCGAACCTTTGTCCTGGAACAGCAAAGTGTTGTTGTCCACATGCGCCACCCCCAATGAGGTTCGTTAAAACTGCCTCTATAGCCACATTTTAGTCACCGCAAGGCTCCCATGCGAAGGTGCCAGACAGCACAGCAATTCGTGTCCGCGCGAGGCTTTAAACTAAATGCGATAAAGATGCATTCCACAAGAGGAAAGTGGGGCGACAGTGATGGGCGAACTGGTAAACCGTGGAGAATCGGCAATCGTGCCCGAAGGTTTTTACAAGCAGGTTTCCTCGATTCTCAACGCCGCTCGCGACAAGGCCTATACCGCCGTTAACTTTGCGATGGTTGAGGCGTATTGGGAGATCGGTAAGAGCATTGTTGATGAGCAGGGCGGAGAGGAGCGCGCAGCATATGGAGAGGCATTGATTGCGGGCCTCTCTAGAAGGCTTACCGCGGATTTCGGAAGAGGCTTTGGCATCGCAAACCTTCGCAATATGCGTCAGTTCTTTCTTGCGTTTCCAATTCGCGACGCACTGCGTAGCGAATTGAGCTGGACTCATTACCGCAGGTTGATGCGCATTCCCGACCCTGATGCTCGCGCCTGGTACATGAACGAATGCGCCGATTCTCGCTGGAGCACGCGTCAGCTCGAGCGCCAGATCAACACCATGTTCCGCGAGCGCCTGCTTGCCAGCAAGGACAAGGAGGCCGTCACCCAGGAAATCCAAAAGAGCGCCCCGGCTCGTCGCCCCGAGGATATCATCCGCGACCCATATGTACTGGAGTTTTTAGGTTTCTCGGACGATGCTGCGTTTCGCGAGAGCGATCTAGAGCAGGCGCTCATCACGCATCTTCAGAAGTTCCTGCTGGAGCTTGGCCGTGGTTTCGCTTTCGAGGCGCGCCAAAAGCGCATCACTTTTGATGGGCGCCATTTCTATATTGACCTTGTGTTTTACAACTATCTGATGCGCTGCTTCGTGCTCATCGACCTTAAGACCGATGACCTTACGCATCAGGACCTGGGCCAGATGCAAATGTATGTGAACTACTACACGCGCGAGCTCATGAACGAAGGCGACAATCCGCCCATAGGCATCGTGCTCTGCGCGGACAAAAGCGACTCGATTGTCGAGTACACGCTGCCCGAAGACAACGACCAAGTGTTTGCCGCCAAATACCTGCCGTATCTTCCAAGCAAGGAAGAGCTGGCGCGCGAGCTGAGTGCCGAGTACCGCGCCATCAACGAAGCGACCAATGGCGAAGCGCAAGGGTAGCAGCACGTTGCGACCGATACCACCGCAGCCGTCGCAGGCGCACTCACGGTTGCGACGCACGCTACGAAACAATACCGGTCATGGACGCCGGCGACGACATTCTAGCCGTAGCTGGAGAGCGTGACCTGACAGGCAAAAACGCGACCTTCGTCTGATGTGGGCCCATTGGCTGCCACAGAAAAGGACCGGTTGCAGCCGGCCCTCAAGACACTTGCACCTGCGTTGCCCGCGCTTCCGAAGTGTAACTAACTGAGGAGCGGGTTCCGTGGCACAACCTGATCTTGCCCAGCGAGGCGGCCCTTTTGCAGCCGGTCCACCGTTTATTTACATCTACCCCCTGCCAAACTACCGGACGGCAGCCCGCACGCCTGCAAGCCGTCCCGTGCTGCGCTTCCCTACTTCCCAAAGATCGCAGCGAGCAAGCCCTTGCGTTTGGGCTTCTCCTCTCGGCAGGAACCCTCGACGGCGGCCGCAACCTGGCGCGGTTGCTCGCCGCCTCCACGGCGCACGATCTGGTACAGAAACGGCGACTTAACGTATTTGACCTCGATGGGCGTGGCATGCACGGTGCTCTCACCGGACAGATGCAGGCTCGGATTGAGCGGCGCCACGACGTGCGTTTCGCGCTTGTCGCTAAACACCACCGCGGCCGCGCGGCCCGTCTGGCCGTTTACGGCAATGCGCACCTGCTCGCCATCGCGGCCGTCTGTCGCCGGACGATCGACAAAGTAGACCGGCACCATCACCAGGCCGTCCTTATGTTTGCGGGCCTTGCGCGCCCACATGCGAATGCTCTTTTTATTGAGCCCCAGTACCGCCTCGGCGTCGTTGCCCGCAACGTCGAGCGCCAACTTATCAATGACCACCTGGTCCTTGGTAGACGCATCGACGGAGACGACGCGGAAGTCGCCTTCCTGCATGGCGGGATCGAACGGCCCGACCTTGGCAAAGTCCCACGGCTCCAAAATGCCCATGAGGCGAACGTCCAGGTAGTTTGCCCTGGGGTATGCCCAGTCGAGCACCTCGTAGTACACCAAGGTCTCCTTGCTCAGGCCCTTGCCCGGGAAGCTCGCCATCATGAGCAAGTCCGCCAGCGCCATGGGGAAATAGAAGAGCATCATGTCGTTTTGGATCGCGTCTTCCACGTCGTGCCCGGCAAAGGCGTCGGGGTACTGGCGCACCAGCTGCAGCGCGTTGGCACGTGCCTGCTGCGGCGAGATTTCGCAGGGAATACCCTGCTCGGGCACATACTCCGCACCAACGCCCATGGTCAGGCGCTTGCTAAACGTCCCCGGCTTGAGCAGGTCCGCAATGCCGATCTTATTGCCGCAGGACGGGCACTCAAACACACGCTGCGTTGACTCGCCCTCAAAGGACGCTCCGCAGAAGGGGCAAGGAATGCTCACATGCGTGGCCTCTTGAAACTCCTGCGCCGTGCCGCGATCCTCCCACAGCAGATGTTCCAGGACCGACTGATTGCGCCAGCACGAATTGAAGAAATACCAGTCCGGGTCCTCCGGGCGCTCGAGTTGCGACACATGTGTGAGCTTGAGCAGTCCATCCACCACCGTCAACGGCGTATGGCGAATGCCCAAAGCGCTCTTGGGCTCTCCGGCGTCCGCCTGCCACGGAATGACCGCACCGCAATAGGCGCACTCAAAGCTGCACCTAGCCTGGTGCGAGTACATAGGGCCGCCGCAGTTTTGACATTTAATGGCAAACATCTCGTCCATGGAAACGTCCTCCTTTGCACAGGGGCTGTCGACATTAAGTATGTCGAGCAAACAGGTACATGCCCATACCCATGTGGCCCAAAATGGAGCACTCGGTCAGACAAGAAGCCCCACTCGTTAGCGCGGGCAGACCATTGCTGCATTTTCTGAGCACCGGCGCACGGTGCGCCCATGCGAGCTACACTATCCCCTTAACGAGAATGCGAGGAGATACGCCATGCTATTTGTAAATCGGCTGGTACATACGCTTGTTCCCGGCAGCGAGGGCGAGCCGGTCGATACAACTTGTCGCACCAACGCGGGCTTTGCCGCAAGCCTCATTTGCATTGGCCTCAACATCACCCTGTGCCTAGCCAAGGGCATCACGGGCCTGCTCGCGGGCTCCATCTCGCTTATCGCCGATGCCTTCAACAACCTTTCCGACGCCTCGAGCAACATCGTGAGCCTGCTCGGGTTCCGCCTTGCCAGCCGCCCGGCAGACGAAGGCCACCCCTACGGTCACGGCCGCTATGAGTACCTAGCCGGCCTGTTCGTCGCTGTCCTGGTTTGCGCCGTCGGCATCAACCTGATCCTCGAGTCGGTCACCAAGATCATCAAGCCCTCGCCCACCGTGTATTCGGCGCTCTCCATGGCCGCCCTTGTTCTGTCCATGCTCGTCAAATTCTGGATGGCCGCGTTCAACCGCGCACTGGGTAACCGCATCGATTCCGAGACGCTCATCGCCACAGCGCAGGACTCCAAAAACGACGTCATTGCCTCGGCCTCGGTCCTGGCCGCAGCGCTTATTTCGCAGACGACCGGCTTTGACCTCGATGGCTGGGCAGGCCTTGGCGTGGGCATCTTCATCTGCATCAGCGGCATGGGCCTAGTGCGCGACGCCATCAGCCCGCTGTTGGGGCAAGCGCCCGACCCCAAGCTCGTCCAGGCAATCCGCGACAAAATCATGTCCTATCCGCAGGTCTTGGGCACACACGACCTGATGGTGCACGACTACGGCCCTGGTCGTCAGTTTGCCAGCGCCCACGTGGAGATGCCCGGCGAGGGCGACGCGTTTGAGCACCACGAGATTCTGGACACCATCGAGCACGACATCAAGCGCCAGATGGGCATTGGTATCACGCTGCACTGCGACCCCATCGCGACAACCGGCGACGACCTGCGCGGCTGGGTCAAGCGCGGCGTCATGCAGATCGATCCCGCGCTCTCCATCCACGACCTGCACGAGCACGACGGGTTCGTTTCGTTTGACCTGGTGCGTCCCGACGGCTTTGACATATCCGATGAGGAGCTGCTGGAGCTCGTCACGCGCATCGTGCATGAGCGCCGACCCGATGCCTCATGCGTCGTTACGTTTGACTCGGGCTTTAGCTCGCCCGACCGTCCGGCCGAGCAGCTGTAGCCTGCTTAACAGCTAGTTTCCCTGCGCGCCCGAGATGCCGTTTTGCAGGGCGTTCCAGGCATCCGTCGCCAAGCCGCCCAAGTTCTGCGCGGTATCGCCCAGGTTTTGTGCCGTGTCGCCCAGCTCTTGCGCCTTGTCTCCCAACTCCTGCGCCTTGTTGCTCAAGTCCTCCAGCGCATTGGAGCTCGAGCTGTCGGTACCGCTTTGGCCGTCGGACGAGTTGCCCGAGCTGTTCTTGTGCGTGAGTTGAATTTCGAGGTTGCCGTTGTCGTTATAGTAGGCAGAAGTAACGACCCAGTTGGCATCGACGACGGGCGTTGAGCCATCATCAGTCAGGACCACGGCATTCGAAAGATCGGCGCCGCGCGACTTGAGGATCTTCTTGGCGTTGGACCAGTACTGCCCCGGGATATCGCTCAGATCGACGGCGCTAGACGAGGCGGACTCAGTTTGCTCGGCAGTGGTATCGGCCGTTGAACTCCCTCGCTTGTTGAGCATGCCCGACACGATGGCAAACACAACCGACAGCGCAAAGAAGATCGCCAGCACGATGAGGATCTTCTTGATCACGCTCGACGAACGCGACGGCTTCTTCTCCTCGTCCTCGCCATATTGCGGAATCGACTTGGGGTACTCGCGATACGGTTGGCGCGACTCGTAGCGAGGCTGCGCCGTGCGAGGCATATACGTCGTCTGCTGAGGCTGCGGAATGGGATTCTGCGGCAGGTCATCATAGGGATTCGGCGTCGAGGTGGCATAAGAATCCTGCGGCGCGTAATCAAACGGGTCCGGAGCTGCGTTGCTATAGGGGCCTTGCGAAGATGCAGCGTAAGAATCCTGCGCCGTGTCGCCATAGCCCATAACCCGGGTGGGCTCGACAGAAGGCTGCGTCGCGGCGGGGTCGGTATAACCGGGGTTGGGAACAACGCGGGTCGCATCGGCGCTATCGCCAGCCTGCGCGGAACCGTAGCCGCCCATCACGGTTGTCTTGTCCTGATCCATGCAACGATTCCTTTCCGTCGCGCGTGAGCCTCAAGCTGTCTCTTATACACA
>CABSMS010000105.1 GCA_902478885.1 uncultured Collinsella sp. | reverse complement strand
ACGAGATGAGCGCTAGTCTCGTGGGCTCGGAGATGTGTATAAGAGACAGCCATGGCACAACTTCTCAAATAGCCAAAAGAGTCCCGTCCCAAATTAGCTACCCTTTGCTACGGGTTTAGCGGTCCTCGCGTTGCGGCCCGGCTGCCTCGGCTGTCTTTACGCGGTTCTTGTCGATGTACATGTTTTTGTCGGCCTGAGAAAAGAGCTCACGCATCATAGGCGGTTCATCAAAATCACTGGAAAGCGCATAGCCCACCGCATAGCTGATAGGCATGTCGGGATGAGTCTCGGAATACTCGTTCACGTTCGCGCGAACCCGAGCGAGACAGGACTCCACGGCAGCTCGATCGGTATCTCGCAGCACCGCGATAAACTCATCGCCGCCGTCGCGACCCACAAAGCACGTCTCCGACGCCGCACTTCCCAGTTGTTGGGCAAAAGAGCGAATGTATTCATCGCCCTTCTCATGGCCGAAGTTGTTATTGACCACATGCAGATTGTTAAGGTCGAAGACGCACACCGCAACGGGCTCCTCCGCGGAGACAGGCTGCTCCTGCCCCAAGACCTCCTCGCACTTGTTCTTGTTGGGCAGTCCTGTGGCTTCGTCGAGATAGACTTTGTTCTGCAGTTCGCGATTGAGCGCGGCAGTTCGCACCGCGCGAACAAGTTCGACCGCAAAGGTCGCCACCAAGCCCATGATGTCGATGATCACCAAGCCCTCGAGATAGTTGAGCGCCGACGCCTTCTCCTGAGAGTAGTCCTCTGCGAGTCGCGTAGCATCGTCGCAAATGCCAAAGAACTCCTCGCTCATGGAGATGATGTCGGTGTTCTCATAGCCGACTTCGCGCACGCGGATGATCTCGGTGCAAAGCTCATCAAAATAATTTGCAAGCTCGGTCATTTTTGCCTGATACTCATCGTCGTCGAGACGGACGAGATTGAGGTCGTCGCTTCCGTAGCGCAAGCCGTTGATGTATGAATCCACGGCTTTAAGCAGGTCATCTTGAGGCTGGCCCGCGTCCTCGAGCTTAACGATTCGCTGCGTGGTACCGCGAACCAGACCGGCGTAGTTGACCACGCGCGCCGTGCCCTGGATATCGGAGACGAGCAGCATAACATTGATGAAGAAGAAGATGAGAACTGCCGTGAGCACCATCATGAGCAGGCGCACCGCCTGGCCGGCCTTCTTGGCGACAGAAGTATTCACAAGTTCACTTCCCTAAATGACAAAAGAACAGGTAGCACGCGGTGTGCTGAAATTCATGGGTGGTTAACTCTACCATATGGGCCAGCAGCCTTAAACTGCAGCAGACGCTCGTCCAAATTGGCGTGACGCTTGCCTTGTTGTTCTTGACCTGGCCGCGCTATCGGACATGCTTCTGGTCTTGGATCACCATGGGAAAGCTCATCCCGTTTTGTGCGTACAGAGTGGGATGCGGCTTCCCAAAGGTGCCGTTAGGGGAAACCACATCCCGGTTTATGCCCTTGAAATGGGATGCCGTTTCCCGGAGGGGGCCCAGCGGGAAACGGCATCCCATTCTGAGCCCGAAAAGTGGGATACGGTTTCCGGCTGGCATGAAAAAAGCCCCCACAGCTCATATGAACTGCGGGGGCTTATGCGTTGCGGTGCATTGTGTTTGGGTCGTTGAGATGAGTCGATTTGCCCCGAAAGAGGAGGGCATTGACCTTAGGGTCATGCCCGACGAATGAGCGGCAAATCGGCCATCTCGGCGAGCCGAACTACTCCAGCTCAAACGCTCCGGTATAGAGCTGGTAGTAATACCCGCGCCTGGCGATCAGCTCGTCGTGGTTGCCGCGCTCGATGATGCGGCCGTGGTCCAGACAGATGATTGCGTCGGAGTTGCGCACGGTGGAGAGACGGTGCGCGATGACAAACGTCGTGCGGCCTTCCATGAGCTTGTCCATGCCGGCCTGCACGATAGCCTCGGTGCGGGTATCGATGCTCGACGTGGCCTCGTCCAGAATCATTGCCGGCGGATCGGCGACGGCGGCGCGTGCGATCGAAATCAGCTGACGCTGGCCCTGCGACAGCTGCGCGCCGTTGCCGGTGAGCATGGTGTCGTAGCCGTCGGGCAGGCGGGTGATAAAGTCATCCGCGCCCGCGAGCTTGGCCGCCGCGATGCACTCCTCGTCGGTAGCGTCCAGGTTGCCGTAGCGGATGTTATCCATCACAGTGCCGGTGAACAGGTTCACGTCCTGTAGCACGACGCCCAGCGAGCGGCGCAGGTCGGCCTTGCGGATCTTGTTGACGTTGATGCCGTCGTAGCGGATCTTGCCGTCGGCGATGTCGTAGAAGCGGTTGATGAGGTTGGTGATGGTCGTCTTGCCGGCACCGGTGGCGCCGACAAACGCGACCTTCTGGCCCGGCTTGGCAAACACGGACACACCGTGCAACACCTCGTGGTCGGGCGTGTAGCCAAAGTCGACGTTGTCCATGACCAGATCGCCACGCAGCGGCACGTACTCAATTTCGCCGGTCGCGCGGTGCGGATGCTTCCACGCCCACATGCCGGTGTGGTGGTCGGCCTCCTCGAGCTGCCAAGTGTCGGGGTTGACCTGCGCGTTGACAAGCGTCACGTAGCCCTCGTCGGCCTCGGGCTCCTCGTCGAGCAGCTCAAAGATGCGCTCGGCGCCGGCAAGGCCCATGACCACGGCGTTGATCTGCTGCGAGATCTGGCCGATCTGGCCGCAGAACTGCTTGGTCATGTTGAGGAACGGTACCACGACGGCGATGGAAAGCGCCATGCCCGAGATGCTCAGGTTAGGCACGCCCAGCGCCAGGAAGATGCCGCCGGCTAACGCGACCAGCACGTAGAGCAGGTTGCCCAGGTTCATAAGGACGGGCATGAGGATGTTGGCGTACATGTTGGCCTTCTGCGAGACCTCGAAGAGCTTCTCGTTGCGCTCATCGAAATCGGCCTCGGCGGCGGACTCGTGGCAAAACGCCTTGACGACCTTCTGACCGTTCATGACCTCCTCGATATGACCTTCGACCACGCCGAGCTCGGTCTGCTGTGCAATGAAGAAGCGCGCGGAGTTGGATCCGAGGAGCTTGGTCATAAAGGTCATAAAGGCGACGCCGGCAATGATGACCAGGCACATCCAAACGCTGTAGTACAGCATGATGAAGAACACCGTGACGATGACGATGATCGTCATAAGCAGGTTGGGCAGCGACTGGCTGATCATTTGGCGCAGCGTGTCGATGTCGTTGGTGTAGTGGCTCATGATGTCGCCGCGCTGATGCGTGTCGAAGTAGCGGATCGGCAGGTCCTGCATGCGGTTGAACATCTTCTCGCGCAGCTTCTCGAGCGAGCCCTGCGTGATGACGGCCATGGCGCGGTTCCAGAAGAGCGAAGACGCGACGCCCACGGCGTAGATGCAGCCGAGGGTAGTCACAAGCTTCAGAATTTTGGGCTGCGCGGCCGTCCAGTCGCCCGACTGCCATGATTCGCTGATGACCTGCAGCGCGCTCTGGAGAAACGTCGCGCCGATGGAGTTGATGACGGCGCAGAGCACCACGCCGGCGACGACGAGGGGCAAAAGCACCGGGTAGAAGCCAAAGAGCATCTTGATGAGGCGCGTCATGGTGCCGCCCTTGCGGTTGCGTGCGTGCTCGGCGGTAGCGGCCTTACTCATGTGCCTCGCCTCCTTCCTGGGTCTGGGTTTGCGATGCAGATGCCTCGGTGCCGGCTGCAGCGGTCTCGCCCGCGTCCTCGCCCTCGGCGCTCATCTTGTTCTGCGAGGTAAAAGTCTCGCGGTAGATCTCGCTCGTCTTGAGCAGCTCGTCGTGGTTGCCGATGTCCTTGATGCGGCCGCCCTCCATGACGATGATGCGATCGGCATCCTGCACGGAGCTAATACGCTGGGCAATGATGAGCTTGGTCGTGTTGGGCAGATAACTCGCCAGGCCCTCGCGGATCTTGGCGTCGGTCTTGGTGTCGACGGCGCTCGTGGAGTCATCCAGGATCAAGATCTTGGGGCGACGCAGCAGGGCACGCGCAATGCACAGGCGCTGCTTCTGGCCGCCGGAAACGTTGGAGCCGCCCTGCTCAATCCAGGTGTCGTAGCCCTTGGGGAAGCCGTCGACAAACTCGTCGGCGCAGGCCAGATGAGCTGCCTCGCGGACTTCCTCGTCGGTGGCGTTCGGGTCGCCCCAGCGCAGGTTTTCGGCGATGGTGCCGCTAAACAGCACGTTTTTCTGCAGCACCATGGCTACCTGGTGGCGCAGCGCGTCCAGATCGTAGTTGCGTACGTTCACGCCGCCGACGCGCACGGTGCCCTCGGTGACATCGTACAGGCGGGCGATCAGATTCACGAGCGTCGACTTGGCCGAGCCGGTGCCGCCGATAATACCGATGGTCTCGCCGCTCTTAATATGCAGGTCGATATCGTCGAGCGCCTGGCGCTTCGCGTGCTCGGAGTACTTAAAGCTCACGTGGTCAAAGTCGATGGAGCCGTCGGCAACCTCGAGCACGGGCTCGGTCGGGTTGGCGATTGTGGGCTCGGCGGCAAGCACCTCGGTAATGCGGTGTGCCGACTCGTCGGCCATGGTCACCATGACAAAGATCATCGACAGCTGCATCAGACTCATCAGAATCTGGAAGCCATAGGTAAAGATGGAGGAGAGCTGGCCCACGTCGAACAAGGTGCCCTGGCTCGTGATGATGAGCTCGGAGCCCAGGTAGATGATGACGACGAACGCGCCGTTGACGCAGATGTTCATCATGGGGTTATTGAAGGCGAGCAGCTTTTCGGCGCGGGTGAAGTCCATCTGGACGTCGCGCGCGGCGGTGGCGAACTTCTCTTTCTCGTAGTCCTGGCGCACGTAACTCTTGACCACGCGCATGCCGGTGACGTTTTCCTCGACGGACTCGTTGAGCGCGTCGTACTTGCGGAACACGCGGGCAAAGATCGGGCGCACCTTATAGATGATAAAGAACAGGCCAAAGCCCAGCAGCGGAATGATGACCAGGTAGACCATGGCGACGCTGCCGCCCATGGCGTAGGCCATGGCAAAGGCAAAGACCAGCACCAGCGGCGCGCGCACGGCGATGCGGATGAGCATCATAAAGGCCTGCTGCACGTTGTTGATGTCGGTGGTGAGGCGGGTGACGAGCGAGGAGCTCGAGAACTCATCGATGTTGGCAAAGCTGAACGTCTGGATCTTGTAGAACAGGTCGTGACGCAGGTTCTTGGCGAAGCCGCAACTCGCATGGCTGCAGGTGACGCCGGCAGCGGCACCAAAAGCGAGCGACGTCAGTGCGATGAGCACCAAAAAGCCTGCGGTGGGAAGCATCTGGGCGACGGTGGCGCCGTCTTTGATGGCGTCGATCATGTCGGCGGTGATAAACGGGATCATCATTTCGCAGAGCACCTCGCCAAGCACCAGCAGCGGCGTGGCGATCGTGACCTTCTTGTAATCGCGGATGCTTCCCATGAGGGTTTTAATCATCCAGTTCCTCCCAGGTTACGCGGATTTTTTCGAGCATCTCGGCGAGCTGTTCGCGCTCGTCGTGCGTAAGGGCGCTAAAGGCCTGTTCCCTAAAGCGAATGCGGGCTGCCTGCTCAACACGGGCCTTTTCCCATCCCGCTTCGGTCAGGCGGATGGTGAGCTGCCGACGGTCTTTGGGATTGCGACTGCGCTCGATAAGACCGCCCAGTTCGAGCTTGGACAGAATCTCGGAAAGGGACCCTGGCTTGAGGTCGAAGTGCATGCCGAGCTCCTGTTGGGACAGCTCGCCGGTCGGCTGCTTGGCGAGTAGGCAGACAATAGGCGCCTTGCCAGATATGCCGCCGCCGTGAAAATGCATGTAATGGCCGCAAAACCCCAGCCCATGGAGGATTCTCTTGGCGAGACGGTCCTCCTTGGACTGAGTCTCGGGCTCGTCTACCGGCTGCGAGGGGTCGTCGCCGGGTTCATGCGGATGGGCGTGTGGTTCAACACACATATCTAATCTTCGCTCCTTTCTTTAGTTAGGTAGTGGAATTGTTTTGTGCCTAACTAATCTAGGAGCATGAGAAATGAATGTCAAGGTACCAAACTAGTGGTTACGCGGTTTTACCAAACCGCGTAACGGCTCGACGCTGCAAACGCTCCCTGCGCTACACTTAGTCGCACTGTGGCGCTGCTGCGCCGTGCCCGAACCAAGGGAGACCCTCATGAAGAACACTCAGCTGCTGCTGATCAACGATATGTGCGG
>CABSMS010000104.1 GCA_902478885.1 uncultured Collinsella sp. | reverse complement strand
CATCCGGTCCGACCGGGCCGCGCGGCAAGGAGATATATTGCCAGACCGGAGGGGCGCCGTGGGCGGGAATTCCACTCTTCACAAGTCCTACACAATACACCGCTTCCTATATAAGTCATAGAAAGGCTGGTGAAGAAATACTGCACGTATCAGATGATGACCCTTTGGTTCAGGAATATATAGAGATCGGTCACCTGTAAGTGTTTATCTACCCGCGCTTTTAGCAATGTAAACCGCGCTTCAGATAAAAAGAGGGAGCGCCGCGCACAACGCGACACTCCCCTAGCGATTCAAGAGAATCTATTAGGCCTCGAGAGCCTTCTTGGCGATGGTAGCCAGCTCGTTGAAGGACTCGATGTCCTCGTAAGCCATCTGAGCCAGGACCTTGCGGTCGAGCTCGATGCCGGCAACCTTCAGGCCGTGCATGAACTGAGAGTAAGAGATGTCGTTCAGGCGAGCAGCAGCGTTGATACGAGTGATCCAGAGAGAACGAATCTCGCGCTTCTTGTTGCGGCGATCACGATACTGATACTGCAGGGAGTGCTGGACCTGCTCTTTAGCATGCTTGTAAGTACGCGAAGCGGCACCGTAGTAACCCTTCGCACGGTGCATAACGGTACGGCGCTTCTTCTTGGCGGCAACAGCGCGCTTAATACGTGCCATGTTCTATCAACTCCTAGACGGTAAAACGAAAAACGGGAACGCGAACTTAGGCGAGACGCGACTTGATGACCTTGCGGTCGGCAGCGGCGATCTCGGTCTCCTGACGGAAGCCACGCTTACGCTTGGTGGACTTCTTGCTCAGGATGTGGCTCTTGAAAGCCTTGGCGCGCATAAGCTTGCCGGTACCAGTCTTGCGGAAACGCTTCTTGGTGCCGCTGTGGGACTTCATCTTAGGCATGAAATACTCCTTAATCGGTTACAGAACACTAGTTACTTGGTATCGCTTGCCGCTTTATCCTCATCGAAGGCGCCCTTAATCGGGGCGAGCAGCATAAGCATGTTACGGCCTTCCATCTTAGGCTTGGACTCGACCGTAGCGTAAGGCTTGAGATCCTCGGCGAGACGCTCGAGAACGTTAAGGCCCTGTTCCGGGTGAGCCATCTCACGGCCGCGGAACATGATGGTGATCTTAACGCGCGCGCCCTTCTTGAGGAAACGCAGAACGTGGCCCTTCTTGGTCTCGTAGTCGCCAACGTCGATCTTGGGTCGGAACTTCATTTCCTTGACCTCGACCTTGGACTGGTTCTTACGAGCAGCCTTGGCCTTCATGGCCTGCTGGTACTTGAACTTACCGTAGTCCATGACCTTGCAGACCGGCGGCTCCGCGTTGGGAGCGATCTCGACCAGGTCGAGACCCTGATCGTCGGCGACGCGCTGGGCATCGCGGATGGCGAACAGGCCGAGCTGAGAGCCATCGACGCCAATCAAACGGCACGAAGATGCAGTAATCTCGTCGTTGATGCGGGTGTCATCAGACTTAGCTATTTTCCCTACCTCCATTCATAAAAAAATAACCCGGCGCTTCTCAGCAACCAGGTCGTACACATAGACATCCTCGATTTGAGGAAGAGAATCTAATTTGTATGACCAGTCAGCTGCTCATTGGCGCCAAAAGGTGGGAACCCTCGGGTTCCTCTTTAGGGCATTGCGGGAACAACGCCTTGTGGATAATAACACGCGCAGCGCGTTATCACATTACGTACACGAAAAAGGGGGCCGCAACCCCCTTGAAGCGCAGGTGCATTTATGGTGCCCGAGGCGAGACTCGAAGGGACTTCGCTTCGCGAAGCCCCGGGCTTCGGGCGCATGGCGCCCTCGCCACGCTCCGCTACAAACAGGCCACAGGCCTGTTTGCTTAACGCTCCGCGCGCTCACGCGAGTTCGGCACGAAAAAGGGGGCCTTGACCCCCTTGAACGCTCACTTGCATGTATGGTGCCCGAGGCGAGACTCGAACTCGCACGTTGTTGCCAACGGTGGATTTTGAGTCCACTGCGTCTGCCAATTCCGCCACTCGGGCACGTAATGCGTGAGTTAGTTTATCACAGCTTTCTGTTGATTAGTCCGAAAATGGAACTTCGAGCATTTCGATAAGCTCAACCTTGCGTAACATCTCCCGCTTACGACATCCACGTCCGTCAACCGAGGCCTCGCCCATCTGGTTGTCATAGGGATCCTCGCGCATACCATCGAAAGCAGGCACAAATTCAGTCTGGAATCGATTGTTGGCCACCATACGCCACGGGTCGAGATTGCCAAAGTAGTGACGACGACGCCACTCCTCCCCCATCCTGCGTGCCGAGGAACCAAACGATACGTCGGCGTTAAGCCAACCGGTCTGTGGCGTATAGAACTCAGCCCAATCGTGCGGCCCCACCGAATCGGGCGCAACATACAGGCCGCTCTGCCAACGGGCAGGCACCCCCGCGATGCGGCACATGGTGATAAACGTGAGCGCCATAACGCCGCAATCGCCGCGGAGCGAATGCGCACAGTCGTCGGCAATAGATCCCAAAAGCAGGTACGGTGGCTGATAGCGATAGTCGATATGCTGTGTCAGGTAATCATAGATAGCACGAGCGCGATCGAGCGGATCCTCGAGTCCGTCAGCAACACCGGCCGTCAGCTGCTGCAGATACGGCGTGAATGCAATGTGCGGACGGTCCTCGGAAATATCCTCGGACAGCGGCGCGTCCATACACGGATGCGCCGGAAGCGCACCCCCATAGATATCGCGATAAGCGGCATCGATGTGATAACGATAGGTCACCGAGAATGAGCGCTCACTCGAAGAAGACCACGAGGCGGTACGCGCCGAAGCGTTCGCGGGAGCAACAGTACCCTCCGGCGTCATGTCGAGAATCTCGACCCGAGACTGCTGACGGCAGGCAGCCGCGACGGGAAGCCAAGCGCAAACGGTCTCCCCCTCTAGAGCGCCGGGGACAGACAAGGACGCCTGAAGCGTAATAACGCGAGTCAATCCGTTTTGCGACTCCATCTCCTTGAGCATCTCGTTGCGCAGTGCTATTCCGTCCGTAGAATCGGGACGCATGCCGGGGACCTCTTTGGGATATACGCGAAGCGAATCGAGGAAGTTGTCGAGAACGAACAGCTCGCCGTCGATAAAGCGCCAGTCAATACGCTTACGGTCAATCAGATCGTCAAACTGCTCCTCGGTAAACTCAGGCCACTCCTCGCGAATCATCGCAATAGCTCGATCGCGCGACACCGAAAAATGAAGCGGCGTCTCAAGCATGCGATACCGCTCGGCACGAACGCAGGCAGCAAGCGAGGGATCGGGATCTTGGGCAAGTAGGCGGTCGCAAGCCTCAATAGCCTGCGAAAGATACCCCGCGTCCTTTAAACGCAGGATCTCGGGTGGCAAGCCAATATCTAGAAAACAGAAGTCATCATTGCAAACATCAACAGAGCAACCAACCGGCCCCTCGTCAATAACCTTCCCATCCGAAGGCAGCACATTAATAACAGCCATGCCAAACTCCAAGTCATTAGAACTCTTGAAGTCCATTGTAGCGAGATAAAAAAGAAAGCCCCAACAAGGGAGCCATCAACACCGCCGAGCGGTAGTCAAAAAATGAATTCAGCCCAGTAACCCTGTAGCGAGTTAACAAAGGAGGCCCCGTTCACCCGGAGCTGATTCCGTCGCGCGACTTCTGGCGAAGCCAGTAGCCACCTTAATTCAGACTCGTAACCCTGCGGCGTTAAACGAAGGAAGCCCCGTCTCCCGGAACTGTTTCCTTGGCGCGACTTCTGGCGAAGCCAGGTGAGCGCAAAGGAAACAGTGTAGGGAGACGGGGCTTCCGGTGGGAAGTTTAGCGACGCTTACGCCTTGTTGACGGAGCCAAACTCCTCCATGAGCTCCTTGGTGCGGGCAACGATGTTGTCGCGACCAGGCTTGAGGAGCTTGCGGGGGTCAAAGCCCTTGCCCTGCTGATCCTTGCCAGCCTCGATATACTCGCGAACGCCCTTGGCGAAGACGAGCTGCAGATCGGTGTTGACGTTGATCTTGGAGATACCCAGGGAGATGGCCTTCTTGATCTGATCCTCGGGGATGCCGGTACCACCGTGCAGAACGAGGGGCAGGTCGCCGGTCTGAGCCTTGATCTCGCCCAGACGCTCGAAGGAAAGGCCAGCCCAGTCGGCGGGATACACGCCGTGGATGTTGCCGATACCGCAGGCGAGGAAGTCGACGCCCAGGTCAGCAATCTGCTTGCACTCAGCGGGGTCAGCGAGCTCGCCGTTGGAGGTCACGCCGTCCTCGGTGCCGCCGATGCCGCCGACCTCGGCCTCGATGGACATGCCCTTGGAGTGGGCAAGCTCAACGAGCTCCTTGGTGCGGTCGAGGTTAAGCTGGAAGGTCTCCTCGTGAGAGCCGTCATACATGATGGACGTGAAGCCGGCCTCGATGCACTTGAAGCAGTCCTCGTAAGAACCGTGATCGAGGTGAAGGGCGACGGGGACGGTAACGCCCGTGGCCTCGACGGCAGCCTTGACCATGTCGGCGCAGACCTTGAAACCGCCCATCCACTTAGCGGCACCAGCGGTGCACTGAAGGATCAGCGGAGACTTGGCCTCCTCGGCGGCCTGGAGAATAGCCAGGGTCCACTCGAGGTTGTTGGTGTTGAAGGCACCGAGAGCGTACTTGCCGGCCTCGGCCTTCTTGAGCATGTCTGCTGCGTTGACGAGCATAAAAGAAACCTCCTGTAAGGTTGCTCCGATAACGCCTGAGATTTTACCACGACATACCCGAGCATAAACGTTCGTTTGTTCACGAATACCATCCGATTGGACAAATTTTGACCGTTTGCCCCACAGAATCGACCCACTGGGGAAAATAGCTTGACGATTGAGCGGTCTTCGTGATTCGAAAGACGGCTTCGAGCCTACATCTGCATAAACGGATTCTGCATAAGTTCGCGCGCCATCGTGGTCGAATCGCCATGGCCCGTCAAGCAAACGGTATCGGGCGGAAGCGTCTTGGCAAGTTTGGAGAGCGAGCGCATAATCGCCGCCTCGTCACCGCCGGAAAGATCGGTACGACCGTGGCTGCCCGGGAAAAGCGTGTCGCCCACAAAGGCGATGTTCCCCTGCTCGGTCGCGGCGAACAGGACGATGCCGCCCGGCGTATGCCCCGGCGTCTCGATCACCTGCAGGCAGATATCGCCCAATTCAATTGTATCGCCCTCGGCAAGCAGCCGCGTCGGCTCGCCCGGATCGGGCGTCTCAATACCCCACATGGCGCGCTGCTCCTCGATATTTGCGCGAGGCACCGTCACGTCCTTAGCGCACAACTCATATAGTGCGCTGTCGCCAACGACAGCTCGAACCCCGGCGACCCCGCCAACATGGTCGGCATGACCGTGCGTGCAGACAGAGCCGAGTACGCGAACCTCGGGATGCGCGGTGCGGATATGCTCCACAAGACGCTCGCCCTCCCACGCCGGATCGACGATTAAGCACTCGTCATTCGAAATCACGACGTAACTGTTGGTCTGAACCGGGCCGTTGACGAGTGCCTCAATCGAAGCTGCACCTCGGGGTGTCAGGTCCAAAGTCATATCGCCCATGCGCATACCCTCCTTCTAAAATACGTTCGAGGCACCAAACGATGCCTCGAACGTAACCAATATCTATGATGCTGAGAGGCTCTCGCACCTACACACGGCGCTTGAGCTGAGCTCCGCCTTCGCCGGGCATAAGACGGCGAGCGTCGTAGACCGAATCGACACTGCTGATGGAAGCCAGCAGCGGATCCAGACCGCTCGCGTCCGAGATCTCGACCATAAAGCGCAGGGTTGCAATACCCTCGCGGTTGGTCGACGTGGCGGCAGAAAGGATATTGCCGCCCGCATCGCCAATGGCAATGGTGACATCCTTGAGCAGGCCCATGCGGTCCAGGCACTCGACCACGATCTCGACCTGGAAGAGGGTGTCGGCAGCGCCGTCCCACTCCACATCGATCATGCGCTCGGGATGTTCCATAAGACCCTTGACGTTGGGGCAGTTGGCGCGATGCACCGAAACGCCGCGACCGCGCGTGATGAAGCCGACGATGTCGTCGCCCGTCACGGGGTTGCAGCAATGAGCCAGACGGACCAGCAGGCCGCTGTTGCTCTCGCCCTTGACGATAATGCCGTTACTGGCGCTCTTGCCGCGCTTTTGCGGCTTGCGATTGGAGCCACGAGCGGGCTGCTTCACGACCTCGGCGATAGCCTCGGCCTTGGTGAGCTGTTCCTCGGGCTTGGGGTCCAAGATTTGCTCGACCTTATTGCCCACCTGTCTCTTATACACAT
>CABSMS010000103.1 GCA_902478885.1 uncultured Collinsella sp. | reverse complement strand
CGCTAGTCTCGTGGGCTCGGAGATGTGTATAAGAGACAGGGTCATAAGCACGTCGCCCTCGTTGACGGATTGGCCTGCCTGCACGTTGATCGAATCGACCGTACCGTCGACAGAAGGGGAGACCACTGAGGACGAAATGGGTTTGAGCTGGCCTTTCGCCTCGACCGTTGTGGTAAACGTGCCCTCGGTCACCATGTCGGTCACAGGCCCGCTAGCGCCCTGTGGCTGCGCATTGATAACCAGGGTTGCGACAATGGCAATGAGCGCGATGGCACCTATGACGCCGGCGGCAATACCGCGTCGAATCAGCTTTTTGCGTCGACGTTCGGCACGTTTTGCCTTGAGCTTGGCATACGCCTCTTCATCGGAAATCTCGGCCGTATCGTTCGTGCGTTCGCTCTGCTTGTCGGCATGTACGTTTGTAATCAGAGGAATCGTTTCGGTGGCACCTTCGGGCGTGCGCTCGGTATCATCTGGGCCCGGGGTGATCGTGGGGACATTCGGCATAGCGTCTCCTTTATAGAAAGAACCTCGATAATTATATGCGCCCAACGGTTGGGGCGGGCGCATAGGACGGTTTCTTTCGGAACTGTTAGATTGGTCGCTGCGGTTCCACGTTGTAGGAATGCGCGCGTTGCACTACGAGTGGACAACCACGCACAGGCCGACTTTGATGCAGTCGTGAAGTGCCTTGGCGTCTGCCAGGCGCAGGTTGATGCAACCGTGGCTGCCGCACCACTTGTACGACTCGGCATTATCGAAGCTCTTGTCGTTTTGCCATGTAGCGTCGTGGAAGCCGATCATATTGCCCTCGAACGGCATCCAGTAGCTCACCGGGCTTTCGTATTTGGGCTTACCGGTCTCGGGGTCCTTGGCTCCGATTAGGGTGCTGCCGCCGTCGTTGCTGTTGATCTGCCACACGCCCTCGGGGGTGGCGTCTTCGCCCGGTTTACCGGAAATAAAGTTGGCCTCCCAAACGATATTACCGTTCTCGTCATAGTAGCGCGCGTGCTGCTCGGACAGGTCGACGTCGATATACGCCTTCCAGTCGGGCTCTCCCTTTGCGGTAAAGGTGTCGGCCTTCTGGGAGTACTTGATCTCGATTTCGCCGGTCTGTTTGTTGTTAATGGCGTCCTCGACCTGCTTGGCGAGCGAGCTGCTGTCGATGGACCAACCAAAGTCACCGCCTTCGACGGCGCACTGCTTGCCATCGGGGCGCGTCCACCAGCGAGTGGAGCCCACGGTATTAAAGCCGTTGGCGAGCTCGGCTGCCCAGCTGCTGATCTGCGTCGTTTCGAGCGTGGGGTTGGCCGGATCGGCAAAGCTGATCCACTGCAACACGGAGCTGCCATCAACCTTGCCGGCATCCTCGCCGTTAAGCTTGAGGGTCACGTTGACGCCCAGGAAGTTGTTGGCGGCATCGCATGCGGCCTGAATCTGATCATCGGTCAGCGTTCCGTTGAGCGGCTCATAGGCATCGTTGCCGAGCTTGGAAAGATCTACGGTCTCAGCCAGCGAGGCAAGCTCGAGCTCGGCATACTTAATGACATGCTCGCGGTTGAGTTTTTCGTTGGAGCGCGCCTTCTCGACGGTAAACTTGCCCGCTTGCTCGTCATAGGAGCTATTGGCCTCGAACGTGCCCGAACGCCCCTCGTTAAACTCGTCGATGGCGGCGCCCAGATCCTTCTCAAACTTCTTTTGGTCAAAGGTATCGGAGAGCATGGACAGGTCGACGTCTTGATCAAGATCGACTTCGTTGGAGGTAGCGGTTGTTTTGGTTTTGCCGCTTAAGGATTCCACAAGGCGGACCGGCCATACAAGGGCTTCGTTGTCGCTGATGATCTCTTTTGCGGCAGCCTCTCCGTCGACGATGGGCTCATCGGATTCGGGCTGATAGGTCCAGCTAAAGTCATCGCCTGTCACGGTGAGCTTATAGTGCTTCCACGCGGAGTTGACCTTGGTGGCGGCAGACGAGGCGTTGGAGAACGAGACGTCGACGCCGGCGATGGTGGTGTTGGGGTAGGCTACCTGCGAAAACGCTACGACGCCTACGATATAGACGATGACGATAAGACCCAGGACGACAAAGAGCGTCGTCTTTTTGCCTGACTTATTGTTCTCGGCGGGTTTGCGCGCGGGGCCGCGATCGCCTCGAGCATGCGTGGGGGGCTGCTTGGGCGCATTGCCGTTTGCTTGGCGCTGTTGATGTTGTTGACGCTGCTGTCGCTGTTGGTTCGGGCGTTGGGAAGCGTTTGTCGCACCACGCTGCTGACCGTGGCTCGGCGCGATAGGGCGCGGTGACTGAACGCCGCCGGTGTGCCTGCTCGGCTGCTGCGGATCGGGAATCAGTTGAGTTCGATCGTTTTGCGACATCGTATGCATATCCTTCGATTTTCGCCTTGCGGCTCATCGTGTTTTTACTGGGCTTGCATTATAGCGATTGCCTTGCTGTTTGTGGTACGGAAACGGTGGCATTCAAAAGAGGTGGGACATTTGTCCCACCTTTGAGTCGTTCTTTGCCGCTATCCGCACACACCGCATTTTGCACAGGCCGAAAGTGCGGCCGGAGCCTGCGCGATGCCGCCCTTTGCCGTCTCGCGCAGCGTGGCCGGCAACACGTGGCCCACTGAGAGCATGACATGTGCCATCTGGTCAAACGGCACCAGGCTCTTAATGCCTGCGAGGGCGAGTTGTGCCGAGCTAAAGGCCGCTGCCACGCCGATGGCGTTGCGGTTTTGGCAGGGCACCTCCACGAGGCCACCGACGGGGTCACAAACGAGGCCCAGCAGGTTACTCAGCGCGATGGAACTGGCGTCAAGCGCCTGCTCGGGCGTGCCGCCGAGCATCTGCACCAGCGCGGCGGCTGCCATGGCAGCGGCGCTTCCGACTTCGGCCTGGCAGCCGCCCTCGGCGCCGGCAACGCAGGCGCTTGTGGTGAGGTTGAGGCCGATGGCGGCTGCGCAGTAGAGGGCGTCCATGACCTGCTCGTCGTCGAGCTGCAGGCGATCGGCGAGCGCCAGCACGCAGCCGGGCACAACACCCGCGGAGCCGGCCGTGGGGGCGGCGACGATCACGCCCATGGTAGCTGAGCGCTCGAGCACGGCCATGGCGCGGGCAACGGCGTCGGTCTGGACGGTGCCCATCAGGCTTGCACTCAAATCGTTGCAGCGGGTTGCTTCGACGAGCTTGGCCTCGCCGCCGATAAGCCCGCCGAGCGAGCGCTGCGGATTGGCGATGGGGGCCGTGGTCTCCTCGCGCATGACGTCGAGCACGCGGCGCATGGCGGCGACGGCGTGGGCCTCGCCGGTCAGACGTGCCTCGCGAACGGCCATGACGGCACCGATGCTGAGTCCCAGTTCCTCGCACGCATCGAGCAGCTGCTCGCCGTCGTCGAAGATCTCCTTAGCCGAGACGCCGGGGGAGAGCGACGAGGCAGAACCGGGGAGCTCGATAAAGGTCGCGTAATCGACATTGTCGAGCTTGCGGAGCATGGGGACGACGGTGTCGTCGGGCGCACCGTCGGTCTCAAAGACGGAGTAAGCCTGGCCGCCCACTTCGGTGCGGTAGGTGCGGCAGAACGCGATGTTCACATGGGCGTAGGCGAGCAGGTTGGTGAGCGCGGCGAGCACGCCGGGAACGTCCTTGTGCGCCACGAAGAGCGTGGAATACATGCCCGAGATGTCGACGCCGACGCCGTTAATGCGGCTGATGCGCATCTTGCCGCCGCCCAGGCTCTCGCCGCGGACCTGTGCCGTGGCGCCCGTGTCGTCGACCATGTCGATGTCGACGGTATTGGGGTGGATGGAGGCGTCGTCGCCCTTGATGTCAAAGTGATATTCTAGGCCCTGCTCGCGCGCGAGGTCGAAGGCCTGCTTGATGTTCTCGTCATCGGTGTCGAGGCCCAGGATGCCCGCGACGAGCGCACGGTCGGTGCCGTGGCCGCGGTAGGTGTGGGCGAAGGAGTTCCACAGGCCAAAGGTAACTTTGGTGATGCGGCCTTCCAGCAGGCTGGCGGCAACTTGGGCGCACCGCAGGGCGCCGGCGGTGTGCGATGAGCTGGGGCCGACCATGACGGGGCCCAAGATCTCGAATGCCGAGGTCGTAGCTAGTGTTTGCGGCTTGCCTGCCATATGCGCTCCTGTTCTATCCCGTCGTCCCGAGGGGCGGGGCATACTCTGTCCCGCCGTTCCGAGGGCTTTGGTATTTGGTCGCCTGCTCGGACAGTCCTGCTCGCACGGAGGCCACATTATGTGGCCTCCGGCTCGTGCGGAACTCGCGATCGACCAAATACCAAAGCCCTCGGAACTAAGGATACATGGTAGAGGCGCGTGTGCTGCGAAATTTATCGGCCTGTGACCTATTCCATGTCCCAGGTCGGTTCATCTTCACCGACTTCAAATAAAAAAGAAGTACCGGTTGGGGCCGGTACTTCTTTTGGTGCGTTGTTATTTGGCTGTAGCTTTTCGAGTTAGCTTACAGGCCGCAGGCTGCTTTGAGTTCTTCGACTCGATCGGTTTTCTCCCAGGTGAAGTCGGCGTCTTCGCGGCCGAAGTGACCGTAGGCTGCTGTTTTCTCGTAGATGGGGCGACGCAGGTCTAGGTCGCGGATGATTGCGCCCGGGCGCAGGTCGAAGGTCTTCTCTACGGCTTCAATGATCTTGTCCTCGGCAACATGCGCGGTACCGAAGGTGTCGACCATGATTGAGAGGGGCTTGGAAACGCCGATGGCGTAAGCAAGCTCGACTTCGCAGCGATCGGCCAGGCCGGCGGCGACAACGTTCTTGGCGACCCAGCGCGCGGCATACGCGGCGGAGCGGTCGACCTTGGTGCAGTCCTTGCCGCTAAAGGCACCGCCGCCGTGACGGCCGTAGCCGCCGTAGGTGTCGACGATGATCTTGCGGCCGGTGAGGCCCGTGTCGCCCATGGGGCCGCCCACGACAAAGCGACCGGTGGGGTTCACGTAGATGTCCGCGTTGTCCCACGGCATGTTCTCGGCGGCCATGACCGGGGTGATGACGTGCTCGATGAGGTCGGCCTTGATCTTGCCCATGTCCTCGATCTCGGCGGCGTGCTGCGTGGAGATGACGATGGTCGTGACCTCGACGGGCTTGCCTTCCTCATAGCGCACGGTGACCTGGGTCTTGCCGTCGGGACGCAGATAGGCGAGGGTACCGTCGTGACGCATGGCGGCCAAGCGCTCGGCCAGGCGGCTTGCCAGGTAGTGTGGCATGGGCATAAGGGTCTTGGTCTCGTTGGAGGCATAACCGAACATCATGCCCTGGTCGCCGGCACCGATCAGGTCGATCGGGTCGGTGGTAGCGCCGGTCTGGGTCTCGAAGGACTCGTCAACGCCCTGCGCGATATCGGGCGACTGCTCATGGATGAGGCTCATGACGCCGCAGGTGTCGCAGTCAAAACCGAACTTGGCACGGTTGTAGCCAATGCGGCGTATAACGCCACGGGCGATCTCCTGCACGTCGACGTAGGCCTGAGTGCGGATCTCGCCGGCGACGATGACGGTGCCGGTCGTCACGAGGGTCTCGCAGGCGCAGCGGACGTTCTCCACGTTGGCAGGCACGCCGTTGGGGGCGATGTAGCCCTGCTCCTGCAGCTCTATTTCTTTGGCGAGGATTGCATCGAGGACGGCGTCGCTGATCTGGTCAGCGATCTTATCGGGATGGCCTTCGGTCACCGACTCCGACGTAAAAACGAAGGACCCGTGTTGGGGTGGGATGGAACGAAGTTCTTCTGACATGATTGTCCTTTCAAAAACGTGTCCCGGCGACCGTTACCATTCCGCCGGGCTCTCTATGCAAGGGCACATCATAGCGCGTAAATCAAACATTCACACCCTTTCCGCACCTACTCATTGGGGACAGACTTAAATGACCAGCCTTCCTAAGTGCCGACAGGTTGCCCAATGACTGGTCATTTAAGTCTGTCCCCAATGAGTATCCCCAATGAGTAGGTCGGTGCCCTTTGTGCGGAGGTCGCTTTGTTGCTTTATACTGATGCGGTTAGACATCCATCCTGCAATCGAGGAGATTTCCATGGCATCAGACGTTCGCGTCCGCTTTGCACCCTCACCCACGGGCAAGCTGCACATCGGCGGCGCCCGCACCGCTATCTATAACTGGGCTTTTGCCCGCGCAAACGGCGGCACGTTCATCCTGCGCATCGACGACACCGACCCCACCCGTTCCACCGACGAGAACACGCAGATCATCCTGCGCGCCATGCGTTGGCTGGGCCTGGACTGGGACGAGGGTCCCGAGGTGGGCGGCGACTTTGGCCCCTACGCACAGACCGAGCGCCTGGACCTGTACCTGTCTCTTATACACATCTCCGAGCCCACGAGA
>CABSMS010000102.1 GCA_902478885.1 uncultured Collinsella sp. | reverse complement strand
TCTACACAAGGCTATTCGTCGGCAGCGTCAGATGTGTATAAGAGACAGGCCTTGCGGGGGTCGGCAGGGTCGACGTTCATTTCCTCAAAGTACAGATAGGTCATGATGTCGGCAGCGCCGAGCGAACCGGCCGGATGGCCGGACTTGGCAGCGTGCACGCCGGTGACGATGCCCTTCCTTACCTCGTTGGCAACCTTTTTGAGCTCTTCGTCGCTCATTGTGCCTTCCTTTCATCCTCATTAGACAAAATGCGCACGGCACCGAAGGTAATCCCAACACAGCCGCAATGCACGTACGTCATTCATTATGCTGGAAACTGATGGCTTTACCAGAGTTTTTATCATTATTTGAACAATTTAGCAGGCAGAACCGCTGATGAAACGGTTTATCAATGTGAACGTCTTTTGGATGGAACGCGATCGACCCTACGCGCTAATGTCCTTGAATCCCTCGCCGAAGGCTTCCGTAACGTCAGCGACCGTCACAATGGCGTGAGGATCGCGCTCGCGCACGATCGTCTTGAGGGTATTGAGCTCTCGACGGCTCACGATGACCATAATCACCGGCTTCTCGGCACCCGAATACATGCCAGTCGCCTTAAACTTGGTACAGCCACGACCCAGGCCATACATGATATCGGCAGCGATATCAGGGAACTTGTCCGAGATGATGAGTACCATACGGCGCTTGTTGCCACCATCGACCACGGCATCGATCACGTAGCCGCTAATGACCATCGAAAGGCCTGCATATAGTGCGTTTTCGACTGAAAAGACCGGAGCCGACAGCGCGCACACGGCAACGTCGATTGCCATGACGGTCGAACCTACCGGCAGCGATGTGTTACGCGAGATGATTTGGCCAATCGTGTCCGAGCCGCCGGTGTTGGCGCCGGCGCGCAACACCATGCCGTAACCGATGCCCGTAATAATGCCGCCCCACATAGCGGGAAGCATCAGGTCCGCATCCGCCAGAGGTACTACAAACGGGGCGAACAGATCGGTGAAGAAGCCCAGCAGCACAAAGCCCGTCGCGGTCTGCACCACGTAGAACATGCCGCCCTCGCGCATAACGACCAACAACAGCAAGGCGTTCATCACGATGGTCTGGATACCGACGGGAAGCGACACGCCTCGCGCCGCGCCGACCGCTTGGATAATAGTCGCAAGGCCCGTAACGCCACCGGCAGCAAGGCCGTTGGGAATCAAAAACAGGTCGGTCGCAATAGCGGCCAGAGCGCACCCCAACATAATCTGGGGCAGGTCGTGAAAAAAGTTCATCGAAAGAATGCGCTTGATGTCCAGACGGTATGCCATGCTGCCTCCCTCAAAAAAGCGCACCCCATCGGATGCGCTTCGAACTTCTTGCTGTATTCGATTCTACCGATTCGCCGGACAAAAACCACCCCTGCGCAGGGTTTGCTCTGGATACAAAACCACCCTGCTGGGAAGGTTTTAATCCATTTCCACATAAACCGGGCGGTTTATGCAGACGGGGTCTCCGCGTCAGCGTTGCCGGTGGCCCAGCGATGGTAGCCAATAACAAACGGGTCCAGGTCGCCATCGTCAAGAACGGCCTCGACATTGCTGGTCTCCACGCCCGAGCGCAGATCCTTGACCATCTGGTACGGGTAGAGCACGTAGCTGCGAATCTGGTTGCCAAAACCAATCGTGGTCTTGGGTCCGCGGATCTCATCGAGCGCCTCGGCGCGCTTCTCAAGCTCGATCTCGTACAGGCGAGCCTTGAGGATCTGCATGCACGTGGCCTTGTTCTGGATCTGGCTGCGCTCATTTTGGCAGGTGACCACAATGCCGCTGGGGAAATGCGTCACGCGCACGGCGGAGTCGGTGGTGTTGACGCCCTGACCGCCCGGGCCGCTCGCGTGGTACACGTCCACGCGGATGTCATCGGGACTGATTTCGATGTCGATATCATCGGGCAGCACGGGGATAACCTCGACGCCGGCAAACGTGGTCTGGCGGCGCTTCTTGTCGTCGGTGGGGCTAATGCGAACCAAGCGGTGGACGCCGGCCTCGGCGCGCAGCATGCCAAAGGCGTCCTTGCCCTCGACGGTAAAGGTCGCGCGATCGATGCCGATGACCTCGGCCGCGGGACAGTCGTTGATGGTGACCTTCCAGCCGCGACGTTGGCAGTACTTCATGTACATCTTAAAGAGCATGAAGGTCCAGTCCTGGGCCTCCAGACCACCCTGTCCGGGCTTGATGGTCACAATGGCATCGCCGTGATCGAACTCACCGGTAAACCAGCTCGAAAGCTCGAGCTCGTCGATAGCGCGGGCCAGGCGCTCAGCCGTGGCTGCAGCCTCCTCGCGAAGGGCGGCGGCGTCGGGGTCATCCCCCATCTCCTCGGCAAGCTCCAGCGCGGCGCGGGCATCGGAAAGCTCGCCGCGCGCGGTGTCCACGGCAGCGATATCTTCCTTGGTGCGCGCGATCTCCTCCATGGTGGCGCGGGCGGCGTCGGCATCATCCCAAAAGCCGGGGGCAACACTTTTGACCTCAAGCTCGGACACGCGGGTACGTTTCTCGTCCAGGTGGAGATACGTCTCGACCTCACCGAGCCGGTCCGCAAACGCGTCCAGCTCGGCGGGCGTTACCTCTAAAACCTCAGCCATTAACGATTCCTGCCGTGGCAGTACTTAAACTTCTTGCCGCTACCGCAGGGGCACGGGTCGTTGCGGCCCACGTTGACGTACGGATCGTCGCTCTCGGACTTGCGATAGGTGGTCACCTTGCCACCGTTGTTAACGGCAGCCGGACCACCCTGGACAGCCGTGCGGGCCTGCACCTGCGCCTGCTTGCGTAGCACCGAGTCGCCGTTGTCGCCATCGACCTCGGCAGGACCGGAGAAGTGCGCACCCTCGAGCGCGGGCTCCTCCTTGTGCTCCACGGCACGCGGGGCAGCCTTGATCTCGATGCGCAGAACCGTGCGCAGGTAATCCTCGTACATGGTGTCGACGAGCATCTGGAACGCGCCGTAGGCCTCAGTCTTGTACTCGACCAGCGGGTCGCGCTGGCCAAAGCCGCGCAGGCCGATGCCGGTCTTGAGGTAGTCCATCTCCTGCAGGTAGTTCATCCAACGGGTATCGATGACGCGCAGCATGACCTGGGTGTTGAGCTCGCGCATCAGGTCCTCGCCCAAGCGCTCGGCCTTCATGTTGTAGCACTTCTCTACGTAAGCCAGGACATCGGCAGCCAGGGCCTCATAATCCTCGTCGGGGAACTTGGGCGTATCGATATGGCCGGTGAGCTCCACAACCCACTTGCGCAGGCCCTCCAGGTCGCGCTCGCCATCGTGACTGTCCTTGGTGCAGAACTCCTGCACGCAGCGGTAGACGGTATCGTGCATGACCTCGGTGATGTGGTCGGTCAGATCCTTGCCGTCCAGAATCTTATTGCGCTCGGCGTAGATGGCCTGGCGCTGCTTGTTCATGACGTCGTCGTACTCAAGGACGCTCTTACGCATGGAGAAGTTGATGCTCTCGACCTTGTGCTGGGCGCTCTCGACGGCCTTGGAGATGATCTTGTGCTGGATGGGCATGTCGTCGCCCATGTCGGCCGTGACCATCATCTTGGAGACGCGGTCCATCTTGTCGCCACCGAACAGGCGCATGAGGTCGTCCTCGAGCGACAGGTAGAACTGGGTCTCGCCCGGATCGCCCTGACGGCCGGAACGGCCACGCAGCTGGTTGTCGATGCGGCGGGACTCATGGCGCTCGGTGCCGATGACGGTCAGGCCGCCGGCGGCAAGCACGCGCTCGCGCTCGGCCTTGCAGGTCTCCTTGGCCTCGGCGTTAAACTGCTCGAGCTGCTCGGGCGTCACGTCCTCCATGGTCAGGCCCTCGTACTCCAGGCGCTCGCGCACCAGCTCGTCGGGGTTGCCGCCCAGCAGGATGTCGGTACCACGACCGGCCATGTTGGTGGCGATGGTCACGGCGCCGTAGCGTCCGGCCTGGGCAACGATGTGGGCCTCGCGCTCGTGATGCTTAGCGTTGAGGACCTCGTGTGCGATACCGCGCTTGGTAAGGGCGGCGGACAGCTTCTCGGAGCTCTCGATGGAGACGGTGCCCACCAGGACCGGCTGGCCCTTGGCGTGACGCTGCTCGACATCGTCGGCAACGGCATTGTACTTGGCCTGGATGGTGCGGTACACCAGGTCCTCGTGGTCCACGCGCTGCACAGGCTTGTTGGAGGGGATGACCTCGACGGGCAGCTTGTAGATCTCGCGGAACTCGGCATCCTCGGTAAGTGCCGTACCGGTCATGCCGGAGAGCTTGTCATACAGACGGAAGTAGTTCTGCAGGGTGATGGTGGCCAGCGTCTGGTTCTCCTCGCGTACGAGCACGCCCTCTTTGGCCTCGATGGCCTGGTGCAGGCCCTCGGAGTAACGGCGACCTTCCATAATGCGGCCGGTGAACTCGTCGACGATCTTGACCTCGCCGTCGGTGACCACATACTGCTTGTCGCGGTGGAACATGTACTGGGCCTTCAGCGCCTGCTGCAGGTGGTTGACCAGCTGGCCGGAGAGATCGGCATAGATGTCATCGATACCCAGGCGGCGCTCGATCTTCTTAAGACCGCGCTCGGTAGCGGCAATGGTGTGCTTGGCCTCGTCCATGACGTAGTCGCCCGTGGGTTCAACGTCCTCGGTGGCGGTAAGCATGTCGTGCGACACGTCCTCGCCGCGCTCAAGGCCACGCACGGCACGCGCGAAGTCCTTGTAGGTACTGGCGGACTTGGTGCCAGCGCCCGAGATGATCAGCGGAGTGCGGGCCTCATCAATCAGGATGGAGTCAACCTCGTCGACGATGGCGTAGTTGTGGCCGCGCTGCACGCGCTGCTCGGGACGGGTAACCATGTTGTCGCGCAGGTAATCAAAGCCGAACTCGGAGTTGGTGCCGTAGGTGACGTCGGCCTGGTAGGCCGGGCGCTTGAGCTCGAGCGGCATGTTGTTCTGGAGCAGACCGACGGTCATGCCCAGGTACTTATAGATGCGGCCCATCCACTCGGAGTCACGCTTGGCAAGGTAATCATTGACAGTAACGACGTGCACGCCCTTGCCGGCAATAGCGTTGAGATAGCCGGCCAACGTGGAGACGAGGGTCTTACCTTCGCCGGTCTTCATCTCGGCGATGTGGCCCTCGTGCAGTGCCATGGCGCCAATGAGCTGCACGTCAAAGTGGCGCATACCCATGGTGCGCTTGGAAGCCTCACGCACGGTGGCAAAGGCCTCGGGGAGCATGTCGTCGAGCGACTCGCCGTTGGCGTAACGCTCGCGGAACTTATCGGTCTGGCCGCGGAGCTCCTCCTCGGTCATCTTCTCAAACTGGGGCTCAAGACCGTTGATCTGGTCGACGATCTTGTAGTAGCGCTTAAGGTCCTTATCGGATCCAAAGGACAGCAGCTTTGACATGAATCCCATGTGGTTTTCCTTTTTGGCCATCGCCCACGCCGTGCAGCTGCGGGCGAGTTAAACACAGATGATTGTACTTTAGCCAAACAAGGCGCGGCCTATACGGTCGACCTCAACCGCCACGTAATAACTACGACCAACCTGCCACAATGGGACAGGTTAATTTTGGCAGGTTTTATCTGGCCAAACGCCGCCTCTCTGCCATTTGGTGTAATGGGGGCAGGTTGGTTTGCACCAATAAAAAGAAAAGGGCCGCGCACCCAAACGGATGCACGGCCCTTATGCCATGAATGCGAGTGATTCCGCGGCGAGCTATTTACTCAGCAGCCTCGGTGGTCTCGGCCTCGGCAGCGGCCTCCTCGACGGGAGCCTCTGCGGGAGCCTCGGCGGCCTGCTTGGCAGCCTCCTCGGCAAACTTAGCAGCACGCTTAGCCTTCTCGGCGGCCTTAGCCTCAGCGGCGGCCTTGCGAGCGGCCTCGGCCTCAGCAGCCTTGGCGGCCTTGGCAGCCTTGGCCTCCTCGGCCTTCTTGAGCTGGGCGGCAGCGGCGCCACCGAACTTGTCGGCGAAGCGCTGGACGCGTCCACCGGTGTCGACGAACTTCTGCTGGCCGGTGTAGAACGGGTGGCACTCGTTGCAAAGCTCGACCTTCATCTCGGACACGGTAGCGTGCGTCTTGAAGGTGTTGCCGCAGGAGCACGTCACCGTGCACTCGACATACTGGGGATGGATACCCTGCTTCATGGTAGGACTCCTTATTGGTCAGGCGCTGGTTACCGATCAGCGCATAAGGCGTCTTGGTTTCCGACCAAGACAACAAACTTGGCTATGGTACCACGGCGCCACGTGTCCCACAAAAGGTTCACGGTCTTTTCGGCACAACACGAGCTGGACCTTAAATATCAACTTCATCCGAACACTCCCCCACATTCATCTCTCGTATGTATCGAGGTATTCCTGCTTGAGCGTCTGCGAGGACGACTTGATCTTT
>CABSMS010000101.1 GCA_902478885.1 uncultured Collinsella sp. | reverse complement strand
CCCGCCTGAAGAAGGGCGAGACGATCGACAAGCTGCTCGTGGGCGGTTACTCCACCATTAGTCTGGGTTATGCCGGCCTGTACGAGTGCGTCAAGTACATGACGGGCCACAGCCACACCGAGAAGGAGGGCACGCCCTTTGCCATGGCCGTCATGCAGCGCATGAACGACAAGTGCGCGGAGTGGAAGGCCGAAAGCGATATTGACTTCTCGCTGTACGGTACCCCGCTTGAGTCGACGACCTACAAGTTCGCCAAGTGCCTGCAGCGTCGTTTTGGCATCATCCCGGGCGTGACGGACAAGGGCTACATCACCAACAGCTACCACGTCCACGTGTCCGAGGAGATCGACGCATTCGACAAGCTCAAGTTCGAGGGTATGTTCCAGCAGCTTTCGCCGGGCGGCGCCATCTCCTACGTCGAAGTTCCCAACATGCAGGACAACCTCAAGGCTGTCATTCGCGTGATGCAGTACATCTACGACAACATCATGTACGCCGAGCTCAACACCAAGAGCGATTATTGCCAGGTGTGCGGTTACGACGGCGAGATCAAGATTGTCGAGGATGACGGCAAGCTGGTGTGGGAGTGCCCCAATTGCGGCAATCGTGACCAGGAGAAGATGAATGTCGCCCGTCGCACGTGCGGTTACATCGGTACCCAATTCTGGAACCAGGGTCGAACCGAGGAGATCCGCGACCGCGTGCTGCATCTCTAATAACCATCCCAGGCCGCCCCGTAGCGAGGCCCCGGACCTTTACTCGCTATTTCGGACAGTCCTGGCTCACGACGGAGGCGCCACTGGCGCCTCCTGTTCGTGCGGAACTCATATCGAGCAAAGGTCCGGGGCCTCGCTACGGGGCGGCCAAGTTGACGTAGCTGAGATGCAGCATGAGGCCTGCTCACTCCTCGAAGTTCTTAGCGGAAATAATTTGAGCTGCAGCTGCGATTTACTTGCGATGGCGGTTGAGCTGCAACAAAGTTTTTATTGGACCTCGAACCCTATACTCGATGTTCGCTTCGTTCATTGAGTTACCCTTTGCATGAGGCCGGGACATATCGTCCCGCCCGCAGTTTCGCAGGCCGAAGGCCGAGAATGTTTGAGGACGGGATGATATGTCCCGGCCTCCCGGGAGAGTTACCTATGAACTACGCGAACATTAAGTATTTCGACATTGCTGATGGGGAAGGCGTTCGTACTTCTCTGTTTGTGAGCGGGTGCCGTCGTGGGTGCAAGAATTGCTTTAACTCTGTCGCGTGGGACTTTGCTGCGGGTGAGCCGTTCGATCGTGCCGTCGAGGACAAGATTATCGAGAGCCTCGACCATCCCTTTATCGATGGTCTGACGATTCTGGGCGGCGAGCCTATGGAGCCCGAGAATCAGGTGGGGCTTGTTGACTTTATCGAACGCGTGCGTGCGGCCTATCCCGCGGGGTCGGGCAAGACCATTTGGTGCTTTACCGGCGACGTGCTCGAGGAGCTTATGCCGGGTGGCCGTCATCATACCGAGGTGACGAACCGTATCCTGGCCTGCCTCGACATGTTGGTGGACGGCCCGTTTGTTCAGGATCTGTACGATATCTCATTGCGCTTTAGGGGCTCGAGTAACCAGCGTATGATCGATATGAACGCTACGCGCGACCGTGCTGAGCGCGAGGGTGTTGCGCTTTGTGATGCGGTTGAACTTTGGCGGGACGATCCAGTCTATTCGACCCATACTATGTAGCTTGTGGCCGATGCCAAAGGGCGTGGTACCATAGCGCGAACGCAAAATCGGAAAAGTGAGGCCCAGATGATCGATCAGGAAAAAGTCGAGGCCGCCATTAAGCTGTTGCTTGAGGGCATAGGCGAGGACCCAACTCGTGAGGGCCTGCTGGAGACCCCGGCGCGCGTTGCCCGTATGTATGGTGAGATCGCCGGCGGTATGGACCAGAGTGCCGAGGAGCACCTGTCCAAAACCTTTGCCGTCGCTTCGAACGATTTGGTTATCGAGCGCGACATCACGTTCTACTCGCTGTGCGAACATCATCTGCTGCCGTTTTATGGCAAGGCCGCCATTGGTTATATCCCCAACGGCCGTGTCGCAGGGCTCTCTAAGCTTGCCCGCACGGTTGAGGTCTACGCCCGTCGTCTGCAGCTGCAGGAGCAGCTGTGTGCGCAGGTTGCCGATGCTCTCATGGATTATCTCGCTCCCCAGGGAGCGATTGTGCTCATGGAGGCTGAGCATATGTGCATGACCATGCGCGGCGTGCAGAAGCCCGGCACCAAGACCGTGACGCTCGCTCGCCGCGGCGTCTTCGAGACCGATCCCGCGCTCGAGGAGCGGTTCTTTAGGATGCTGGGCCGCTAACCATGAGGGTCGTCAACGACTTTACATCGAAAACCGATGAGGGGACGCCGCGTCGCGGCTTTATGGCTTCGGGCCTGACTCCCTTTGGTGCCATGCCTCGCATTGATTACATTTGTGCCAACGGGCTGTTCCGGCGGCACCTGGGCAACATTGCACAGTTGGAATCGGGGCGCATCTTCTGCCGTCACGGTATTGACCATCTGCTCGATGTCGCTCGCATTATGTGGATCAAGAATCTCGAGGAACAGCTCGAATTTGACCGCGAGGTCATCTACGCCACGGCACTTCTTCACGATATCGGCAAAGATGAACAGTATGAATCGGGTATATCCCATGATGTTGCAAGCGAACGCGTCGCTGATGCAATTCTCGGCGGCATGCCCGATGACGTGGCGTTTGAGCCGGCCGATGCCGCAGCCATTAAGACGGCCATTCTGGGCCATCGAAAGCTGCGCGTGAACAGCCAACCGCTTGAGCGTCTGCTCTATGCGGCCGACAAAGCGTCGCGCGCCTGCTTTGCATGCCCCGCGCGCAATGCTTGCAACTGGAGCGATGATAAAAAGAACCTGTCGATTCGCGTGTAGTTAGTTGCGCGGTCGGGGTTCTAAACGAAGGAGACGATCGCGATGAGTAACAAGAAGCTGCCCGAGAATGCAACCAAGACCGAGGGTGCCGAGCTCGCCCGCCGTGGAAGGGGCGAAATATCCACTGCGACGGCGGTGCCCCACGTGAGCTATGACGATCTTCGCCATGCCGACCGCATTACTATCGACGGTCTCGAGGTCTTTGCCAACCACGGCGTGTATCCCGAAGAGAACGCGCTGGGCCAGAAATTCATCGTGTCCTTGGTGCTCTATGCCGACCTGCGTGCAGCGGGAGAGCACGATGACTTGGACGCCTCGATTGACTATGGCTCGGTGTGCCACGATGTCGATGGCTATCTGCGCGAGCATACGTTTAAGCTCATCGAGGCTGCAGCCGAGGGCGTGGCCCAGATGCTGCTACGTCGTTGCCCCCTGCTGCTTGGCGTGCGCGTTAAGCTCGATAAGCCTTGGGCGCCCGTCGGTCTTCCCCTGGCAAGCTGCGGTGTCGAGATCGAGCGCGTGCGCTAACCGGTTCTAATATGTCTCTATGGGTGGCTGCTTGAGCCGCTGGGACAGTGCTCTATTGTTGGGGCAGTACGTGTCGAGCAAGGCGTGAAACCGCTGATTGTGGCTTGGCTCGAGCAAGTGGACGAGCTCGTGGGCGACAACCATGTCGAGGCATTCGACGGGGTAGGCGGCAAGTTCTCGTGCGATGCGAACGGCGCCGGATTTGGGAGTGCATGAGCCCCAACGCGTTTTCATGCTGCGTACGGAAACGCGAGAAACGGCGACACCCATTGCGATTTCGTATGCGTGCGCGATGTCGCGTAGCGCCGCGGTGACCTCGGTTGTATAGAGTTGGGCGATACACGCCTGGAGCTCTTCGGGCGATAGACTGTCGATGCTTGCGCGGTACCGGGTCTGCGGACGCTCGTTCGGTCTATCGACGCCCATAAAACTTGCGAAGGTGGCCTGCTTGGGTCGCGGTACGGGTGATGCAAAGTTGTGATCGAGCGCATCCTGTACCGTGATGGGCTTGCCCCAAAGCGCAATGATGGACGAGGGACTGAGCGGCTCTCGCGCCGTCGCCTGACGTTGCTCGCGCTGGGCAAGTCGGCTGATAATCCAGGCGCTGTTGCGTTTCACAAACGCTTCTATACGCTCGCGAGTGGCGCTGAGCGGTGCGCTTGCGTGGACCTCGCCGCTCGATGTGACGCGTAGGTTGAAGTTCTTGACGCGCTTTTTGGTAACGACGACGGGGATGGGCGTCCCATCCGGTCGGGATACGGAAATCGTAAACTGCTGCGTCAAAAGCGGTCCTTCAGATTGGGGACGGGCCGGCATGTCGACCGTTCGGCATGCCGGCCCGCTCAAGGGATGTGAAATTAATAACGCTCAAAGAAGGCAAGCGCGTTGTCGCTGCAGAGCTTCTGCATCACGGTCTTACCAAAATGCTTGGAAAGCATGTTCTGGAACTCGGGCATCTTGCTGGCATCGGAGAGGAAAGCGGGCACCGTGGCACCGTCCCAGTCGCCGCCGAGCGCGATAGCGTCCTCGCCGCCCAGGTCGAGCCAGTGCTCGATATGTGCCGCCAGCTGGTCGAAGGTGACGTCTGCGGCTGTCTTGTCGGTTGCGTCGTTGGAAAGGAACTCGCTGCAGTAGTTGAGACCGACGATGCCACCCATGTCGCGAATGGTGCGGAACTGGTCGTCGGTAAGGTTGCGCTTGACGCCGCAGACGGTGCGGGAGTTGGAGTGGCTGGCGACGAAGGGGCGCGTGGCGCGGGCGGCAACCTCGTCAAAGCACTCGTCGTTGAGGTGGGAGACGTCGAGTACCATGCCGGCATGCTCCATCTGCGTAAGTGCCTCGATGCCGGCGGCGGTGAGGTCGGCGTGGGTGTCGTGGCCGCTCGCGAGCGGTCCCTGCGCGTTCCAGCTGAGTGATGACATGAGTACGCCCAGGCTCTTAAGCACCTCGATCAGCGCGGGGTCCTCGGCAAAGAACGTAGCGTTTTCGATGGTGTGGATGCAGGCGACCTTGCCGTCTTTGAGCGCAGCGCGAATGTCTGCCGCGCCGCGTACGTTGACCATGCGGTCGTGGTTGAGCATTGCCTGGCCGCTCATGTGCGCCATGATCTGCGCCTGGAAGCGCGCGGCGTGGGCGGTGGGAATCTCGTCGGGGACAAACGTGGCGAAGCACTGTGCCCATGGCGTGTTGCCGATCTTTGCGAGTGAGATGGCGCAGGCGTTGCCCTCGATGAGGTCGAAATCTTGCGGATGCGTTTCGTCGCCGGGGAAATAACCGTCGGTGCCGGCGGTAAAGCGCAGGTCGAGATCGAGCGTGGCCCAGCCGATGCGGTCGGCGGTGTCGCAGTGTAGGTCAAATACGGGATATGCCATGGTTCCTCCGGTTGCAGCGTTTCTTTGCAAACTGTCATTGAATTGTATGACTAGGGTATAGTTATCGCCATATGTTCACGGCGGCCCGCGTTGTGCGCCGCCCTTATCACGGAGGTTATCATGTCCAACCAGGGCAAGAAGGTCAAGACCCATTATCGCGGCACGCTCGACGACGGCACGCAGTTCGATAGCTCCTACGATCGCGGCGAGCCGCTGGAGTTCACCTGCGGCGCCGGTCAGATGATTAAGGGCTTCGACGCCGCTGTTGTCGACATGCAGGTGGGCGAGAAGAAGACCGTGCACATTCCTGCTGCCGATGCCTACGGCGAGCACAATCCCGAGATGGTTATTACCTTCCCGGCCGAACAGGTTCCCAACATCGAGCAGATCGAGAAGGGCATGAAGCTTTTCCTGTCCACGCCGAGCGGTATGCCCGTCCCCGCCGTGGTCATCGACGTTACGCCCGAGGCCGTGACGCTCGACGCCAACCACGAGCTGGCTGGCAAGGACCTCAACTTTGATATCGAGCTCGTCGAGGTCGAGGACTAGGCTATGCCTGTGAATCTGGTTTCGACAGCGTGTCTCGGAAATCTCAACGACCCGTCCTATGAGCTTTTGCTTCGCCGGGAGCTGGGCGGTGTCTTTGAGGTCGATGAGCTACTACTCGATTGGGACCAGGCCGATGCCCGCACATTTGTGGGCGTGACGGAGCTGGGGCGTACGGTCGATATTCGGCTGGGCGCTGCCGATGGCGATCGCCTTGCCGACGGCGATGTGCTTGTCATCGACCGTTCGGGCATGGTGCCCGTGGCGGTTGTCGTGCGCCTGCGCAGCGCCGAGGTTTATTTGGTCGAAGTCGACCGCATGGATCCGATTGCGCTCGCGCATGCGTGCTGGGAGATCGGCAATATGCACGCGCCGCTTTTCCGAGGCGATTCGGACGAGCATACCGTGCGCATGTATACGCCGGTGCAGCCTGTTTTGGGCCGCATGCTCCGGGGCGTCGAGGGTGTTCGGCTCTCGGTGGTTACCCGTGAACTCGATGCGGGCCGGCGCTTTGCGTCGAGTGCGGCGGATGTCGTTGTGAGTATGGCTCCTGTCTCTTATACACATCTCCGAGCCCA
>CABSMS010000100.1 GCA_902478885.1 uncultured Collinsella sp. | reverse complement strand
TTTTTTCAAACGCAACCTCGACCGATAGGGGATACCGATATGAAGACCATCAAGCTTGCTCCCGGTGAGCGCCTCGTTACCAACCAGCTCAACCGCAAGGGCGTGCTGCCGCAAAACATCGTCGACGCCGCCCGCGATATCGTGGCCAACGTGCGCGCCAACGGCGATGCCGCAGTGCGCGATTACTGTCAGCGCTTTGACGGTGTTGAGCTGCAGAGCTTCCGCCTGCCGCAGGAGCAGATCGATGCCGCGCTCGAAGACCTCGACCCCGCGTTTGCCGCGGCGCTCGAGAAGGCCGCGCGCCAGATTCGCGAGTTCCACCAGCGCGAGGTCGAACAGAGCTGGTTTACTACGCGCCCGGACGGCACGATGCTCGGCGTTAAGGTGACCCCGCTCGCGGCGGTCGGCATCTATGTGCCGGGCGGTCGCGCGCAGTATCCCTCCACCGTGCTTATGAACGCCATTCCCGCCAAGGTGGCCGGCGTCAAACGCGTGGTCATGGTGACCCCGCCGCAAAAGGACGGCCTGATCAGCCCCTACACGCTCGCCGCGGCAAAGCTCGGCGGCGTGGACGAGATCTATATGGTGGGCGGCGCCCAGGCCGTGGCCGCACTGGCGTACGGTACCGAGACCATTCCGCGCGTCGACAAGATCACCGGCCCGGGCAACGCTTTTGTCGCCGCGGCTAAGCAGATTGTCTCGGGCGACGTCGGAATCGACATGGTCGCTGGCCCGTCCGAGGTCTGCGTGCTGGCCGATGCCACGGCCAAGCCTATGGTGGTCGCTGCCGACCTGATGGCGCAGGCCGAGCACGATCCGCTGGCTGCCTGCTACCTGGTGACTTGCGACGAGCAGTTTGCGCGTGAGGTCGAGGCGGGTATCGACATTCTGGTGACGCAGTCCCCGCGTGCCGAGATCACGCGCGCTTCGCTCGACAACGAAGGCACCATCGTGGTGGCCGCCGATATGGCTGCCGCCGTCGAGGCCGTGAACACCGTGGCGCCCGAGCACCTGGAGCTGCACTGCAAGGACGCGATGGGCCTGCTCGGCGGCATTCGCAACGCCGGTGCCATCTTTGTGGGCGCCTGGAGCTCCGAGCCGCTCGGCGATTATGTTGCCGGCCCCAACCACACGCTGCCGACCGGCGGTACGGCTATGTTCTCCAACCCGCTTTCGGTCGAAGAGTTCGTTAAGCGCTCGAGTGTCATTTGCTATACGCCCGAGGGCCTGCTCTCCGACGCTCCCGCCACACAGCGTCTGGCCGAGGCCGAGGGCCTGTGGGCGCACGCGCTCTCTGCCGCCCTGCGTCGTCGCGTGCTGGAGCAGGGCGAGGATGCCGTGAGCGTCGAGTCACTGGCCGCGGCCGACCTGACCAAGGTCGCCTGGCCGGGTGATACGACCGCGACGGTCGCCGAGGGCGTGGACCTGACTTCCGCTGGCGCGACCGGCGAGGAGGCCTAATATGGCCGAGCTGACGCCCCGCATGAAGGAGCTCGTCCAGCCCTACTTGGCCGGCATTGAGCCCTACGATCCCAACTTTACGCCCACGCGCATCAACCTTTCGGCCAACGAGAACACCTATCCCGTGCCGGCCGGCGTGCGCGAGGCGGTCGACGCGGCCCTGGCTGCCACGCCGCTCAACCGTTATCCCGATCCCATGTCGAACGACCTGCGCGACGAGCTTGCTGCCTGGCATGGCGTGACGCGCGAGAACATCTGCGTGGGAAACGGCGGCGACGAGCTGCTCTATAACTACCTGCTGGCGTTTGGCGGCGCGGGACGGACCCTGCTCAACTGCCCGCCGTGCTTTAGTGAGTATGCGTTCTTTGCGTCGCTTTGTCAGACCGAGGTGCGCGATGTGTGGCGCGACCCGGCGACCTTTGAGCTCGACCAAGCGGCTGTGCTCGCAGCGGCGCCCGAGTGCAATCTGGCGATCGTGACCTCGCCCAATAACCCCACGGGCGATGTGACGCCGCTCGACTTTGTCGCGGCCCTGTGCGATGCGTGCCCCGGCATGGTAATGGTCGACGAGGCCTACGTTGAGTTTGCGGACGATTCGTTTGGCGCGGCAACCACGGCGCAAGGCCTTATCGCCGAGCATCCCAACCTGGTGATTCTGCATACGCTGTCCAAGGCATTCGGCGCCGCCGGCACGCGCCTGGGCTATGTGATCGCGGCGCCCGAGGTCATCGACGTATTCGCGGCGATTCGCCAGATCTACTCGGTCAATGTGCTGAGCCAGGCGGCGGCGCTTGCCTGCGTGCGTGCGCGCGATGCGTATGCGCCCGTGGTGGCACAGGTTGCATCCGAGCGCGAGCGCGAACTGTGTGCCCTGCGCGCAATGGCTGCCGAGGGTCTGCCCGTGGAGGCGTGGCCGAGCGCGGCGAACTTTGTGCTCGTGCGCACGCCGCATGCCACGCGCGTGCGCGAGCGTCTGCTCGACGAGTATTCGATTTTGGTGCGCGACTTTAGCTACGCGCCGGGGCTCGCGGACTGCCTGCGCATTACCGTGGGCACCCCGCAGGAAAACAACGAGGTTCTGGCCGCGTTTGCCGCGCTGGTGAAGGAGGAGATGTAGATGGACCGCTATGCCGAGGTGACCCGCAAGACGGGCGAGACCGACATTGTCGTAAAGCTCGACCTGGACGGATCTGGCGTGTGCGACATCTCGACCGGCGTGCCGTTTTTCGACCACATGCTCAACGCTTTTGGCCGCCATGGTCTGTTCGATCTGACGGTGCACGCGGTGGGCGACGTCGAGGTCGATGCGCACCACACCGTCGAGGACGCGGGTATTGTGCTGGGCGAGGCGTTTTGCCAGGCGCTGGGCGACAAGGCGGGCATTACGCGCTTTGCCGACGCGGCGATCGCCATGGACGAGACACTTGTGATGGCTGCTGTTGATATTTCGGGCCGCGGGCAGGCCTACTGCGAGCTGCCCGTGCCGACCGAGCGCGTGGGCAGCTTCGATACCGAGCTGGCCGTCGAGTTCTTCTACGCCTTTGCGCGCGACGCCAAGCTCACGCTGCACGTGCGCGAGCTGGCGGGCGGCAACTCGCATCACATTATCGAGGCCGCCTTTAAGGCCGTGGGCCGCACGATGCGCCACGCCTGTGAGCTCGACCCCCGCGTGCAGGGCATCCCCAGCACCAAGGGGTCGCTGTAACCGTCACAAGGGTAAAACCACCACAAAGGGGACAGGCACCTTTGTGGTGGTTTTGGATGATGAGAAGAGGAGGGTCGCGTGGGCGAACCGAAAATCGTGGTGGTCGACTACCACAAGGGCAACTTGTCGAGCGTTGCGCGCGGGCTTGCGCGCGCCGGTGCCGCCGCCTGCACGTCGGACGATCCGGAGCAGATCCGCCGCGCCGATGGCCTGGTCATCCCGGGCGTGGGCGCGTTTTATGACGCGATCGCCTTTATGCGCCAGAGCGGCGAGGCGGACGCGGTGCTCGATGCCGTCGCCGCCGGAACTCCGCTGCTCGGTATCTGCCTGGGCCTTCAGCTATTTTTTGAGCGCGGCAACGAAGGCGTGCCTGCGGACGAGGGCGCGGTTGCCGATGGCAACACCCCCCAGCAGGCCGGTGGCCCCTGGGTCGATGGCCTGGGCATTATGCGCGGTTCGTGCACGCGCTTGGAGTCGAGTCGCCTGAAGGTGCCGCACGTGGGCTGGGACCAGGTGCACATGACGCCCACCGGTGCGGCCGATCCGCTGCTTACTGGTTTTGCCGAGGGTGCCAACATGTACTTCACCCACAGCTACGCGGTGTCCGACGATGCCGATGCCGCCGATGTGCTGGCGCGCACGCACTATACGCGGAGCTTCCCGTGCATCGTGCGCCATGGCAACGTGTGGGGCTGCCAGTTCCATCCCGAGAAATCCTCCGCGCTGGGTCAGCGCATTCTTAAAAACTTTGTGAGCATCGTCGAGGGGGCCGGCCGATGATCCTGTTTCCCGCAATCGATCTGATCGGCGGCAAGGTCGTGCGCCTGGAGCGTGGCGACCGCAGCCGCTGCAAGGTATATTCCGACGACCCCGTGGCCGTTGCTCGCTCGTTTGCCGAGCAGGGCGCAAGCTGGGTGCACGTCGTCGACCTGTCCGCTGCCTTTGGCGAGGACGAGGACACATGCGCTGCCAACTCGGCGGTCATTAAGGCCATCTGCGGCGTCGACGGTCTGTCCGTGGACGTGGGCGGCGGCGTCCGCTCGCTCGCGCGCATCGACGAGTTGGCCGGCTACGGTGCGCGCCGCATCGCACTAGGCACGGTGCTCGTGACCGAGCCGGGTTTTGCCGAGGTGGCGGCCCAAGGCTTTGGCGAGCTGCTGGTGGCAGACATTGCCGCACGCGACGGTCAGGTCAAGGTGAACGGCTGGCGTGACGGCGCGGGCGTGGCGCTCGACGACGCCGTGGCGCAGCTTTCCGAGCTGGGCTTTAAGCATCTGGTGTATACCGACATCGCGCGCGATGGCATGCAGACGGGCATCGATGTGGCGGCGTATCGCCATGTGGCCGAGGTCGCGGGCTTTCCCGTCGTGGCTTCGGGCGGTATCTCGACGCTCGACGATATCCGCGCGCTGGCCGCGGTGGGTGAGGGCGCGATTGAAGGCGCCATTACCGGCCGCGCGCTCTATGAGGGCAACTTTACGCTGGCCCAGGCGCTGGCCGCCGCTCGAGGAGAGGAGTAGCCCATGCTTACCAAGCGCGTGATTCCCTGCCTGGACGTCAAGGACGGCCGTGTGGTCAAGGGCGTCAACTTTGTGAGCTTACGCGATGCGGGCGATCCGGTGGAGCTGGCGCGTGCCTATGACCGCGAGGGTGCGGACGAGGTCGTCTTCCTGGACATTACCGCCACGAGCGACAACCGTGCGACGACTATCGAGATGGCGGCGCATGCGGCCGAGGAGCTTGCCATTCCCTATACCGTGGGCGGCGGCTTTCGCGACTTGGCGGGCATGCGGACCATGGTTGCCGCCGGCGCCGACAAGGTGTCGCTCAACTCTGCCGCCGTGCGTGACCCGTCGCTGATTGGCCAGGCTGCCGCGGCGTTTGGCAGCCAGGCCGTGGTCGTGGCGATCGATGCCAAGCGCGTGGGGCTGCCCGGGGAGCCGGACGCCGATAGGTGGGAGGTCTTCACGGCGGGCGGTCGTAACGCCACGGGTATCGATGCGGTGGCGTGGGCCGAGGAGGCGGCTCGTCGCGGCGCCGGCGAAATTCTACTGACCAGTATGGATCGCGACGGCACCAAGGCTGGCTTTGACCTGGCGCTCACCCGCGCCGTGGCGCGCGCGGTGCCGATTCCCGTCATCGCGAGCGGCGGTGTGGGTACGCTCGAGCATTTTGCCGAGGGCGTGATCGAGGGCGAGGCCGACGCCGTGCTGGCGGCCAGCGTCTTTCACTTTGGGACGTTCAGCATTCGCGAAGTCAAAGAGTATATGGCCTCTCAAGGTATTCCTGTGAGGCTGGACTTCTAATGCTGCGGCTTGCCCAGGCACCGCATCTTGTCGCTCAAACCGTCGCTCGCGTACCAAAGTACGCGTCGCTCCTCTTTCGCGGCAACCTGCGGCACCTGGACAACCCTCGCCGACCTGTGGAGTTTACGGTAATTACTTGGGAGAAATGATGACTGAGGTAATAGAAGCGTCTGATCTTACGTACGACGCCCGTGGGCTGATTCCTTGTGTTGTTCAGCAGTATGACACCGGCGAGGTGCTTATGGTTGCCTGGATGAATGAGGAATCGGTGGGGCTGACGCTCAAGACCGGTACCACGTGGTTTTGGAGCCGTAGTCGCCAGGAGCTCTGGAACAAGGGCGCGACGAGCGGCAATATGCAGGAGGTCAAGGAGCTCTGGGCCGACTGCGATAGCGATACGCTGCTGGTCAAGGTCGACTCGCCGGGTCCGGCCTGCCATACCGGCAACCGTACCTGCTTCTTTAAGAAACTCGCGTAGGGCGGGCGCTCGACTAGGCGCTTGGCCACCAGAAAGGATTGAACTATGGGTGTGCGCACCGCAAACGTTCAGGATGGAAATATCGGAGAGACGCTGACAGGTCTGGCCGAGGTGATTCACGGTCGTCGTGATGCATCGCCGCAGGAGAGCTATACCGCGCGTCTGCTGACCGACGTCGAGGACGAGCTGCTCAAGAAGCTTGCCGAGGAGGCAAGCGAGGTAATCATGGCCTGCAAGGATAACGATCACGATCACATCCGCTACGAGGCCGGCGACCTGGTCTACCACCTGCTCGTGACGCTCGAGCGCTACGGTATCACCCTCGACGAGCTTGCCGGCGAACTCAACGCCCGCCGTCACTAGTCATTGGGGACGTTCTTAAACGACTAGTTAGGCGAGGGGTGTGGATTCCCATTCGCCGGTGGGGTGGGGGACGTCGAAGGTTCGGTAGCCACAGTCGTAGGCGTGGGCCTGGGCTTCACGGATGTTCCAGCAGATGTCGCAGGCGCGGTGTGCGTCCGAGCCAAAAGTGATCGGCACTTCGGCTGTCTCTTATACACATCTCCGAGCCCACGAGACTAGCGCTCATCTCG
>CABSMS010000099.1 GCA_902478885.1 uncultured Collinsella sp. | reverse complement strand
CTAGTCTCGTGGGCTCGGAGATGTGTATAAGAGACAGATACCGTAGATGAGACCCGTGCCGTCGAAGGCCTGCTTGTCGAGGATCTTGCCCAGGTAGGCTGCGACCTCGTCCTCGTCCTCCCAATTGGAGACATGCGCACGGATGTCCTCGTGCATGGACACGACCTTGGCGTTGGCGCCGCCGTGGCGCGGGCCCTTGAGCGAGCCGATAGCCGCGGCGTAGGCGGAATACGGGTCGGTGGCCGAGGAGGACAGCACGCGGCAGGCGAACGTGGAGTTGTTGCCGCCGCCGTGCTCGGCATGCAGCATGAGCATCACGTCGAGCAGCATGGCCTCATCGCGGGTGAATGCCATGCCGCCGCGCAGCACCTGCAGGATGGTCTCGGCGGTGGAGAGGCCGGGTGTGGGGTGCGGTACATGAACCTCGGAGCCGCGGCGCTTGGCGACCGAGGCCATATGCGCGAAGGCGGCGATGCGGGGGAGACGGGCGAGCATGGAGATGGCGACGTCGATTTCGTGCTCGGGTGTAATGGCGTCGGGCTCGGCGTCGAAGGCGTAGAGCAGCAGCACGGCGCGCTGAAGCACATTCATGATGCTCGACGACACCGTGGTCATGGGGAACTCCCGGACGTATTCGTCGCTCAGATGCCTAAAAGCACCCAAGCGTTCGCAAAAACCGTCGAGTTCCTCTTTGGTGGGCAGCGAGCCCGTGATGAGCAGGTAGGCGACCTCTTCGTAGCCATAGCGATCCTCGGCCTGGGCGTTGTTGACCAAGTCCTCGATGCTGTAGCCGCGAAGCGTGAGTTTGCCCTGATCGGGCACGACCTTTCCGTCGACCTTGTTGTAGCCATGCACATCCGAGATGCGGGTAAGGCCCGCGACCACGCCCGAGCCGTCGGCATTGCGCAGGCCGCGCTTGACATTGTGCTCAACAAACAGGCCCTCGTCATAAGGGTCGGTCGGCAGGCCGTGGTAGAGGTTTTCGCTCTCAGGCGAAATCTGGCGGCTTGCTTCGTAATCCAGAACCAGGCGGCTCAAGTGGTCATCGAAGCGGTAATAGATTTTCTTGGCGTCGTAGGCCATGCGCGCTCCTCTCCGGGCCGCATCGGGGTGGCTTGCATGGGCATGCGCGCGTCAGGCTATCCCCAGCGGCTTGTTCGCTACAGGCGGTACATAAAGTTAAAGACGTCCTCGCGCTGGATGGACACGTTGACGCCCGAAAGCTCGCCGGCCTCGGCCAGGGCCTTCTGCAGCTCGGCGAAGTCGAGCTTGGACTCGGCGGTGTCGGCCAGCATGGTCATGGTGAAGATGTCCTCGATAATGGACTGCGTAATGTCGCGGATGTCGACGTTGGCCTCGCCCAGAACACGGGTGACGCCGGCGACGATGCCGGGGCGGTTCTTGCCAAGGACGGTGATGACGATGCGGGAGGACGAGATCTCGGCCATGGGAAACCCTTTCGCGTGGTTGCGGCGCGCGGGGGCGCTCCGCTACGGTACAGTGTTCATCATTGTACCTGTCTGGCGCAAAAAAGGCGCGCTCGCTGCGGCGTTACATGCCTGCAACATGAGCGTGAGGGGGCAGGCCGCATGGGGAAGAGCCGTCTGGCGCGCGTCCAGCTCGTGTTGGGTTGATTTCCGAACTCAGCCGAACACATCGAGCGGATAGGCCGTTCCCGCAGTCAGCCGAACGCCTCCGACCGCTGATTCCAAACTGAAAACGGGGGGCATCCCCCACTATTCGGTAGGGGATACCGCTCCGCGGCGCATGCCGCGGGCGGCGCCCCTATCGGACCACCGTGACCTCAGTTGGGATGGGCCCAGCACCGCGGCGTACTCGGTGGGGTAGAGCCGACTGATCGTCTTCACGTCGCGTATGACGATATTTCGGTCGTCCGGCTCGGTGACGCCGTAGCCGAACGCCTGGAGCGTCTCGATGGACTCCTGGATTCTCTGCTGGAACATGGGTCCCGGATCGACCCTCGGCCCGAGGTACCCGCGCCAGAGGCACGGCGAGACGCGCAGCATGTTATGGATTTTGGAGATGGGCTCGATGTCGGCGTAGACGTTGAGCGTCGCCATGGCGTCCTTGTGCCCGAGGATCGATTGGAGCGCCTTGATATCGCCGCCCTGGCGGATCCACTGCGTGGCGAACGTGTGGCGCAGGCCGTGGAACGTGATCAGCTCGTCGTTGGTGCCCATGAGGCCGTTGGTCTCCGAGAACGTCTTGAACGCCCTGCGGATATAGCTTGTCGTCGCGAAGGTCGCGCCCGGCTCCGACAGGATGTAGCAGTCCCCGATCTCGACCGCCCCGGTAAGGCCGCGCAAGCGCAGCTTTCCGCAGTCGATCTCGTGGGTCTCCTTCAGGAAGGGGAGTAGGCCGACCGGGTCGATGGGGATACCCCTGGCGTCATGGGTCTTGGTGTCCTTGATGAACGAACCCATTCCCTTCGCGTACGCCACCGAGTGTCTGATCGAGATCAGGCCCGTCTCGAAATCCACATCGCACCACCGAAGGCCGAAGACCTCGCCGATTCGCATCCCCGTGTGCAGGGCGAGTACGACCGCCCTCTAATCCTCGGCGGACCAATCGAGTCCGAACTCCTTTCGGGCATCCTCTTCGCTCATGACTTCGAGAAGGTCTCCGGGTTGGCAACGAAGGGCGAGGCATAGCTGCTCGAGTGTGTTGAAGCGAATGCCGCGAATATGCCCTTTTTTAATACGGGACAGGTTCACGGGCGTGGTTCCAATCCTTTCGGCAAGTTCGTTCGAGGAAATCTTTCGCTCGGCCATGATCTTGTCGAGGCGAACAATTACGGGCATGGCGTTTCCTTACGCAATCTCGTCGGAGTCGAGGTACAGCTCTCGGGCGTACAAGAAGAGCTGGGAAAGCATGAAGAGGACGATGCCGAGAACCAGAGAGGTCCAATCGAATGATGAAGCGATCTCTTGGGCGCCGACGGCCCCCTCGCCGCCAAACATCGAAACGGAGGTTTTGAGTGAGCCGGCGTAGAGGCTGGTGGCAGCTTGAACAACGAAGAGAATGCCGAGCACCTTCAAGCATGTCGCAGACCCTTTCTTGAAGGGGTCTCCGCTCTTGATCGTCCACACGAGAACGGCGCTGAGGATGGTCGTAGCGATACCGATGACGGCAGGGACCAATGTCGAGATCGCAAGGGCTGGATACGCGGGGGAGTCTGCAATTACAGGGTTGTCGAGCACTTCGATTGCTGGCTTTAAGGAGAACGCCACTTGTGCGATGGCGGTGGCGCAAAGGGTCGCAGAGGCTATCGCACATGCGATGCGGAAGGAATGAAGCCGGGGAGTGCGATTGTCGGAACTCATAATAACCTCCGAAGAATTTAAAAAACTCAGGTTACTTTTTAACAGTTTATGTTAAATTGACTTTGCCGGCAAGTAATAAGGGCCGAGCATTTTGTTCGGCCCCTCTGTTCCGACTGGATGAGGTTAAGGTTGGCGATGAATATGCTCAAGATCTCGAAGGCAATCTTTAGGTCGCTCCTCTCCTCCAGGTCGCTCTGTGTTGCCGTTGTTGCGTTGATGGTTCTTTGTGCTTTGCCCGTCTTCAGGAGCGCGGCTGGCATCGACGGACGGGTCGAATACCTCGAGTCGGGAATAACCCGTGTTGAGCAGGAATTGTCAGCATCCTATGCGGATGCGCTTATGAATGCGGGGGAGGAGGGCGTCTATACCTCTTCATCAAGCATGCCCGCGCTTCTGTACCCTCTTGCCGCGGGGCGTCTTGTCTTGGCGCCGCTCTCTCCTCTGCTTCCGTTTCTGCAGGTATCGGATGGAGCGTACTCCTTTTATGACGGATCGAAGGAGTACTTGCTATGGGCCGCAACGGCCGTTGCCGTCTCGTTCTTTGTCGCGCGTCTTAACAAACGTGAAAAACTCATCATCCAGGCATCGATGGGTGAGCTGGGCAGGCTTGTTGCATCGAGCGTATGGGCGAGTGTTTTTGCGATGTTTGCCGTCTTCGCCGTCAATCTTCCAGGGATAATCGCCGCACTTGTGAAGAATGGCCCGGGCTCGCTGTTCTATCCGATAGGCTACGTTCAATATGCGACTCCGGTTATCAAACCGGCTTGGCTGGTGTTCGCACAGACGGCCATCTTGCAATTCTTGGTGGCGGCGTTCATCTCGCTCGTCGTTCACCTTGCCGTGAAGATTGCCAATAACCCTACGCTTGGAATCGTGTTCGTATGTGCCCTGATGGGGGTGACGATGGTTCCCGGGTATTACGGAAGATCCATCGCTTTACGTGAGTTCGCCCTGTTGAATCCCCTTACGTATGCGAACACTGAGTTGACCGTCGGCGCCTATAGCCCGTACCCGACAACGCAGATAGTGAATCTGCCTGGACTTTGCTTCGAGCGTGGCGCGATTACCCTCGTATGCGCAATCGGGATCGAGGTGCTGACGATTTGCTTGCTCTGCGTTGCCGGAAAGAGCGGTCGCGCGCGTCCGATATCCCCGATTTGCCTTGAGAGGGGTTCCTTCACCGCATCGAGAACGGCAACTCGTTCGAGCGCTTGTGCCTCCGCCGTTGCATACGTAAGAACGATGGGGAAACTGCTCCTGCATTCTCCTGCCCTCGCCGTATGCGCGATTGCAATGTCGACGACGATGCTGGCCCCGGCTCTGGTCGAGGTGTTTCCTGACGCTGATGACGTTTCCGCTGTTCGGTATAGGGATGGGGAGCTCCGTTCAATAGATCGGTATCTAGAGCAGGACGCTGCGAATATGGATGTCGAGGGCAAAACGGCCCTGGAAGACATGCGAGATGCTCTTTCGGGTTTCGTGTACGCGCCTACGCCTGCGGAGGGGTTTCGAAGCCTTGCGACGTACGAGCGCGCTCGAGGCGAGCTGGGCGCGGCAGATGCGACCCTCCTGCAATCGATCGGAATCGAGCCGGAGACTCCTTCTCGTGCGGAGGCGCGCGCCCGCCTGCTCGAGTCGATCGCGAGCTTGCCGGACCCCAAGGTTTACGAGTTAAGTACGAAGATGCCCCCATTAATCCTCCTTTCCTATCTCCAGGCAGCGCTTCCTTCCTTGTTTTGGCTGTTGCCCGTGGTTGTCACATCGCTTGCGTGCACCTACCTGCGGTGCCGTTCCCTTCTGGTTTTCCAAGTCCCCGCAACAGCGCATGTGCGTTTTCTGACGGCTGTTGCGCTGTCTCTCCTGCTTGGCTTGGCGCTGCTTTTGGTGTCGATGGTTCCCGCTGCGGTTGTGTCTTTGATTAAGAACGGTGCGGGTGGATCGGAGTATCCCGTCGCTCTCATTCGGGCGGGAGCTTCGACAACGTCCATGGTGGGGGAGGCGGTGTTGTGCAGTATTCCGTTGCTGGTCATGGCATACGGCGTGATTTCCGTCGTCGCTGCGTTGACAGCAGCGATTAGCCGCAACCCCGTTGTCACCGGAGTGGTTTGCGCGGTTCTCTTGGTGTTGGGTTCGTTGAGCGCTCATGTTGAAAGCGCGGGCATGGGCGCCGCGCTGCTGGCTCCATTCGCCTCGTTTGATCCCGCTTCCCAGGTGGGGACGATTGGGTTCCTTGGGCGAGGGACGAACGCGATGCCTTTTGGAGAGGTCGTCGGCGCATCGGGCGCTCTACTGGTGGTCTTGGGCGCCGTATCTCCGTTGATGGTGCGCCTGGTTGTTCCGAAGATCGAAAGGGGATGATCTCGATGATTCGCCTTCAAACGCTGACGATTTCTTATGGAAAGAAGGTGCTCGTAGATTCGGCGGACGCCGAGTTTGCCCCGGGTACGGTCTACGGTCTCGTCGCTCCAAACGGGCATGGAAAGACGACGTTGCTGCGGGCGATGGCAGGTTTGCCGGGTCCTCGCGTGGACGGGGACATCGTTCTGGATGAGGTGCAGGGTGCGGGTGCGAAAGAGGTCCGTTCCATGATCTTTTATGCACCCGGTGAGGGGACGCTGCTGTATCCCGGATTGCGTGCGGAAGATCACCTCAAGATGGTTTGCGATATGTGGCCGCATGCTCGCGATATCGAAGAGATAGTGGAGCAAACGCAGATAGGCGAGTTCGCGAAGATGAGGGTCCGCGCTCTGAGCCAGGGCATGAAGCAGCAGCTTACCCTGGCGATTGCGTATGCGACGGGTGCGCGGTACCTCCTGTTGGATGAGCCCATGAACGCGCTCGACCCCAGCAGGGTGGACTTGCATTCCGGGATTCTCAGGAAGCTGGCCGATTCTGGTACATGCATCATCATGTCATCCCACATCTTGGATTCGGTCGATAGGCTGTGCGATGAGATTCTGTTTTTGAAGGATGGGAGGCTCATTAGAAGCATTCCGCAAGATGATGCTGCGCCGAAGTCTCCCGGATCCCATTTCGCAAGGCCTGCCGGACGCGCCGAGGGTGCGCTAAGCGCGTATCGGCGGCTCTACGGAGAGGGCGGGTAGAAATGCAAGTTAAAAATCTATGTGGTCAATATGATACCGTTGAACCCGCGTATCGCTACCGCTCAGCCATTCGCCTCGCCCCCCGTCACACGTATCTTCATTCGGTCTGTCATCATTAATCTAACGATGCTTTGAGGAATGTAGGTGCTTCTAAATGTACTGTCGACTTCTTCTCAAACTAATCCTAAGAGACAA
>CABSMS010000098.1 GCA_902478885.1 uncultured Collinsella sp. | reverse complement strand
CAGATACATGCGCATCCCTTCGCGTATGGGGTACATAGTTGCGGTCTAACCCATATATGATAGCGTGCGCAGGCAAACCTGCATATAACCCGCACGGAATCCGACAAAGGGACAGTCCCTTTGTCGGATTCTAAAGCGTATGGATCAGGGCGACGAGGAAGCGGACACCCTGGAGGTAGGCGCGGCGGGTAATGCGCTCGTTGGTGCCGTGGACGCCGCGATCGCACTCGTCATCGTCGACCACAAAGGCCGAGAAGCGAATGCACTCGGAGCAAATGCGCTGGTAGTTGGCAGCGTCGGTCGCGCCGATCACGGTCGAGGGGACAATCGCCAACGGCTCGGATGATCCGTTTTCCTCCGTCCCCTTTGGATCACGGAAATAGCGGGCGGCGATGGAGCGAACCGCCTCGAGTCCCGGTCCGCCGATGCGCGGAGACGGCGAGGGTTCGGAGCTGCCGGGGCCGAGCTCGACCTCGACACGGTCGGCGAGCCCCGCCTCGGCAACGGCGACGCGGCAGCGGGCCACGACATCGGCCACGCTCGTGCCCTCGAGCATACGGAAATTGATATTGGCCCACATATCCTGCGGCATTACGTTGGCGCCGGTGCTGCCACCCTCGACCTGCGTGGGCGCGCAGGTGGTGGTCACGAGCGGATAGAGCTTCTTGCTGGCGAGGCAATCGCGGACAATGGCACCCCCGTTGGCGGCAATTTCATCGGCGGTATAGAGCCCCAGCTCGACGAGCTGCGCGGCAAGCAGGTCGGTCACGCGCGTCGGCCATTCGATATCGCAGATTGCGGTGATGGCACGGCTCAGCACCTCGAGCGATGTGCCGCCGTAGGGGTTGGACGAATGCCCGCCCTCGCTCTTCGTCTTGAGCACGATATCGGCGTAGCCCTTCTCGGCAAGGTCGGCATGCATAAGCCAGCCCTCGCCCGCGCCATACTCGGCAGCTGGAACGATGCGGTAGTCACCCTCGTCGATCAGGTACTCAAGCTCAATGCCGCGCTCCTCGAGCGCGCGGCCGATGGCGCCTGCGCCATACTGCGTAGTCTCCTCGTCCTGGCCAAAGGCCAGGAGCAGCGTGCGCTCGCGCTGCCAACCGTGCGCCAGCGCATACTCAACCGCCTCGAGAATGCCTGCGACCTGGTCTTTCATATCGATGGCGCCGCGACCCCAAATGTAGGTGTCGTCTACATGCCCGCTAAAGGGGGCGTACGTCCAGTCGTCCTCGGTACCCGGCACCACGGGGACCACGTCCATGTGACCCATGAGCACAACGGGCTTGAGTGCGGGGTCGGAGCCGGAAAGCGTCACCAGCAACGAATGATCGATGAGCTCGACCTTACCCGCTGTAAATACGTGCGGCCAGGCCTGCTGCATATAGGCGCGCAGGTCGTCGAACGGCTGCCAGTCCACTGCCTCGGCATCCATGCTCGAAATGGTCGGAAACGACAGCACGCGGCCCAGGCGCTCGCATGCGCCGGCCTTGTCCAAATCGGCAAAATCATCCTCATGCGCAAAGAAGCGCCAAACCTCGGCCATGACATCCTTTCGATTGTGATGACGAGGGCCGCCCCACCGGAGCGGCCCTGCCACGTACGCGTTTGCGGTCGGTTATTTGTCCTCGAGATAACGCGAGAGGAACTCGCGGGTGCGCTGGTGCTTAGGGTTGCCGAAGAGCTCGACCGGCGCGGCATCCTCGAGCACCACGCCCTTGTCCATGAAGACCACGCGGTCGGACACCGTGCGGGCAAAGGCCATCTCGTGCGTGACGACGACCATGGTCATGCCGTCGGCAGCGAGCTTGCGCATGACCTCGAGCACCTCGCCCACGATCTCGGGGTCGAGTGCGGAGGTCGGCTCGTCGAACAGCATGATCTGCGGGTTCATGCATAGAGCACGAGCGATGGCCACGCGCTGCTTTTGACCACCGGACAGGCGACCCACGGCGGCGTGCGCGAATTTTTCGAGTCCCACACTCGTCAGATGCTCCATCGCAATTTTTTCAGCCTCGGCCTTGCTCATCTTTTTGAGCGTGACGGGCGCGAGCGTGCAGTTGTCGAGCACGTCCATATTGTTGAACAGGTTGAAGCCCTGGAACACCATGCCGATGTCCTCGCGCAGCTTATTGATATTGCAGCGCTCGGCCGTAAGGTCCTGGCCGTGGAACCAGATGTGGCCCGCGTCCGGGGTCTCGAGCAGGTTGAGGCAGCGCAGGAAGGTCGACTTGCCCGAGCCCGAGGCGCCGATAATGGTGACGACCTCGCCGGGGTTAACGGACAGGTCGATGCCCTTGAGTACCTCGAGCGAGCCGAAGCTCTTGCGCAGGCCCTCGACGCGGATGAGCGGCTCATTGGTCTGTGCGGCGGCCGCGGTGCCGGTAGTGGCGGTATCTGCCATGATGATTCTCCTCGTCTTGAGCCTAGTTGGAGCTGGGCAGCGTGACCGGAGCCTCGGCGCCGAGCTTTTTGCCAAAGGCCTCGAGCAGGCGGCTCGCCACGAGCGTCAGGATCAGGTAGACCACGAGCGCCACGCAGTAGACTTCCATCTGGCGATAGTACACGCCGGCGACGGTGGTGGTGGCGTACATGAGGTCGAACACGCCGATAACCGAGAGCACCGACGAGTCCTTGATGTTGATGATGAGCTCGTTGGTGAGCGCCGGAATCGCGTTTTTAATGCCCTGGGGGAACACGACTTTGCGCATAGCTTGCCACTGCGACAGGCCCAGCGAGCGTGCTGCCTCGGCCTGGCCGGGATCGATGGACTCGATGCCGCCGCGCAGGACCTCCATCATGTAGGCGGTGGAGTTGAGCGAGATGGTGACGAGGCCGGCGGTGAAGGTGCTCCAAATCTGGTTGGCCTGAGCGGTCTCGAAGCCCATGCCGCGCAAAACGGTGAAGCCCGCGTAATAGATGAGCAGACCCTGGACCATCATGGGCGTGCCGCGCACGATGGTGGAGTAGACGGTCGCAAAGCCGCGGCCGATACTCTTAAAGAAGCGCACCAGGTCGTTGTCCACGCGATCGAAGGTCTGAATGCGCAGGAACACGAAGAGCAGCGCCAGGAAGAATGCGATGACGGTGCCGAAGGTGGCAAGCGCGATGGTGATCTCGATACCGCGAATGAAGAAGTCCCCGCTCTTGTAGGTCATGTAGACCAGGCTCGACAAAAAGTCGCTGGGGTTGGAATCCGAGACAATGCTCACCTGCACCAGGTCGATAAACGACATGACGCAGCGGTCGATAAAGAAAACTGCCGCGATGGCGACCACGACGTAGCTGCCCAGGCGCGCGCCACGACGGAAGCGCTCGGATGCGAACGGCGACTTTTCGCGATAGTCGCTCCAGTGCATAAGCTTGGTGACCAACGCCGCCGCCGACACGACGAGCCAGGCCCAAAGAATCGCCCAAAGGCAATCCTGGAAGATACCGGTGGGCGCCAAGAAACTCATCGGCGTGGGGTTGCGCTGGCTAAACGCCAGGCCGAGCGCCGCGATGACGCTCGTGCCCAGGTATACATAACGGTGGTCGGCCTTGATAAAGGAGGCCAGGCGATTGATGGTTTTCATGCTGCCTCCCTATGCCGGCTGACGGTCGAGGCACGCGTCCCACATTTGGTCGCGCTCCTCTTGGCTAATGCCCTTGAGTGTCTTGTCGATGAGCTTAAGCAGCTTGTCCGAGCCCTTGCGGCAGCCGACGTTTGCCGTGACTTCCTGCTTAAAGCCCTCGCCCTCGGCAAATCGAATCGGCACGATACCCGGGTTTTGGGCCATATAGCCCTTCTCGTTCTCGGTATTGTAGGTCACGGCGTCGCAGGTGCCCTGCAGCAGGTTCGAAAACACCGTGGGGACCGAATCGACCGGGTTCTTGTGGACAACGCCCGGGATCTCGTCGATGACGGTATCGAGCATGGTGTCCTTTTGGCCGAGGACCGTTGCGCCGCTAAAGTCGCTGAGCTTGGTCGCATTTTGGTAGGGCGAGCCCTCTTTTACGAACAGGCCAAAGTAGCCAATGAAGTACGGGTCGGAAAAGCCGACGGACTCCTCGCGCTCGGGCGTGGCGCTCATGCCGGCAATGATGAGGTCGATCTGGCCGTTGTTGAGCGAATCGATAAGACCCGAGAAGCTCTGCTTGACGGCAACGGGCTCGCCACCGAGGGCCTTGCAGACGATCTTGGCGATCTGCACGTCGTAACCATCGGCATAGGCGCCCTGCACGTTGTCGATGGGGATAGTGTACTTGCTGGCTTCGGAGACCTGCCAGTTGTACGGGGCGTAGGCCGCCTCCATGCCAATGCGAATCTTGTCCTTGCCGATCACGGAATCGGACAGGTCGTCGCGACCGCCGCCCGTCGTGGGCTGAACTACTTCCAGCGTGGAGGGGCGCTGGCAACCGGCAAGTGCGCCGGCGACGACAGTAGCGCTCGCAGCGAGAGCGCTACCCAAAAAGATGCGACGGCTGCATACCGGCTGTGGATGCGCGTCGCGTTGATGGGGAGAATGCATAATCTGCCTTCCCTGTTGAATCGTATGCTGACGACTTAACAGGATACCGCTCAGCGCTACCTCCAGCAAATGCATATATAAATGCATATATGCAAGTTTACGAACTGAAAACGATTGGTAGTCGTTGGGGACGTTCTTAAACGACTAGTCAAACAAGAACGTCCCCAACGACTAGGCATGAAAAAGGCAAGGCATAGACCTTCTGGTCATGCCTTGCCTTTTGAATGACAAATTGTCGCCCTGGGCGGCGCGCAGCGTCGACTAGTCCGCCGTTCGTCAGAACGGCGGAACCTCTAGAATAAGGTGACGCTAAAGCTGCGGACGTCCGTCTCGCCCGGTGCCAGCGTAATGGTGTTGACCTTGTGCTCAAAGACATCGTCCTCGGTGTCCATGGTGGTATGACCGGTCCAGGGCTCGAGCGCCACAAACGGAGCGTCGTTGGCGGCAGACCACACGCCAATGTACTTAAAGCCCTCAAAGTCGATCTTGACGCCGTGGCCCGACTTGCGGCCGCGCAGCGTGAGCGTGGAGCCCGGAGTATCGGTGAACATGATGGCATCGTTATCGAAGCTGCGGTGCGTGATGGGCAGCACGTCCGAGTTGTCGGGAGCCTTATAGCTGCCCTCAAACGTCATAAGACCGTCGGGCGTGATGATAGGAGCCTCGTTAGTCCAAGCCTCGGTAAACGCCAGCTCGTAATCCTCGAATGCCTCGTCCTCGGCACCGGGAGCCGGTACGTTAAACGCAGGGTGGCCGCCCACCGAGAACGGCAGGTCCACGTCGCCGGTATTGGTGACGGCAAAGGTCTGCGTGAGGATGGCGTCGCCGGTCAGGGCATAGGTCATGTTGAGCTTAAAGTGGAACGGAAAGGCCTTGAGCGACTCGGACGTGTCGGTGATCTCGTACGTTACCGAGGAGCCGTCCTCCGAAACCTCGACCAGCTTGTGCTCGACGATGCGCGCGAGTCCGTGGCGCGGCATCTCGCAGGTGCCGGCCGCAGACGTTGCCGTTTTGTTGCGCAGCGAACCCACAATGGGGAACAGGATGGGCGCATGCTTGCCCCAAAAGGCGGGGTCGCCCTGCCACAGATACTCGTTGCCGTTGAGAGCAAGGCTCGTGAGCTGGGCGCCCATGGAATCGATGGCCGCGGTGAGGCCGCCGCGCTTGATGGTAGTGACGGTAGACATGCTACTTCCTCCAAAAGTAAACAATAGTGTCGAGGGCCATTGTCCCACTCTTGGCGGCGGGACGGGACGGCAGGCGATTATTGAGTAGCCATAGCGGAATGAGCGGCGAGCGCCTACTGGGTATCTACGTAAAGGTCAAACCCGCCCTGTGGCGTGGTGTCGACCGTATCGGGCGCCTGCGAGTTAAAGCTCACGGGAACCATGCGCTTTGAGGCACGGAAGCGCGTGCCGTCGGTGGCGACGGGCGGTTCATCGACGGTGAGCTCGTAGTCGCCGGGCTTAAGTTCGATGCCGTCACCAGCGGAATTGACGTATTGATACTCGTCAATCGTCTGCCCTTTGAGCGTGCGCCCCACGATGTGGATGAGCATTTTGTTGTCGCCGCGCGCGGTGTCCCACGTCGCGCCGTCCTTGACCTCGACCGACACATGTACCGAGCGCGTGCGGCCGAGCGATTGCTCAACAGACATCTCGACCTTGGCGGCGTCTTTTCGCTGCTGCTCGACATGGCTCCAGACGTTTCCAATTACCGAGCATGCGATAACGCCGGCCATGAAGGCGATAAGGATGGGGCCAAGCGGAGAGCGACGTCCTGCATCTTCCTCGCGAGACAGATTGGGGCGACGTGTGGGTGCGGGCGCCTGAGCGCCCTGCGAGGGCACGTCGAGAATGCTGAAGGATGCCGTGCTGTCGGGATCGATGGTGTGACGCGGCTGTGGGGTCTTTGCCGGCGAGATGGACATGTCGGCTGGCTCGCCGAGCGTGGCCGTAGCGTCGGCCTTGGCCTCGTCTGCCTCGGCCTGGGCCCAAGCTTGTTCGAAGGTCAGGGGCTCGACGGGGTCGAGGGCGGCGTCCGAATCGGCGGCGACGTCGTTGCCGGTCTCGTCCTCGTCGCTCGACACGTCACGCGGCATGGACTCGTCCCACTCCTCGTCCGGAGCCTCACCCTCGCTATACCCTGTCTCTTATACACATCTGACGCTGCCGACGAATAGCCTTGTGTAG